>CANFJF010000001.1 GCA_947447355.1 Comamonadaceae bacterium
AGCGTAGGGAAGAATATGTGTCATGGCGAGCGCAGCGCGGCCATCCATCTTGGAGTCGCACAGTGATGGACTGCCGCGCTTCGCTCGCAGAGACGGAAATGTGTCATGGCGAGCGCAGCGCGGCCATCCATCTTGGAGTGGCTCAGTGATGGACTGCCACGCTTCGCTCGCAGAGACGGAAATGTGTCATAGCGAGCGCAGCGACGGAATTTTGAGCGTGACTTGGGAGTCGTCGGGTTACTTCTGAATGTCGCCCAAGCAGAGGTACTTCATTTCCAAGTATTCGTCCATGCCGTGGCTGGAGCCTTCGCGGCCGAGGCCGGACTGCTTGACGCCACCGAAGGGCACGTGCTCGGTGGCGATCACGCCAGCGTTGATGCCGACCATGCCGTACTCGAGGGCTTCCGCCACGCGGTAAATGCGGCCGATGTCGCGGCTGTAAAAGTAGCTGGCCAGACCAAACTCGGTGTTGTTGGCAGCGTCAATGGCGTCCTGCTCATTCTTGAAACGGAACACGGGCGCAAATGGACCAAAAGTTTCTTCACGCGCGCAGAGCATGTCGCCGGTGGCTTCTGAGATCACGGTGGGCTCGAAGAACTGGCCGGTCAGCGCTTTACCGCCCGCCATCAACTTGCCGCCTTTGGCCAGGGCATCGGCCACATGGCGTTTCACCTTATCAATCGCGGCGTCCTCGATCAGCGGGCCTTGCACCACGCCGTCTTCAAAGCCGTTGCCGACCTTGAGGGCCTTGACCTTGGCGGCGAATTTCTCAACGAAGGCGTCGTACACACCCTCTTGCACATAGATGCGGTTAGCGCAGACGCAGGTCTGGCCGGCGTTGCGGTATTTGCTGGCCATCGCGCCTTCCACAGCGGAGTCCACATCGGCGTCGTCAAAGACGATGAAGGGCGCGTTGCCGCCAAGTTCGAGGGAGAGTTTTTTAACGCTGGGCGCGCTTTGTGCCATCAAGATTCGGCCGACTTCCGTGGAGCCGGTGAAGCTGATGTGGCGCACCACGTCGCTGGCGCAAAAGACTTTGCCCACCGCAATGGAGTTGTCACTGTCTGCGGTCAGCACGTTCAGCACGCCCGCTGGAATACCGGCGCGCAGGGCGAGTTCGGCTGCGGCCAGCGCGCTCAGTGGCGTCAGCTCGGCCGGCTTGATGACCACTGTGCAACCGGCAGCCAGCGCCGGAGCGACTTTGCGGGTGATCATGGCCAGCGGAAAGTTCCACGGCGTGATGGCCGCGCAAACGCCGATGGGTTGTTTCAGCACCATCAGGCGGCGGTTGTTGTCAAACTGCGGCAGCGTTTCACCGTTCACGCGCTTGGCCTCTTCGGCGTACCACTCGACAAAGCTGGCGCCGTAAGCGACTTCGCCTTTGGCTTCTGCGAAGGGTTTGCCTTGCTCGGCCGTCATGATGCGGCCCAAGTCTTCCACGTTGGCCATCAGCAATTGATACCATTTGAGCAAAATCGCGTGGCGTTCTTTGCCTGTTTTTTTACGCCATGCGGGCAGGGCAGCGTTGGCGGCGTCAATGGCCGAGTTGGCGTCTTTGGGCCCCAAATTGGCGACGTCGGCGAGCTTCAGGCCGGTGGCCGGGTCGTTCACATCAAAGCGGCTGCTGCCCTGGACCCATTGGCCGTTGATGAAGGCATCAGTCTTCAAAAGACTCGGGTCGTTGAGCAGGGAAAGGGGGGAGGTTTTCATGTCCATGGTGTTGCGTCTCTGTTGTGGTGATGCGCCCCGTTTCGGGCACTGGTTTTTAACTTTACAGGAAACCGTCAACCTGAGTGTCTGCCACTCAGCATTGACCTACCGGTCACCCGGCGGTGATTTTTCGATCGCGGATGACTTGGCCCCACTGGATTTGCTGGGCTTTGAGAAAGGCCGCAGCACGGTCATCGGCACCGTCTGGAAAAACCTCGCCGCTCAATGCGCGGACGCGGCCTAGCACTTCCGGGTCAGCCATGGCTTTGCGCAAGGCGGCCACCAGCACGGACTTGACCTGGGGGTCCATGCCGGCGGGGCCGAGCACCGGGTTCCACTCCAGCACTTCATATGCGGCAACGCCAGCTTCTTGCATGGTCGGAATATCGGGCAGGGCGCGTGTGCGCAGGCGACTGGTCACCGCCAGTGGCCGCAGCCGACCCGACTGAATTTGCCCCAGTGACGAGGCTACATTGGCAAAAAACAGCGGCACTTGCCCGGCCATGACATCGTTCATAGCGGGCCCGCCACCGCGGTAAGGCACATGCACCAAGCTCACACCGGCGCGCGCTTCAAAGAGCGCGCCGGCCAAGTGTTGTGCGGAACCATTGCCTGACGAGGCGTAGGAAATCTGACCTGGCTTGGCCTTGGCCATGCTGATCAGCTCCCGCACGTTTTTGGCTTGGAAGTTGGGCGAACACACCAACACATTGGGGAAAAGTGCCAGGATGGCCAGCGGCGTGAAGGCATTTTCGGAGTCGTAAGGCAACTTGGTGAACAGCGACGGGTTAACTGCAAAGGACGATGCGTCAAGCAAGAGTTGCGTGCCGTCCGGCGTCGCGCGTGCCACTTGGCTGGCGGCTATCTGGCCGCTGGCCCCGGGTTTGTTGTCGACCACCACGGTTTGGCCCAAAGCCTCCGCCAAGCGGGGCGCAATCAACCGAGCCATCAAATCGGCACCGCCGCCTGCGGCATAAGACACGACCAGCGTGATGGTTTTACCGCCCGCAATTTGACCTGCCGCATGTGTCAGCGACCAAGGTGCGGCCATGGCCGCAGCCGATGCCTGTAGCAGTTTTCGGCGGGTGCTGTTGAGCTCTGGGAGAGCGCCAGGTCTCGGTAAAAAAGCTGGGTTTTCAAATGTCATGGTCGTGTCCATTGGGTCGATCTTGGCAGCGATGGTAACGGCGTGCCTCAAAACTTATAATCACGGGTTACCCGAAACAAGCACTTACATGCAGCCTGGGCCCTCGTGGGTCTGAGGTCAACAGAGCCCTTCTAAGATGAGCCAACCCAATATCACCGTCGCCGACATCCGCAAGACTTTTCTTGATTTCTTCGCGTCCAAAGGCCACACGGTGGTGCAGTCCAGCCCGCTGGTGCCCGGCAATGACCCGACGCTGATGTTCACCAACTCAGGCATGGTGCAGTTCAAAGATGTGTTCCTCGGTGCTGACAAACGTCCTTATGTTCGTGCTGCATCGGTGCAAGCTTGCTTGCGTGCCGGCGGCAAACACAACGACTTGGAAAACGTCGGCTACACCGCGCGTCACCACACGTTTTTTGAGATGCTGGGCAATTGGAGCTTTGGCGACTACTTCAAGCGCGAGTCGCTGAAGTGGGCTTGGGAGCTGCTGACCGAAGTCTACAAACTGCCAGCCGACAAGCTCTGGGCCACGGTCTACATTGACGACGACGAGGCCTACGACATCTGGACGAAAGAAATCGGTTTGCCGCCTGAGCGCGTGGTGCGCATTGGCGACAACAAGGGTGCTAAGTATCAATCCGACAATTTCTGGATGATGGCCGACACCGGCCCTTGCGGTCCGTGCAGTGAGATCTTTTTTGACCACGGCCCTCAGATTGCCGGTGGCCCGCCCGGCTCACCCGAACAAGACGGCGACCGCTACATCGAGATTTGGAACAACGTCTTCATGCAGTTCGACATGCAGCCAGACGGCTCTGTCAAACCGCTGCCTGCACCTTGCGTCGACACTGGCATGGGCTTGGAGCGTTTGGCTGCCATTCTTCAGCACGTTCACAGCAACTACGAGATCGATATTTTTGACGCGCTGATCAAGGCCGCTGCGCGTGAAACCGGCGAGACCGACTTGGGCAACAAGTCTTTGTTCGTCATCGCCGATCACATTCGCGCCACCGCATTTTTGGTCAGTGACGGTGTCGTGCCGTCCAACGAAGGCCGTGGCTATGTGCAGCGCCGCATCATTCGTCGGGCGATTCGCCATGGCTACAAGCTGGGTAAAAAGACGCCGTTTTTTCACAAGCTGGTGGCGGACCTGGTGCAGCAGATGGGTGACGCATATCCACGTCTCAAAGCCGATGAAAAGCGCATCACCGATATTTTGAAGACCGAAGAAGAGCGCTTCTTTGAAACGCTGGCCATCGGCATGGAGATCCTTGATACGGCCTTGGTTGGTGGCGTTGCCGTGCTGCCGGGCGAGGTCGCCTTCAAGCTGCACGACACCTACGGGTTCCCGCTTGATTTGTCGGCTGACGTGTGTCGCGAGCGCGGCCTCAGCGTTGACGAAGCCGGCTTTGCCGTGGCGATGGAGAAGCAAAAGACGCAGGCGCGTGCTGCCGGCAAGTTCAAGATGGACCGCGCGCTGGACTACACCGGCGCAGGCAATGAATTCGTCGGCTACGAGCACTTGCAGGCCGAAGCCAAGATCGTTGCGCTGTACCTCGACGGCGTGCCCGTGGTGGCTTTGAGTGCCGGCCAGACCGGGGTGGTGGTGCTGGACACTACGCCTTTTTATGCGGAGAGCGGCGGTCAGGTCGGCGATGAAGGCGCGCTGGTCAGTGGCTCGGCCCGCTTTGAGGTTGGCGACACGCAGCGCATCAAAGCCGATGTGTTTGGTCACCACGGCGAGGTGGCCCAAGGCACGCTCAACGTCGGCGATCACGTTTCAGCGCAGGTGAATTTGGACTTGCGCGCAGCCACCGTGCGCAACCACAGCGCCACGCATTTGATGCACAAGGCTTTGCGTGAAGTGCTGGGCACGCACGTGCAGCAAAAGGGCAGCTTGGTGAACCCCGAGCGCACGCGTTTTGACTTCGCGCACAACGCGCCCGTGACCGACGCACAGATTCGTGAGATCGAGATTCGCGTCAACACCGAAATTCTGGCCAACGCCGCCACGGACGCGGCGGTGATGGACTTGGAGTCGGCGCAAAAAACCGGCGCCATGATGCTCTTCGGCGAAAAGTACGGCGAGACCGTGCGCGTGCTGAGCATCGGCAGCAGCAAGGAACTCTGCGGCGGTACCCATGTGGGCCGTACCGGCGACATCGGTCTGTTCAAAATTGTTGGCGAAAGCGGTGTGGCTGCGGGTGTGCGTCGGATCGAGGCTGTGACAGGCGCCAACGCGCTGGCTTATTTGCAGTCGCTGGAAGCCACCGTGCAGGCGGCCGCCTCATCGCTCAAGGCCAGCCCGGTCGAGCTGCAAAACCGCATCGGCCAAGTGCTGGACCAAGTGCGTGCTCTTGAAAAAGAAGTGACCGCGTTGAAGGGCAAGCTGGCTTCATCGCAAGGTGACGAGTTGATGCTGCAAGCCATCGACATCAATGGTGTGAAAGTGTTGGCCGCTCGTCTGGAAGGCGCCGACGCCAAGACCTTGCGCGACACCATGGACAAGCTCAAAGACAAGCTCAAAACCGCCGTCATCGTGCTGGCTGCGGTCGACGGTGACAAGGTGCAAATTGCCGCCGGTGTCACCGCCGATAACACGGGCAAAGTCAAAGCCGGCGAGCTGGTTAACTTTGTGGCTCAGCAAGTGGGCGGCAAAGGCGGCGGCAAGGCCGACATGGCCATGGCCGGCGGCACAGATCCATCGCGTGTCAATGCTGCGCTCGACTCTGTTCAGGCCTGGGTGGCCGAGCGGGTTTGAACACTTCACACAATCCTTCGCGGCGGCGTTGCTTGCAAAGCGCACTGGCGTTGGCCGGAGCGGGTTTGGCGGCGCCCTGGGCTGCAGCCCAAAACGCCTCTCAGTCGCTGACCGGTCCGGCTTTCGTGGTCTCCCCTTGGACTGGGTCTTTGGCCGCGCTTGATTTGCTCGACAGCACCGGCAAGCGCTGGCGTGCGGCCGACTTGCAGGGCCGTCCCGTGCTGCTGAATTTTTGGGCCAGTTGGTGCGAGCCTTGCCGCGCCGAAATGCCCTCGCTGCAGCAACTCGCTGACCTGTATGGCCCCGACAAACTGCTGGTACTGGCGATCAACTTCAAGGAAGCGCCGGCGCGTGCGATTCGCTTCGCCCAATCCACGGGTGTGACCTTGCCGGTGCTGCTCGACGGTCATGGGCGATTGGCCCGTGAGTGGGGTGTCAAGGTCTTTCCGACCACGCTGATGATCGACAGCCGCGGCCAACCGCGAAGCAGGGTTCAGGGCGAAGTTGACTGGACGGGCAAAGCCGCTGAGAGGCTGGTCGACGGCTTGCAGTAATTTTTTCCCCGCCGCTTCAAACGCTTCAACCTTCAACCAGCGGCCGCAGCAGCGTCGAGTCATAATCTGTCCGGTCTTTCGGGGCCGTGGGCCTGCTCATTTCAGCTGCTCAGAACATATTGCTGGAACATCTCGGCGCACCTTTACCTGCGCCGATGCACGTTGCCACTCACCCATCCGGAGTTTTTTCATGACCACCGTACGTCGCACATTCCTCAAACATTCGGCAGCTGCCGCTGCCGCAGCTGTTTTGCCAAGCCTGGGATTTGCCCAAACACCGGCCCCGACCCGCCGCGAGTTCGCACCTCAAAGCAGCCCTTGGCGCACATTTGAAGTGACCACTCGCGTTGACATCGTCAAACCGGTGGGCGCGACGCAGGTTTGGTTGCCGGTACCGTCGGTCAATAGCGACTATCAGCAGTCGCAAGAAAGCAGTTTTTTTAGCAACGGTGCTGCCCAGATGACAACGGACGGCAAGCAAGGCGTGAAGATGTTGATGGTGGCGTTTGCCGCCGACCAAGCCCAACCTTTTGTCGAGCTGACCAGTCGCGTGCAGACCCAAAACCGCGTCACCGACTGGGCCAACAAAACGGCTCCTGCCGAGTCGGCTGACACTTTGCGCTACTACACCCGCGCTACGGCCTTGATTCCAACCGATGGCATTGTGCGTAAGACCGCTCTGGCCGCCACCAAAGGGGCCAAGACGGACGTGCAAAAAACCCAGATGTTGTACGACTGGATCGTGGTCAATACGTACCGTGAACCGACCGTGCGTGGCTGCGGCGAAGGCGACATCAAGACCATGTTGGAAACCGGCAATCTGGGCGGTAAGTGCGCCGACTTGAACGCCTTGTTTGTCGGTCTGTGCCGCTCGGTTGGTATTCCTGCGCGTGATGTCTACGGTATCCGTTTGGTGCCTTCGGCCTTTGGCTACAAAGAGCTGTCGGGCAACCCTGCCAGCCTGAAGGGCGCGCAGCACTGCCGTTCAGAGGTATACTTGTCGGGTTACGGCTGGGCGGCGATGGACCCGGCCGATGTGGCCAAAGTCATGCGCCTGGAAACCACCGATTGGATCAAGAACATCACCAACCCCGTGGTGGCGCCCGTCAACAAGGCGCTGTTTGGCGGCTGGGAGGGCAACTGGATGGCTTTCAACACGGCGCATGACTTGGCCTTGCCCGAGTCCAAAGGCGACAAGCTCGGTTTTTTCATGTACCCGACGGCTGAAAACATCGAAGGTCGATTTGACTCTTACGCGCCTGACGATTTCAAGTATCAGATCACAGCCAAAAAAATCAAAGTTTGAAGTTCGTGTCATTGAGTTGATTCACTGCGGCAAGAGGGCGTCAAAGTCTTCTTGAACAAGCTTACCTGTTGGCTGACGATGGTGTCCATCAAAGTAAGGGAGCGATATAAATCTTGGTCTGGTTTGTGCTGTAAGCCCGAGACTCACTGGGTATTCGAGAGGTTTTAGTGCGCTAAGGGAGATCTTGATGCGCTTTTCGTTATACCAGTGGATGTAGCAATCAACGACCTGAATGAATCGCTCAATCCTGCCATGTTGGCCTCGCGCTGGGCTATCAAAGTGGCACCACATGTCACAGGTGCACATTACAAAAAAAGTGAGTAATGGTGCTAAAAAACCTTTAGACAGTTGCCGCTGACAGAACCTGTTTTCTGGCCAACCCACTCTGCTAAAAAGTTGTTTTTGCGCGTGTCAAAAAAGAAACTCGGGCGAACAAAGTTCAACCGAAACGCTTGGGCGCAGTGCGCACCATGAGTCACCCCATTGGGCCCGCTCCTTCAAAAAAAAGGCTGGTCGGGTTATCCACTAGAATCCGGCGCTGCACTATTGGGTCTGGCGTCCATTTCAGAAATTGTGCCAGTAGATTGCGGGCCTGCGGCAGCGTTCCATTGAAGCGCGGATGCGGCCAGTCTGTGCCCCAAAGTAACCTCTCGCTATACGCGTTCACCAGCAACTCGTGAAAAGGGCGCAGCACCGACAGGTCCGATTGCGACACCAGCCTGTAACCGGCTGACAACTTCACATGGACTAGACCTTCGCTCAGCCAGTCGCACAGGCGACGAAAGGCCCAATGCTCGACCCCGGCCGACACATTGACCATGCCGAAGTGGTCAATAGTCACCGGAACGCCGCCTTTGACAAGCTGTCGCAACGCCACTTCGCTGATGGTTTCCAAGCGTGCCAGCAATTGCACGTGGAACCCGGCCTGTTGTAGCGAGCGCACCTGTGCAGCGGCAGCCGACAGACTCACGCTGCCCGAAAAGCGGGGATCCTCATCGCTATGAAAACGCAAGCCTACAACGCCGAGTCGGCGCAGTGTTGCCAGGTCGGGAGCGGCCGTGTGAGCCGGCACGGTGGCAATGCCTCTGAGTCTTTCGGGCGAGGCCTGCAAAGCGGCCAGCAAAGCGGCGTTGTCAAGACCGTGGGCGCTACCCTGCACCAGAACGCCGCGCGCCAAACCAAGATGATCGAGCAGCGTCAGGTAACTGTCGACCGGCGCGTCCGTCGGCGTGTAAGGACTTAGCGGGTCGAAGCCGAAGCGCTTGGCGGGACCGAACACGTGTGCATGACAATCCACCGCGCCGACCATAGATGCGATCTCGTAACCATCGACCGAAGTCATATGCTCATTTGTATTTTGTGCGTGCCAATGCGGACAGCGTGATGCCCCGCGCGATATCGGCCTTCTGCCGGCTGTCACCGTCGTGAATGCGTTGGGCTTCGGCCAACACGTCGGCACAGCGGTCGAAAGGCACGAACACCACGCCGGCGTCATCGGCCACGACAAGGTCTCCAGCCTGCACCCTCACGCCGCCAACGTCCACTGGGCCATTGATCGCAGCAGTGCGCAGTCGCCACTTGCCCGTCACGGGGGTTACGCCCCGGCTCCATACCGGAAAACCAAGCTCCATAGACGCGTTTGGATCGCGGTGGCACCCATCCACTATAGCGCCCGTACAGCCCGCACGGTGCGCCAATGTTGCCGACTGTCCGCCGAGGTTTGAGCCGTTGCGGATGCCCTGAATAACGACCACGTCGCCTGGCTCAGCAAGGTTGTAGGCCTCTTGTTCGCCCATCAGACCGCGGCCACTGTCCACTGCGTCAGTCACCCCGCCCTCGCGCGGCACGTTCAACACAGTGACAGCCTGACCGACGATGGATACACCAATTAACGTCGGCTTCAGCTCAGAAGCCGCGACGGCACCGAAAAGTCCTAGGCTATCCATCGCATCGGATACAGCCGAGGACAGATCCTCCAATGCGCGGAACGCTGCGAGCAGGTCGACCGGCAAACGCGGTATCTCGTAAACCAAAATGGCTTCGGCCGGCACGCGGCCGGTGAGCGTTTTGTGGGTAGGCAAGGTGACGATCGCGTGGGTATCCATGGTTTATTCCTGTTGGATGGGGGTGTTAGCCATCACCTGAGCGTATTTGACGGCCTCTGCTTTCAGAAAATCGGAGAACTCCCGGGCGCTGCTACCCACTGCGTCTGCGCCTAGGCCAGTCAGCAGTTTGCTCACATTGCCTTGCTGCACCGCAGTATGGAACTGGGCTGCGAGCTTGTCGACAATGGGTCTCGGCGTGCCGGCCGGCGCAAAAACGCCATACCAGCTACCGGTGTCGTAGGCCGGGTAGCCGGCCTGTGCGAAGGTAGGCACTCCCGGAAAATCGGGCAGTCGCTCCGGACGCGATATCGCCAGCGCGCGCAATTGTCCCGAGTGCATAAACGGCATTGACGAAGTTGTGGTGTCGAAAACCATGTCGACCCTCTGCGCAATGACATCCGGCAGGTAGTTAGCCCCGCCTTTGTAAGGTACGTGCAGGATTTCCAGTCCAACCTGCTTCTTGAAAATTTCCGCAGCAAGGTGCGCAGGGGTGCCAATACCGGGCGAAGCGTAGGTCAGTCTATTGGGCACGGCCTTGGCTGCCGCCACGAGTTCTGCAAGTGAGTTGTATTTAGAATCCTTGCCCACCACTAGCACGTTGGGAGCGGTCGCCAGCAGTGAAATAGGCTCGAAATCCTTCACCGGATCGTAGGGCAGGCGTTTATAAAGGTAGCGGCTGAGGATATGGGAACCGATCGAGCCGATCAGCAGCGTGTAGCCGTCGGCCGTCGACTTGGCGACGATGTCCGCACCCATGGTCGTACCCGCACCGGGCCGGTTGTCGATCACGATCGGCTGGCCCAGTATTTCGGCGGCTTTGGCGGCGATGGGCCGCGCTACGTTATCGTTGCCGCCGCCCGGCGGAAAGGGGACAACCAGCCGGATCGGCCGACGCGGGTAGTCTGTTGGGGTTTGCGCCAACGCGAAAGGCGGTGCTTTTAGCGCTGCAATGCCGACCAAGGCAAGTGCTGTGCGACGGTTCAGTCGCATGGACTTTGAGTTCATTTTTTGTCTCCTTGACGCCTCGTGGCGAGCGGTTATGTCTGTCTATACTAGTGCCTGCCTAGCATGGTGACAAATAACCTGTACGCATGGCGAGATACCGCCGCCGGTATGCCGCAGGCGCTAACCTAACGCCCATGAGCATTACCAATCTCCGCAGATCGGACCTGAACCTGCTAGTCGTTTTTGACGTATTGCTGGAGTTGCGCAGTGCCACCCGCGCGGCCGAGGTCTTGCACACGACCCAGCCGGCCATCAGTCGCAGCCTGGCTCGTCTGCGTCAAATCCTTGGCGATCCCCTGCTGGTCAACGCGAAAGGTCAACTCGAGCCCACGCCACGCGCCTTGGCACTGCGGCCCGCGCTTCGCGACGCGCTGCTCACGCTCGACGCGATTCTTGACCCGGGCGCGAACAGCCGCCGAACCGAGCCAGCCCGTGTTTTTAATATTGTCAGTACCAGTCCGGTTGAGCTCGGTTTGACGCCCGAACTGCAGCCTTGGCTGGAGACCGCATTGCCCGGGATAATGGCCCGCTTTTCCACGGCACCCAGCGGTATAGGCCTGCCTGAGGACTTACTCGATTCTGGCGAGACCGATCTTGCTATCGGCCGTTTTGCCGTTCACCCAGCACGATTCGGGCTGCAGCCGGTACTTAGCAGCCGGCGTGTCTGCCTCATGCGGCAAGACCATCCTTGCGGAGCTGCCGCCCTCACGCCACAACAAATGGTGGACCTGGACTACCTCACCATTTCCAACATGACTGATCGGAAAAACGAAGTCGACCTGATGCTCAACGGCATGGGCCTGCAGCGGCGCATAGGACTTTTCGTTTCCCACATCGGCCTCGTCCCCTTTGTGCTTATGAAAACAGAATATGCCGCGCTGGTGCCCGAGTTCGCTGCGAACATGCTGGCACGTGTATTTCCGCTGAAGGTCGTATTCCTTACCGACCATGGACAGCCGACGCCCTATGCGCTGGCTTGGCACCGCCGCTGGGACGCATCACCAACGCATCTGCGCGTTCGGGAGCATCTGGCAAGCGTGATGAACAGTTGGGTTGAGCAACCTTAACGTTTGTGGCGAGCCTCTTCTTCATCGCGTGCATGGTCTCGATTCCAGCAATTAATTTTTTTTGCGCATTCCAAAACGACTTGAAGCCCAACATCGGGTTTGTGATTCGTTCGGCTGCCTGGTGATCCTCCTTAACCATGTTGTTCCGGTATTTGAATTGGCGCAATTCAATATCAAGGTAGGTATCGACATTGACGCTGCGAATGGCTGCGGTGTTGCCACCACTCTTGTCGACTAAGCGGTAAAAATACTTCAACTGGCCGTTTACGGCGGCGAAAGATAAGAGCCATAACTGGGCATCACTTCCAGCGGAGAGGGCATTCGCTTTAGTACCTTGCGCAACTCGGGGATCATTGCATTCGTGGTCATATCTTGCATCCCGCGATTTTCAGGCCCAGGCGCTTACAACGACAGAAGCGGTAATCTCTGTTACAACCATGACCTCACGGCGCTGAGCCGGTTCAACGGCCCGCCTTTTTACTTGGCGATGCTGGCAGGCCATGTCAGGCTGAGACGGCTTTCAAACCGCCTCTCTTGCCCGGTCAGCGGGTCGGTGAACTCAATCGCCTGCGCCAGCAGTTGCAGCGGGTAGCGGTAGTCGTCAGCGGGCGTGTCTGCCACGGGTGGGTACATGCGGTCATTCAAAATCGGCAGGCCCAGGGCGTTCATGTGCACGCGCAATTGGTGCTTCTTGCCAGTCACCGGGCTCAGGGCATACAGCGCTTGCTGGCCCTGCACATCGAGCACCGCGACATGGGTTTCGCTGTTGGGCTCACCGGCCACTTCACGTTGCCTGAAAAAGGGCTGGTCTTCGACAATCCGGCTGCTCCGCACCAGCGGCAAGGGCAAGTCAGCGCGCCAAGGTGCGACGGCTTGGTAGTGCTTGGTCACCTCATGCCGGCGGAACAGGCTTTGGTACGCATCGCGCTCGGCCGGCTGCACGGCAAACATCACCAAGCCAGCGGTTTCGCGGTCTATCCGGTGAATCGGAATCAGGGCGTCAATGCCGAGCAGGTTTTTCAGTCGCACCAACAAGGTTTCTTGCAGGTAATGGCCGGAGGGTGTGACGGGCAAAAAATGCGGCTTGTCGGCGACCACCAAATGCGCGTCCTGGTACAGCACCGTGGCTTCAAAAGGCACAGGCGCTTCAGTCGGCAAGGCGCGGTAGTAATAGACCCGCATGTGTCCGCGGTAAGGTCGCTTGGGCGTGACGGGCTCGCCGAACTCATCAACCACTTGACCGGACTGCATGCGCTCAAGCCAAACATCACGACCAATCGCCGGGAAGCGTTCAATCAAAAAATCGGTGATGGTGGGCCAAGGGCCGGCAGGCAAGCCGACACAGCTCGGGCTCACACCCAGCCGCGTGGTCAGGCCGTGGGCTGGAAGTTGGCTCACACGCGCTGGAAGACCAGGTCCCAGACGCCGTGGCCGAGCTTGATGCCGCGGTTTTCAAACTTGGTGAGGGGCCGGTAATCGGGTTTGGGGGCGTAGCCGCCAGCCTCAGGTTCGGCGGTATTTTTTAGCAAAGGCTCAGCACTGAGCACTTCTAAAATCTGCTCTGCATACGGTTGCCAATCGGTGGCGCAGTGTAAATAACCGCCGGGTTTGAGGCGGGCGGCGAGCTTGGTGATCAGTGGTGGCTGGATCAGCCGGCGCTTGTTGTGTTTGGTCTTGTGCCACGGGTCCGGGAAAAAGATGTGAGCGCCGTCCAGGCTGGCCAGCGGCAGCATGTGGTCGATGACCTGAACCGCGTCGTGTTGCAGGATGCGGATGTTGGGCAGCGATTGCTCATCGATGCGTTTCAGCAGCGCACCCACGCCTGGCGTGTGGACTTCGCAGCACAAGAAATTGTCTTGGGGGCGCAGCGCTGCAATCTGCGCCGTGGCTTCGCCCATGCCAAAACCAATTTCTAAAATTGTCGGCGCGCTGCGCTCGTAGACGACTGCAAAGTCCATGGTCTGACCGGTGTACGGGAGCAAGAAGCGCGGACCGACATCGGTGAAGGCTTTGGCTTGACCCGCCGTGGTGCGGCCAGTGCGCAGCACAAAGCTGCGGATGCTGCGGTGGTGAGGCGGCTTGGCTTCTGAGGAAGCGCCAGGCGCTTCAAGCGGTGGAGTGGTGGAATCGTTCACCGGAGGATTTTAGTGCCCATTGAGCCGCCCATGGCTGCGTCCATTGCGCCAATGCCTCGCTCGGCGTTCCGCTGGCTGCAGGCAAGTTCAGGCAGGCGGCAGCCGCGTTCAGTGCCGCCAGCACTGCCTGCGAATTGCTGGTCAAGAGCGCTTGCGCGCCGTTTTGTTTGCTGAGTTTTTCACCGTTCGTAGCCAGCACCAAGGGCGTGTGCAGGTAGCGCGGCGTTGGCAAACCGAGGGCGCGCTGCAACAGGATTTGGCGCGCTGTGTTGTCGGCCAGGTCTTCGCCTCGCACGACGTCAGTGATGCCTTGTGCCGCGTCATCAACCACCACGGCCAGTTGATAGGCCCAGAGCCCATCAGCCCGGCGCAAGACAAAATCGCCGACCTGATCGCTGACGGTTTGTGTTTGTGTGCCAAGTCGCCGGTCAGTCCAAGTGACGTTGGCGCTTTGGCCTTCTGGCGAAGCCAAGAAGCGCCAGGCGCGGGCTGGTTTGCCGTTCAGGCCCGACCGGCAAGTACCCGGATAAATCAATTCAGCATGGCGTTCGCGCGAGTGACCGCTGATGGCGAGTGCCGCCGCAATGTCTTGCCGTGTGCAGCCGCAGGGGTAAGCCAAGCCTTGGCGGGTGAGTTGCTCCAGCGCCTGTTGGTACAGCGTGCCGCGTTGTGACTGGTAGACCGGTGCTGCGTCCGGCAACAGACCGCAGGTGGCCAGTTGCTGCAAGATCGTGTCAGATGCGCCGGGCACGCAGCGCGGCGTGTCGATATCTTCGATGCGCACCTGCCATTGACCGCCGTGGGCACGGGCGTCAAGCCAACTGGCGAGCGCTGCCACCAGCGAACCCGCATGCAGCGGGCCGGTGGGCGAGGGCGCGAAGCGGCCGATGTAAGGCGGTTGGCTCAAACAGTTAAACAGTCAAGCCGTTAAACAATCGCCAGCGCCATTTCAAGACCCGAGACGAAACCGTCCTCGACGCGGTGCCCTAAACACCAGTCGCCGCACAGGCCGATACCAGCCTTGGCGTCCCAGAAATAGCTTTGACCGGCGGGCGCGGTGGTTTGCGCATAGCGCCAGCGATGCACATCCGAGTGCGACGGCGTGGCGCGAATGCCCGTGATTTCGGTGAAAGCTTTGAGCAACTTGGCTTTGACGCGTTCAGCATCGTCTTCCAAGTGTTTTTGCGACCATTCGGGGCTGGCTTGCACCGTCCAACGCTCGATCGACTCGCGACCGGGCTTGGACGACTCGCGCGCCAGCCAAGCGATGCGGTGGTGCGTGCTGCGCGCGGCATTCCATTGCGGGCCGAGGTAAGACAGATTCGGTTGCACGGCTTGCGGAAACGCCAGCATCAGCGTCCAGCATGGTGCCACCTCAACTTTGGCGAGCTTGGGCAACATCGTTTTGCCCAGCTGTGAACTGAGCAACAGCGCACGCGCTTGCGGTGAAGGCACGGCGAGCACCACATTGTCAAAACCGGAATAGACGCGGCTGCTGTCGTCGCTACCGTCCGTCTGCAACTGCCAGCGTGTAGGGTGGAGGGTGTCGCGCTCGATGCGCATCACTTGTGTTTCCAGCGTCAGGCTGCCGGCCGCTTCAATCGGCTGGGCCCAGTGCCGCACCAACGCGTTCATGCCCGGAGATGCCACCCAATGCGGCTCTTTAGGTGGCAGCGAGGCGGCAAAAATGCGGCCCACTTCGTCAAGGATGCGCACGGTGTTGGCACTCCATGGCCGCACCACGCTTTGGGCGGCTTGCAGCACTTGAAGAAAGCGTGGGTCACGCGCCGTGAAGTATTGAGTTCCGTGGTCAAAACCGCCAAACTCAGTCCGCCGTGTCGCCATGCGCCCACCGGCCCCTAAGCTTTTTTCAAATAGGCTGACCTTGTGACCCGCTTGGATGAGCGTACGTGCGCAAGCCACACCCGCAATGCCAGCGCCGACCACGGCGACATGTCGCGGTGCAGCGGGCCATACTGGAGATGTTGAGCCGGAAGAACGAGCGGGAGGTTTTGATTTTATGGGCATGTCTTTTTAGCTTTTGGTGGCGTTCTGTTGATCGGACATTTGCAGATGGCGACTGGTTATTCAGTTGCCATCATTAGGCACACTCTACACGCAGAATTCGGCTAAATCTATTCGGGGCTTCATGGAACATGCGGGCGCTCCAGTAGAGCCTTGCGGGTGGCGGGCTTTTCCAGCTGCGCCAACCACCATTGAAGTGCCCGGCCCGGCCGTGTAACGACGTCTTGCCGCCAGGCGTAACTCATTTTTGAAACACGGGTCGGGTGCTGCACTTGCTTTACCACCAGCTGGCCGACCAGCACATGCGGCAGCGCCAAATACTCAGGCAAAAATCCGCCGCCCAGTCCACGCAACTGCGCTTCGAGCTTGGCCGGCATCCCAGGGACGGTGAAGACGTCTTGTCCGCCAATCAGCCCCACCGTCAAGCCGTCGCCAAGTTGCACAGAATCGGCTACGGCCACCGCGCGATGCGCCCGCAATTGGCTGTCGCTCAACGGCTCCGCCGCGTTGGCCAAGGGATGGTGTGGTGCCACTGCATAAACGAAGTTAATTGGGCCTAGCAGTTTGCTGTGAAAGCCGGAGTGCGTGGTGGGCTCGATCGTCACGCCAATCGCTAAATCGGCTTGCCCAGACGTCAGCGCGTCAAGGGTGCCTGACAAAGCTTCTTCGCGAATCTTGATGCGGGTCGGCGGGTTGAGTGCAAAAAAGGCTTCACACAATTCCATCACCGTGGTGCGTGAGATCACGCTGTCGACAGCCAGTGTGAGCTGCGGCTCCCAACCCGTGGCCACGCGCTTGACCCGGTTCGCCACGGCATCGAGCTCGGCCAGCAGACGTTTGCCTTCGCGCAGCAGTTCTTTGCCGGCTTCGGTCAGCTGTGCTTGACGCGATGAGCGGTCGAACAGCAGCACGTCCAGTGCATCTTCGACTTGGCGCACACGGTAGGTCAGCGTGCTCGGCACCACACCGAGTTCGCGCGCCGCAGCCGCCATGCTGCCAGTGCGGTGCACGGTGGCGATCATGTGCAAGGCTTCAGGGGTGAGGGCGTTTCGAAAGTTGCTCATGGCGGAGGTCAGGGTGTTTGGATTGTCTATGACAAAACAGGTTGAGTGATCGGGTGTACCTCACGTGCAAGCATTTCGCCGACAGAGGAACTGCGGGCACCCAAGCGGATTCACTCAAAAAGAGTGCCGCCAGCCTGTTTCTCGAGCCTATGCAATGTTGTGCGTGATGCTGGGCTGGCCAACTGAAGAAGATGACGTGGATTCATAGATTTTTTATAGTTCTATTTGGTAAATTTAAATTTTATGAATGACTTTGTAGGGCTTAATCTCACAAAGATAATCTTCATCAATTGATCCACAACGTACGCCACTTTCATAACCAATGAAACCCAATATCATCTACATCGTCTCGGACGATCTCGGTTACGCAGACCTAGGCTGCTATGGTGGCCGAGCGGCAGAGTTTGGCCCGGTGTCACCCCATATCGATGCGCTGGCCAGTGGTGGACTGCGGTTTACGGACGGTTACTCTAATTCACCAGTTTGCTCACCGACTCGATTTGCGCTGATGACCATGCGTTACCAATACCGACTGCGTGGCGGCATGGAAGAGCCGATCAACAGCGGCAGCAAAGGAAGTACCTCGCTGGGTCTGCCTACAGACATCCCTACGCTGCCTTCACTGCTCCGCGAGGCGGGCTACACAACTGCATTGATAGGCAAGTGGCACCTCGGCTATCCCCCGACCTTCGGTCCGCTTCGCTCTGGTTACGACGAATTTTTTGGCATCATGGCCGGCGGCGTGGACTACTTCTCCCACTGTTCGGGCAAAGGTGATCATGACCTGTATGTCGGTGAAGAATCTCACCGTGAAGTCGGCTACTTGACGGATGTACTGTCTCAGCGTGCGGTGGACTATGTGCAGCAACAAGCTCAGCAGAGCAAAGCCGGAAAGCCTTTCTTTCTGAGCCTCCACTACACCGCACCCCACTGGCCTTGGGAGACGCGGGACGATGCCAATATCGCACCCGATGTAGCGAAGAATCTCTTTCATCTGGACGGCGGCAATATCCACAGCTACCGTCGCATGATCCATCACATGGATGAAGGCATTGGCAACTTGGTTGAGGCGCTGCGCGCACAAGATTTACTAGATAACACACTCATCGTTTTCACCAGCGACAACGGTGGTGAGCGCTACTCCGACAATTGGCCCTTGGTGGGCGGCAAGATGGACTTGACTGAAGGCGGGATTCGTGTTCCCTGGATTGCCCACTGGCCTGCTGTTATTCCTGCGGGTTCGACCAGCCGTCAGCACTGTATGACCATGGACTGGTCGGCAACGATGTTGGCAATCGGCGGCGGCCGACCTCATCCAGATTACCCCATCGATGGCATTTCACTGGCTGAAGTGCTGAGTCACCCGTACCTAGAATTCGAGCGTTCCTTGTACTGGCGAATGAATCATCGCCAGCAGCGTGCACTACGTCAGGGCAACTGGAAATATCTGAAGGTCGACGAGGATGAGTACCTTTTCGATATCACGGCCGATGCCCGGGAGCGCGCCAACTTAGCGCACCGCAATCCACAGCGCTTTCGTGCAATGCGCGAAGCATGGCTTGACTGGAATGCTACGGTGCCAGCCATCCCCGAGGATGCAGCGGTGAGCCTTGGCTATTCACATAAAGACATGCCTCAGCGTTGATGATTAAAGACACGCATGCGTTCCCCGCCGCGACAACATAACAACTATCGAGAAGCTTTCGTCATGATGTTCAATACCCTGCTACCAAAGCGAGTCTTCCTTTTTCTGGGCTTACTCGTCATCACTTGTGGGGCCCAGTCCCAGAGCTGGCCACAAAAGCCTATCAAGTTGCTAGCCCCATCTACCCCTGGCGGTCCACCAGATGTGTACGCACGCGCATTAGCCGACCATCTAACCAAGATCCTGGGCCAGCCCATCATCGTAGAAAACATGCCGGCCGCTGGCGGCATGATCGCCGCACAGTCCCTGATGCGCGCCAAGGCAGATGGTTACACCCTGATGGTCAGCACCGCTGGAATGATGACCATCACTCCGAATGCCAACCCTTTGGCCAACTACAAGGGGGACGACTTCACTCAAATATGCCAAGGCGTCGAGGCCGGCTTGGTGCTCGCCAGCCATCCCAGCTTGGGTGCAAAAAACTTCAACGAACTTTCGAAATGGATCAAGGCGCAAAAAGCACCTCCCACCTATTCTTCATACTCTTCTGGTTCGCCTGCTCACTTTCTAGGGTATCAATTGAGCGAAGCCCAAAAGACAGAGATGACTCACATCCCTTACAAGAGTAGTCCCCAGCAAATCACAGACATGCTCGGTGGCGTGGCGCCTTTGGGCTTCGTACAAATTGCCACAGCAGAACCCCACATTAAAGCGGGCAAACTGATTGCCTATGCAACAACTGGTGAGAAGCGAGCCTCTCAGTTACCCGATGTTCCCTCAGTTTCTGAAGTGGGCCTGCCGCAGCTGACCACAACGGTTTGGTTCGGCTTGACAGGTCCGAAAGATCTGCCATCGTCATTGGTTAAACAGCTAACCGCGGCGCATCAGCAAATAACCCATTTTCCAGAATTCAACACGCGCATGACAAACGCGGGCATGACGGTTTCTCAAAATCTCTGTGGCGTGACTTTCGCAAGCAAGATCGACGAAGAAACCCAACGCTGGGCACGCATCGTCAAGGCAACGGGTTTTGTGGCTGGAAATTAAACAACCTTAGCGCGCTAACAGTGAGGGTCTGACAACATCCTTTGTCTAATTTCCGTTGGAGAGTTAAATGAGATAGTTGGTCACGATTCATGGGGGCAGGTCAGAGGGCTTCTCGTTAATTTGGTTCTACCAAAATGCGATACTGGCCAGTAAGCATTTGAATAGTGACTCGACCAAGCCCTATTGAAATCGATTCTTGACTTCTCCCACCACGGAAATTTGCATGCACCACCGTCCCCTTGGAAACAGCGATCTGAAAGTCTCCGCCCTCTGTCTGGGCACCATGATGTTTGGCCAGCAGACGCCTTTGGCTGAAGCCGCACGAATTGTCGATTCTGCCCGCGCTCACGGCATGAACTTCATCGACACGGCCGACCTGTACAACAAAGGCCAGTCGGAAATCATCCTCAGCCAAGTGCTGGCCGGTCAGCGTCAGCAGTGGGTGCTGGCCAGCAAAATTGGCAACCGGGCCAACAAACAGGCTGACCAAGGCTACTACGCGCGCTCATGGGTAATGGAGCAGGTGGATGCCGTCCTAGGGCGTTTGAAGACAGACTATTTGGATATTTTGTATTTGCACCGCGACCACCCTTCCGAAAATCTGGAAGTCGTGGTGCTGGCCCTGGGAGAATTGATCAAATCCGGCAAAATCCGCCACTTTGGCTTGTCCAATTTTCGGGGTTGGCGCATTGCCGAGGTCATTCGTTTGTGCGACGTCCATGGTGTGCCAAGACCGGTGGTTTGTCAGCCGTATTACAACTTGTTGAACCGTGGTCCGGAGGTCGAAATTTTGCCGGCTTGCGCTCACTACGGCTTGGGTGTCGTCCCTTACAGCCCTTTAGCGCGAGGCGTGCTGACGGGCAAATATTTGCCGGGCCAGCCTCCTGCTGAAGGCACCCGTGCCGCCACCGGCGACCAGCGTATTTTGGAAACCGAGTTTCGTGAAGAGTCTCTGGTCATTGCCCAAAAGATCAAGACTCGGTGCGAAGCCAAAGGTTGGGTACCAGGTCAGTTTGCCGCTGCGTGGGTGCTTGCCAACCCGATCATCAGCTCGGTCATTGTCGGGCCGCGCCTGCTGTCGCATCTGGAAGATGTGTACGGCGCGACAGAGCTGAAGTTGAACGGCGAGGACGAAGCCTTTGTCAACGAACTGGTCGTTCCAGGCCATGCCTCAAGCCACGGCTACAACGATCCAAGTTATCCGTTTTTCGGCCGCCCCATCGCTTGAACTGGCGTATCAGGGACTTGGCAAGTCAACGTTGACTTTGCGGCCTGCGGCGACGATCTCTCGCCATGTTTGGTCATCGATATGAATGCCTGCCACCTCGCGTTGAGCGCGGGTTGATCTTTCGGGATCACCCGCGATCAGCACCGCATCGAAGCCGGCGCCGGGAGGTCCTGCCCGTAACCAATCGACGAAGGCCAGTGCTTCCTGTTCAAACGCGATGTCGGTCCCGAGCTTGGCGGGGTCAATCAAGATGGTCAGCATGCCGTTGAGAACGGTTCGTACGTTCGGGTCTGTGGGTTTGTGCCAAGTGCCGCCGCCCGTGAGTGCACCGCCCAATAATTCGCAGGCCACTGCCAAACCGTAGCCTTTGTGTTCACCAAAAGCCATCAAAGCACCAAACAAACCGTTGCTTTGCGGAAGCACTACCACAGCCGGGTCGGTGGTGGGTCGGCCGAGTTCGTCAATCAAGGTGCCCGGCGGCACCTGCTGGCCTTCGTTGAAGGCGACCCGCATCTTGCCTTGAGCCACGCGGCTGGTGGCAAAGTCAAGCAGAAAAGGCGGGCGTCCCGCCAGCGGTATGCCAATACAGCAGGGGTTGGTGCCGTAGCGCCCATCGGCTCCGCCAAACGGCGCCACCACGGGACGCGACAGCACGTTGACAAAATGCAGTGAGACCAGACCTTGTGCCACGGCCATTTCGGCGAAGTGACCAATACGACCAAGGTGATGTGAGTTGCTCAAACTCATGATGCAGCTGCCGTGCTGTTGGGCACGATCAATGCCTAATCTCATGGCCTGCTCGCCGATCACCTGGCCATAGCCGCGTTGGCCGTCCAAGTTGAGGAGCGTGCCGGTGTCCAGTCTGATGTGGACGTTGCTATTGGGTTTGAGCCCGCCTTCAAAGACGGCCTCCACATAACGTGGCAGCATGCCGACGCCATGCGAATCGTGACCATGCAAATTGGCTTCGACTAAATTTTCGGCGACCGTTGCAGCCTCGGCGTGAGAGCTACCCGCCGCGCGTAAAACAGTCGCTACGTGCGTGCATAAATCTTCAGCTGGGTGGTTGAATGGCATGAGGTTGAGATATTCCGTCTTGACAGTGGTTGTGATGAATTAGAAACCACGATTGAACGATCCGAGTTGTCCCTTTTCGGCCGGCCGGCCAGCCGGCGTATGGCGTCATGCATTGAAAATTTATCGATAAAAATTTTAATGAGATATTTTGTCGATAAAATTTCATTCGCAATAACCAAGGGGAACTCCCATGAAGCGCTTCGTTGTTGGCCTGTTGGCCGCTTTGTCGATGGTCGGAATCAGCCATGCTGCCTTTCCAGAAAAACCGATTCGCTTCGTCGTCGCCTTTGCGCCGGGGAGCTCCACTGACATCGTGGCGCGTTTGATCGGTGAGCAGTTGTCGGTCTCGCTGGGTCAGCCGGTGATCATTGAAAACAAGCCGGGCGCGGGTGGCAACATTGCCACGGTTGGCGTGATGAATGGTCCAGCGGACGGATACACCTTGCTGTTTCACAGCGTCGCCTACGCCGTGAATCCCAATCTGTTCAGCCACGCCGGGTATGACGCGGTGAATGACTTACAGCCGGTGGCGATGGGCGGCTTCACGCCCAACTTGCTGTACGTGCATCCTGACGTCAAGGCCACCACGCTGCCGGAATTACTGGCGTTGGCCCGCAATGGAAAGTTGGCGTATGCATCGTCGGGCAACGGCACCACCACGCACTTGGGCGCTGAGTGGCTGTTCCGCGGTCTGGCCAAGGTGGACGTCACGCATGTGCCGTTTCAGCCTGCGGCGGCGACCAATGCGGTGGTCAGCGGTCAGGTGCCCATTGCCTCGACCTCGATGCCGCCCGCCGTGCCGTTTGCTAAAACTGGCAAGGTGCGTCCGATTGCCGTCATGTCCCTGAAGCGCAGTCCAGCGCTGCCGGATGTGCCAACGGTGGCAGAGCTAGGCTACAAAGACTTCGAAGCCAACACTTGGTTTGCCGTTTTCGCGCCTAACAAAACACCCCCTGCTGTACTCGATTTTCTGAACAGCGAGATCAACAAAGCCTTAGGCGCCAAGTCTTTGCAAGACCGCTTTGAAACCCTGTCACTCGAAGCCATCCGTATGGACCGTCCAACGCTGCGGCGCTATGTCGAAAGCGAAGTGGGCAAGTGGAGCCGTCTTGTCAAAGATCTCAAAATCGAGGTTCAGTGAACCTGCTCATTTTAAAAAAAAGGAAATGCCATGCGTTTTGTCAGTTACCGCGACGGTGTGACCCCAGGCTGGGGTGTTTTAGTTGGTGCAGAGGGCGTTGTTGACAGTCGCCAACTGGGCAGCCAGCTACCGTCGACCTTGCGTGAATTCATCGCCTTGTCGGCCGCTCAACCTGATTTGTTGGCTGACGTCAAGGCGCGTGCGGCGGCGGCGAAGCCAACCCGGCTTGACGCGGTCACCTTGGCGCCCTGCGTGCCGCAACCCGGCAAGATCATTTGCCTTGGCGTGAACTACTACGACCACGCCAAAGAGGGCGGCAACGCTATCGCTGATTACCCAGCCTTCTTTTTGCGCTGTGAAACCTCGCTGTTGGCCCACGGGGCGCCGTTGCAGGTGCCCGCGATTTCAGACAAGCTCGACTTCGAGGCCGAACTGGCCGTGGTGATTGGCCAGCGCACACGTTTTGTGTCTGAGGCCGATGCGTTGAAAGCGGTGTTTGGTTACGCCTGCTTTAACGACGCCAGCCTGCGCGACTACCAGCGCCGCACCACTCAGTGGACGATTGGTAAGAACTTCGATGCGACGGGTGGCTTTGGCCCGAGTTTGGTCACGCCCGACGAGCTGCCGCCCGGTTGCACCGGCTTGCGCATCCAGTCGCGCTTGAATGGTCAGGTGATGCAGAACGCAAACACCACTGACATGGTGTTTGGTGTAGCACGCACGATTTCTCTGCTGTCTGAGGCCATGACACTCGAGCCCGGTGATGTGTTGGTGATGGGCACGCCTGGTGGCGTTGGCTATGCGCGCACGCCACCCGTGTTCATGAAAGCCGGCGACACCATCGAGATTGAGATCGATGGTGTAGGTATTTTGTCGAACCCTGTCACCGCCTGAATCCGCCTTCAAACAAGGAGACTCGCATGCAACGCAGACATCTTTTTCAAACCACAGCCACCTTGGGTCTAGGCGCTTTGGCTGGTTGCGCGTTGCCTGGCAACGCTGCACTTCAGACCAAAACGCCGTTTGATGTGCCTGCCACCTATGTGCCCATCGTCGGTTCTGACATGATGTTTCCCGTGCGTCGTATTTATTGCATTGGCCGCAACTACGCAGCGCATGCACGCGAGATGGGCTCTGACCCGACACGTGAACCGCCGTTCTTTTTTCAAAAGCCGACTGATGCCATTCAAAACGTGGCGCCCGGCACCGTGGCAGACCACCCCTACCCGACGCTGACCAAGAACTATCACTACGAAGTCGAACTCGTGGCGGCGCTGCACAAGGGCGGGCGCAACATTCCGATGGCCCGTGCGCTGGAACATGTCTACGCTTACGCGCTGGGTTTGGACATGACGCGGCGCGATTTGCAGCGTGCCTTGGGCGACGAGAAAAAACCGTGGGAGATCGGCAAGAGTTTTGACCACTCAGCGCCGATTGGCCCGCTGCACTTGGCGACCCAGACCGGGCCTTTCACCCAAGGCAACATTTGGCTGAAGGTGAACGGCCAGACCAAGCAAAACGCCAACCTGAACCAAATGATCTGGAGCGTGGCGGAGCAGATCAGCAAGCTCTCAGAGGCGTTTGAGTTGATGCCTGGCGACATCATTTATTCGGGCACGCCAGAGAACGTCGGGCCGGTGGTGCGCGGCGATGTCATCGATTGCCACATCGATGGTCTGCCTAATTTGAGCGTCAAGATCGTCTAACGCCAGCCGTCGTAGTACCGCGCAGGCCACAGCCGCTGTCAGTTGCTGCGGCCCCCTTCTTTGGCTTGACTGGCGACCAGTGTGGCGGTGCGTGTGTAGTGCTTGACCAGCAACTTGACCGCCTCGTCAGCGTTGCCCGCAATGGCCGCTTCAAAAATGGCCACATGCTCGGCGTGTTCGTTGCGTGAACTAAAATTTTGACCGGCCGCCACTTGGCGGAATCGGTACGCTTCATCGGCCAAGTTGGCACAAAAGCTGCGCATCCAGCGCGATGGACAGCGTACCAACAACACCTTGTGAAACTCGCGGTGTAAGGCTTCCCACTCCGGGTTCGGAATGTATTTGTCGGGCGCCAGCGACCGCGGTGTCCGCGCGAGTTGGTGCACCAGCAGCACCAGTTCATGTTCCCATCCGGTATCGCGTGCGTTGATAGATTCGCGCAAGGCCAGACTTTCAATCTGGGCCCGGCTGTTCGTGAGGATCGGCAACTCGTCCCACTTCAGTGCGGCCACATTGAAGCCGCGTTGCTCGGTGCGGTCTACCAGACCTTCGGATGACAAGCGACTGAGCGCTTCTCTCAGTGGACTGGCCCCCACGTCATAGCGGTGACACATGGCTTCGACCCGCAGTTTGCTCCCAGGTTCCAAAATTCCGTGGGTGATGTCCGCACGCAATTGCGCATACACAGCGCTCGCACGGGTGGTACCGACGCTGCCGTTAGCAGAGGGTGGGAGAGGTGGTTTTCGCGCCATAAGGTCAGTTTCGGGCTTGTTTATCGATTATTTTCGAGTTTATCTCACCGCTTATTTGTCTTTAGCTTGGTCTCTAATTTGACTGACAGGTGAGTTTAAATTCAATTTATTTGAACTTTGCCGTCGAAAACGTTCAACTGTGTAATGGTGTGTGCAAGCTAAAGTTGAGGCTTACATTGAAAGGATCTCCCATGTTGACTTTGCGACTTTCTGCTGAACGCGGCTATGCCGACCATGGCTGGCTCAAGTCATATCACTCGTTTTCATTTGCCGGTTATCACGACCCTGCGCACATGGGCTTTGGCAATTTGCGGGTCATCAATGAAGACCGCATTGCACCGGGCACTGGTTTTGGCACCCACAGTCACCGTGACATGGAAATCATCAGCTACGTGATGAGCGGTGCCATCGGTCACAAAGACAACATTGGCAACGGCGCGTCGATTCCGCCGGGCGATGTGCAACGCATGAGCGCTGGCCGCGGCATCTCGCACAGCGAGTTCAATCACTCGCAAGACTCCGTCACGCATTTTTTGCAGATCTGGATTCAACCCAATGTCAGCGGCATTGAACCTGGTTACGAGCAAAAGAGTTTTGCCGATGCTGACAAACGCGGCAAGCTGCGTTTGGTGGCCTCACCGGATGGCGCTGCGGGTTCCGTCAGCATTCATGCTGATGCACGTTTGTACGCTGGACTTTTTGATGGCACCGAGGAAGCGCGATTGGCACTCGACCCCAAGCGCAAAGCCTATGTGCAATTGATTCGCGGGGAACTGCAAGTCAATGGCCAGCAGCTCAAGGCTGGCGACGCGGCCAAGCTCGAAGCAGAGAGCGCCTTGCACCTGACGAACGGCCAAGATGCCGAAGTGCTGGTGTTCGACTTAAGCGCTTGATGCTTCCCCTATTTTCAGTTTCCGTTTTTGTTTCCGTTGTTATTTTTAATCTTTGAAAGAATGATCCTCATGTTCTCCTCCCTGCAAAATCCGCTGTCCTTTGTTGGCCGCGCCCTGATCGCTTTGTTGTTCATTCCTGCCGGCTTTGCCAAGATCGGCGGCTTCGTTGGCACGGCGGGTTACATCGGCAGCATGGGAGTGCCGCTGCCAGAACTCGCCGCGGCCATCGCCATTGCGGTTGAACTTGGTCTCGGCATCTTGTTGTTGGTTGGTTTTCAAACCCGCTGGGCGGCGTTGGGCATTGCCATCTTCACGGTGGTCATCACCTTCATCTTCCACAAGTTTTGGGGCATTCCCGCTGAGATGGTGATGTCGCAGCAACAAGCTTTTTTCAAGAACATCGGCGTGGTTGGCGGCTTGTTGACCATTGCCGCTTGGGGCGCAGGCGCCTGGAGCGTTGACGGCAAACTTAACAAATAAGAAGAATCAAAAATGTCCAAAATCGCAGTTGTATTTCATTCGGGCTACGGCCACACACAACGCATGGCGCAAGCTGTGGCAGAGGGCGCGGGCGCAGAGCTGGTAGCCATTGATGCCGACGGCAATTTGCCTGAAGGCGGTTGGGAAACCCTGGCGGCTGCCAACGCCATCATCATGGGCTCGCCCACCTACATGGGCAACGTGAGCTGGCAGTTCAAAAAGTTTGCCGACGCTAGTTCCAAGCCTTGGTTCACTCAAGCTTGGAAAGACAAGCTGTTTGCCGGTTTCACCAACAGCGCTGCTTTGAATGGCGACAAGGGCTCGACATTGACCTACTTGTTCACGTTGGCCATGCAGCACAGCGGCCTCTGGGTCAGTCAAGGTATCTTGCCGAGCAGCAGCAAGGCGGCCGGGCGCAATGACATGAACTATCTGGGTTCATACAGCGGTGCCATGGCTCAGTCGCCGTCCGACGCCGGTGCCAGCGACATGCTGCCTGGTGACTTGAACACCGCCCGTGCTTTTGGTCAGCGCGTGGCTGAAGTCGCAGCCCGCTTCAAGTAAACGCTCAGCGCCAAGCCAGGCCAGCGCGGCCCGGCTTGGCTGTTCAGGGAAAACGTGGGTTCAATTGCAAAGATAAGTGTCGTTTTAAGCGGTCGCCACGTTTAAAATTTATCATGCGAATTTTTACCCTTTTGCCTTGGTACGACTGGCTGGCCTTCGTCTGGTTTTTTGGCTCATGGCTGGCTTATTCAAGGTTTTCTCGTAACGAAAACTTTAAGCGCCCCTCCATTTTGTGGGCTACCAATCGCTACCGTCATTACTGGCTCTTGCAAGCCACTTCGCGCGATCCACGGGTCATCGACGGCATCATCACGCAGAATTTGTCGAGTACACCGGCCTTCTTCTCGTCAACCACCATCATCATCATTGGCGGTTTGTTTGCGCTGTTGGGCACCACTGACCGGGCCAGTGAGCTGGTTCGTGAAATACCGTTTGCAGTGCAAACCTCTGTGTTGATTTTTGACCTGAAAGTGCTGATGATGATCGGCATTTTCGTTTTTGCTTTTTTTCGCTTCAGCTGGTCAATGCGCCAGTACACCTTCGTGGCATTGCTGATTGGCTCCTTACCGCCACCCGCTGATTTTGCGTCTGGCAAGTTTGACCGCGATGTCTTCGCCGCCCGCGCCAGCCGCATGGTCGGGCTGGCCGCCGAAACCTTCAACGACGGCTTGCGCGCTTACTACTTGAGCTTTGCTGTCATGGCCTGGTTTTTTTCGACTCTTGCCTTTATCGTTGCCACAGCGGTGGTGATTTTGATTTTGTACAACCGCGAATTCAGTTCGGATGTGTTGCAAGTCTTGAAAGAATAGTGAGTTTTAACTTCTATCGACCACTTGCCAGCCCACTCCCCGATCGCGCGGATGTCACCCAACTGGTGTTGGATCAAACCGCCGCCACGTTTGAAGAAGACAAGGTCATTATTGAAGCGCAGTACCAGAATCAAGAGTGACAGGGACCGGGCGCGATCATTGACATCCATGTGGATGCGGGGCCCAATCGTGCAAAACGCCTCATCGCCAAGTTGAGCGAATCGACTGCGACAACGACGTAACTAACTTTCAAATTAATCACTCAACAACAGGAGAAAAAAATGGCCAACAACAGAGGCGTCGTCTACGTCGAGCAAGGCAAAGTGGAAGTTCGCGCGATCGACTACCCCAAACTTCTCAACCCCAAAGGACGCACCGCTAACCACGGCGTTATCCTCAAGGTGCTCACCACCAATATCTGTGGCTCCGATCAGCACATGGTGCGCGGTCGCACTACCGCCCCCGCGGGTTTGGTGCTGGGTCATGAAATCACGGGTGAGGTCATTGAAGCCGGCAAGGACGTCGAAACGCTTGAAGTCGGCGACATCGTCTCTGTGCCCTTCAACGTTGCTTGTGGTCGTTGCCGACTCTGCAAGGAGCGCCAGACCGGCGTCTGCCTCACCGTCAATGAATCTCGTCCCGGCGGCGCTTACGGTTATGTCGACATGGGCGGCTGGGTTGGCGGGCAAGCTGAATACGTCATGGTCCCGTACGCAGACTTCAACTTACTGAAGTTTCCCGATCGCGAGCAGGCGATTGAAAAGATCCGTGACCTGACATGCCTGTCTGACATTCTGCCGACGGGTTATCACGGTGCGGTAACGGCAGGCGTTGGTCCCGGTAGCACGGTCTATGTGGCGGGGGCTGGCCCGGTCGGTCTGGCGGCTGCTGCGTCCGCCAGATTGTTGGGCGCTGCCGTTGTCATCGTTGGCGATGTCAACCCGGTCCGACTCAAACATGCCAAGAGCGTGGGTTTCGAGGTGGCCGACCTGTCCACCGATGTGCCGCTGGGCGATCAGATTCAGGCCATTCTCGGTGTGCCGGAAGTTGACAGCGCCATCGATGCCGTCGGCTTTGAAGCACGCGGCCACGGCCATGAAGGTGCGCAGCATGAAGCGCCGGCCACCGTGCTCAATTCGTTGATGGAGATCACAAGAGCTGCTGGCAAGATCGGCATCCCCGGCCTGTATGTGACAGAAGATCCGGGTGGTGTCGACCAAGCCGCCAAGACCGGCTCATTGAGCATCCGCCTCGGTCTGGGTTGGGCCAAGTCGCACAGCTTCATGACAGGCCAGACACCGGTGATGCAGTACAACCGTGCGCTGATGCAAGCTATTTTGTGGGACCGTATCAAGATCGCCGACATCGTCGGCGTCAAGGTCATCTCACTGGATGAAGCCCCTACCGGCTATGCGCAGTTTGATGCCGGTGCGCCCGTGAAGTTTGTGATTGATCCGCACGGGCAGTTAAAACGGTAAACGTAGGAAAGTGCTTGCCCCGTGACGTCGACTTCACCGGTCTTCAGGCGACGTCATGGGCTAATCGCAATCCGCTGAACTGCCACTGCGCGTCTGGCGGGAAAAAATTGCGGTAGCTGGCTCGCAGATGGTTTTGCGGTGTGGCGCATGAGCCGCCGCGCAATACAAACTGTTGGCACATGAACTTGCCGTTGTACTCGCCCACCAAGCCTTCCCAAGGCTTGTAGCCCGGGTAAGCGCTGTAGCTGGACTGCGTCCATTCCCACACATCGCCCCAGAGTTGGGCCAGTCGGCCATCGTGCCTTTCCTGCAAGGGCAGGGGATGAAAGACAGCGTTGTCTTGTAGGTTACCCGTGATGGTTTGAGGTTGGCTGCGCGCGGCCAGCTCCCATTCTTGCTCGGTTGGCAAGCGGGCACCGGCCCAACGCGCATACGCGTCGGCTTCAAAATAACTCAGGTGGCAGGCCGGCGTGTTCGGGTCAACTGCAACTTGACCGTACAAGGTGAAGTTGCTGTACGTACCGTCTTCTAGTTGCCAATACAGCGGCAGCTGCTTCGCACCCTGTTGCACCCAATCCCAGCCCATTGACAGCCACAGCTCGGGCCTTTGGTAGCCGCCGTCTTCGATGAATTCAATCATGTCGCCATTGGTCACCGGCCGGTCGCCGATTTCGAAGGGCGCTACAAAAACCTGGTGCCTAGGCGTTTCGTTGTCAAAAGCAAAGCTGCCGTCAAGCGCTGGTTCGTGGCCGTGCCGCACCAAACCACCCGCTTGCCGAATCCAGCCTAGCGGCTGCGGATGGGTTCCCGCCAGCGGCCAGCGCTGGGCATAAGCTGGGCGGGCCGGATTCTGCGACAAGGCATGCTTGATGTCGGTGATCAGCAACTCTTGATGCTGTTGTTCGTGGTGCAGGCCGAGGTCCAGCAGCTCACGAAGTGCTTTTTCATCCGACGCTTCAAGGGCAGTAGCCGAGCTGATCAGCGAGAGCATGCGTTGATCTACTTGCTGACGATACAGCAGCACTTCGGCCAGTGTGGGCCGGCTGATCAGACCACGCTGATGCCGCGGATGCTTGCTGCCGACGGCGTTGTAATAGCTGTTGAAGAGCACCCGAAAGCTGGCATCGTAAGGCGCAAAGTTGGCCTCAAAGCGTTCCAGCAAAAAGGTTTCAAAAAACCAGGTGACATGCGCTAAATGCCATTTTGCGGGGCTGGCGTCGGGCATGGACTGCAGTTGGCAGTCTTCCGGACTGAGTGGCCGAGTTAACTCAACGGTTTGCTGGCGCGTGCAGGTGTAACGCTGAGCCAGCGTAGACAAGTCGTTGGTCGTTGAGAAAGCGTTGGCGTGATTGAAAGATGGCATGCTTTTAGAGGACATGGGTTTATTTTGCGTGCCTGCGTAAGGGCTTGCGTTTCTCGAGGGTAAATTCCCTTTTTCGTCGGATCAGTTCAAGCCGCGGTCCGCGGTATTAGCGACGAGCTCCGGCCGGGGTGTCAAGTCCGCATCGACCACGCGCCTGTCGTCAAAGACAAAGCAGCCGCCGTTGTAGTGGTCTTGGCCGACTTGCTCAAAATAAGTCAGGATGCCGCCCTCCAGTTGGAAGACATCCGTCAGTCCGGCTTCGCGCATCAGAATAGCGGCTTTTTCGCAGCGAATGCCGCCGGTGCAAAAGCTGACCACTGTCTTGCCTTGCAAATCAGCTTGGTGGGTTTTGAAGGCGTCTGGGAATTCGGTGAACTTGTCGATGCGCCAGTCGATCGCGCCGACAAAATTGCCACAGTCCGCTTCAAAGGCGTTGCGCGTGTCGAGCGTGACCACGGCTTGGCCGTGATCGTCGTGACCTTGGTCCAGCCAGCGTTTCAGGGTGAGCGCGTCAACCGCCGGGGCGCGACCGCTGGCTGGTTGAATCGCCGGGTGGTTCATGCGAATGATTTCGGGTTTGATTTTTACGAGCCGTTTTTTGAAGGGCTGGCTGTCCGACCAGCTTTCCTTGGATGCAAGGCCCTCAAACCGGCTGTCACTGCGGAGCCAAGTCAAAAAGCCATTAACTTCGGCGGCATCACCCGCCAAAAATAGATTTATACCTTCTTCGGCAAGCAATACCGTGCCCTTGATATCGCTGCCTTCTAGCGCTTGACCGATGGCGCGTTGCAAGGCGGGGAGGTCGGCGAGGTTGACAAACCGGTAGGCCGCAATATTCAGGATGGTCATGGTGTGCGGGATTGTAAGAAAAGACTGAAAAATCGATTTTTGGCAAGCCCCTGAGCCGCCCAAAGTGACGCCTAAAATGATTCGCATGTTTGTTCATTTGCGTATTCATACCGAGTTTTCCGTTGTCGACGGAACCAATCGGATCGATGAAATTGTGGCCGCCGCAGCGGCCAACCAGCAGCCAGCCTTGGCTATCACCGACCTGTCGAATCTTTTTGGCACGGTCAAGTTCTACAAGCAAGCGCGCGGTAAAGGCGTCAAGCCCTTGATCGGTGCGGATGTCTGGGTCGAGGTGCCCGGCAAAGACGCCAGCGCACCGGCTGCCCGGTTGCTGCTGCTGGTGCAAGACCGCCGCGGCTACTTGAATCTGTCTGAGCTGCTGACCCGCGCCTGGACTAAAAACGTGGTGCGCGACCAAGCTGTGATCAAGCTTGAATGGTTGCAAGAGTTGGGCGAAGGGCTGATTGCACTCTCCGGCGCTCAGACGGGCGCTGTAGGCCAAGCCTTGGTGCAAGGCGACCAGACCCGTGCGATGGAATGTGCCTTGTATTTTGCGGGTGTTTTTCCGCATCGCTTTTACCTGGAGTTACAGCGCGCAGAACGCGCCGATGACGAGCGCCATGTGGTGGCTGCCGTGCAGTTGGCGGCACGCCTCAAGTTGCCGGTGGTCGCCACGCACCCGGTGCAGTTTTTGACCTACGACGACTACGAAGCGCATGAAGCGCGCGTGTGTATTTCTGAAGGTGAGATTTTGGGCAACGCGCGGCGCGTGCGCAAGTTCACGCGGGAGCAGTACTTCAAGTCGCAGGCGCAGATGACCGAGCTGTTTGCCGACATCCCGTCGGCACTGGCCAATTCGCTGGAAATCGCCAAGCGCTGCAATCTGGTGCTCGACCTCGGCAAGCCGATGCTGCCCGACTACCCGACGCCCGACGTTGACGGGGTGCGCTTGCCGATTGATGCGTACTTCCGCCACGCCTCGCATGAGGGTCTGAACGAGCGGCTGTTGCATCTGTATCCCGACGACAAGCTGCGCGAAAGCAAGCGGCCCGAGTACGTGGCGCGGCTGGATTTTGAGATCAACGTGATCTTGAAGATGGGCTTTCCAGGTTACTTCCTGATCGTCGGGGACTTCATCAACTGGGCCAAGAACAACGGCTGCCCGGTCGGGCCGGGACGGGGTTCTGGTGCTGGTTCTTTGGTGGCTTATTCGCTGCGTATCACCGACCTGGACCCGCTGCAATACAACTTGCTGTTTGAGCGATTTTTGAACCCGGAGCGGGTGTCGATGCCCGACTTTGACATCGACTTTTGCCAGACCAATCGCGACCGCGTGATTGACTACGTCAAAGACAAATACGGCAAAGAGGCTGTCAGCCAGATCGTCACCTTCGGCACCATGGCGGCTAGAGCGGCGATCCGTGACGTCGGCCGTGTGCTGGATTTTCCCTATGGGTTTTGCGACAGCATTTCCAAGCTCATTCCGAACAAACCGGGACAAGCTGTGTCGCTGCAATTGCCGCCGGCTGACCGCGACAAAAACGACAAGATGGTTTATGCGGTCGAGGCCGAGCCTATTTTGGCCGAGCGCGAAAGCAAAGAAGAAGACGTCCGCACGCTGTTGGAGCTGGCACGCAAACTCGAAGGCTTGACCCGCAACGTCGGCATGCACGCCGGTGGGGTGCTGATTGCGCCCGGCAAGCTCACTGATTTTTGTCCGCTTTACCAGCAACCTGGCAGTGACTCGGCGGTCAGCCAGTACGACAAAAACGACGTTGAGGCGATTGGCCTGGTGAAGTTCGACTTCTTGGGTTTGGCCACACTGACTATTCTTGAAATCGCGCGCGAGTTCATCATGAAGCGCCATGCTGGGCAAGAAAAATTTGCCTTTGAAAACCTGCCGCTGGATGATGCCAAGGTCTACAAATTATTTGCCGATGGCAAGACCGAGGCGGTGTTTCAGTTTGAGAGTAGCGGCATGCAGCGCATGCTGAAAGATGCACGTCCGACCCGCCTTGAAGACCTGATCGCGCTGAACGCGCTGTACCGGCCCGGCCCGATGGATTTGATCCCTACTTTCGTGGCTCGCAAGCAGGGCCGCGAAGAAGTTATCTACCCGCACCCGCTGGTGGCCGACATGCTGTCGGAAACCTACGGCATCATGGTGTATCAAGAGCAGGTGATGCAGACTGCGCAGATTCTGGGCGGCTACACGCTGGGCGGCGCTGACATGCTGCGCCGTGCCATGGGTAAAAAAGATGCGGACGAGATGGCGCAACACCGCCAAATCTTCCGTGATGGTGCTGCCAAGAACGACATTGTCGAAGCCAAGGCCGACGAAGTTTTTGACTTGATGGAGAAGTTCGCCGGCTACGGTTTCAACAAGTCGCACGCCGCTGCGTATTCGCTGCTGGCATATCACACGGCTTGGCTCAAGGTGCATTACACGGCTGAGTTTTTCTGCGCCAATATGACGGTGGAGATGGACGACACCGACAAGCTGAAGATCCTGTTTGGCGACGCCGTGAAGATGGGCATCAGTTTCGAGTCGCCAGACGTGAATCGCGGCCATTACCGCTTTGAGCCGATCACCGACAAAAGCATTCGCTACGGTTTGGGCGCCATCAAAGGCACGGGAGAGCAAGCGGTTGCGGCGATGGTCGTAGCACGCGAAGAGGGCGGCCCCTTCACCTCGCTCTACGATTTTTGCGTGCGTGTGGACAAGTCCAAACTCAACAAGCGCACGGTGGAGGCGCTCATCAAAGCGGGTGCGTTTGACAACCTTCACCTGAACCGCGCCGAGCTGCTGGCCTCCGTAGACCGCGCCTTTGAATTCTCTGCCGCCACGCAGGCCAATGCCAACCAAGGCGGGCTGTTTGACATGTCGGACTCACATGCTGCCAGCACCCAAGAACCACCGTTGGTCGAGGCCATGCCTTGGGGCGTGAAAACGCGGCTGACCTACGAAAAAACGGCGGTTGGCTTTTATTTGTCAGGGCATTTGTTCGACGCGGTCGAGCTTGAAGTGCGCCAATTCGCCAAGCGCAAGATCGAAGACTTGATCGACTCCCGTGAGCCACAACTCATAGCAGCCATCGTCAATGACCTGCGCGTCATCAACGGTCAGCGCGGCAAACTGGCCTTGTTCAAGCTCGACGACAAAACGGCCGTGATCGAAGCCACGGCCGATGAAAACGTGCTCAATGCCCACCGCAACCAGCTCAAGGACGACGAACTCGTCATCGTTCAGGCCAGCTTGCAGCCGGACCGTTTTGCCGGCGGTTTTCGCCTCAAAGTCACGCAGGTCTGGGACCTGGAAGAAGCGCGCTGCCGCTTCGGTAAATACTTGCGAGTGGCCGTCAATGGCAGCGCACCCGACATTCAGCGTCTTATCAAAGACTTCCCGCCGAGGCGAGAAATTTCAGCCTTGGATGAGAGCGAGGTCTTACGCGGCTTGTCGGTGCGCTTAAGCCTGCGCCGCGATGGTGCGACGGCTGAACTGCAACTCGGCGATGCCGCCAAGTTCTACCCAACCGACGCCGCGCTGGCCAGCTGGATGGCGCAGGCGGATCGGGGCTTGGCGCAAGTGGTATACGACTAGGCCGCGGACTTTTTTACTTAGTCGACCTGCACTTTCACGCGTTTCAGCACTTCGGCGTAATGGGCACGGTCAGCGTTCATCAGATCGGCCACTTGCTGTGCCGGACCGGTGCTGACGGTGAAGCCAAAACCGCCCATTCGAGCCATCACATCGGGTTGCGTCAGTGCGTCGTTGATGGCCTTATTGATATCGGCGATCACATTGGCTGGCGTGCCTTTGGGGGCCATCACAGCGACCCATGTCAATGCGTCCAAGCCTTTGGGGCCGCCAGCTTCTTCGAGTGTCGGGACATCTGGTAAGGCAGCCGAGCGCTTGCTGTCCGCCACGGCTAAAAAGCGTAACTTGCCGCCCTTCATCAGGCCACCTGCCGTCGCGACACTGCCATATGCCCAGTCCACTTCACCCGTTGAGACGGCGGCATAAAGCTGTGATGTTTCTTTGTACGGCACGTGCAGCATCTCTTGGCCCAGTGCTGTTTCGAGGCGGGCTGATCCGAGGTGAATCGGGCCGCCGACTGCGTTTGATCCGTACTTGAGTGGGGACGCTTTGTTCTTGGACGCAGCTAGCAAATCTTTCAGCGTTTTATGCGGGCCATCCGTTGCCGCCGTCACAAAAAATGCGGCCTTATAAAGCAGCGCAACCGGCACCAAGTCTTTCTCGGGATCGTAGGCCAGTTTTTTGAAAATCAAGGGGTTGATGGAGAGGTTACCCACATCCACGACCACCAGATCATGGCCCGTCGGCGGAGCGCCTTTCATGGCGTTGATCGCGACGGCACCTGCGCCGCCGGGTTTGGCATCCACGACCACGGGTTGGCCCCAGCGCGTCTGCAGCTTTTCAGCCACGACGCGCGCCACCACGTCAGGCCCACTGCCGTTCGGAAAAACGCTGGTGAACTTGACCGTCCCCTTGGGTGTGAACTGCGCCATGGCCGATGACGTGCTGATCAGCGCGATGGCGCCGGCGAGAATGTATTTTTTGAAATGCATGTTGCTTGTCTCCCGTTTTTTTATGAAGTGAGGCCGTTAAATTTCATCGACGATTCGGTTGCGCAAGATGCCGATGCCTTCGACTTCAACTTCGCAGACGTCACCGGCTTTCATCCACAGTTGCGGTTTACGTGCCAGCCCGACGCCCGACGGTGTGCCGGTGATGATGATGTCGCCAGGCTGCAAGGCCATGGCTTCTGAGCAAGCGGCGACCAAGGTGGCGATGTCAAAAATCATCTGGCTGGTATTGGTGTTCTGCAGAACGACACCATTCAGCCGACATTGCATTTGCAGGCCCGTGGCACCGCTGGGCAATTCGTCAGCGGTGACGAACTCGGGGCCAAAACTGCCACTGGCATCGAAGTTTTTGCCCATCATCCACTGGGTTGAGCGGAACTGGTGGTCACGGATCGAGCCGTCATTGAACAGCGAGTAACCCGCCACGTGTTCAAGCGCTTTTTCTTTGCTGATGTAGCGGCCACCTTTGCCAATGACGGCGACAAGTTCGGCTTCATAGTCGAACTGTTCAGATATTTTGGGTCGTACCAAGGCTTGTTCGTGCGCTACCCAAGAGGACGGGTAGCGGTGAAAAATAACGGGGAACTTGGGCGCCTCGAAATTGCTTTCAGCGGCATGCTCAGCGTAGTTCAGACCGATGGCAAAAGCCTTGGCTGGGTTCTGCAACGGTGGCAAGTAAGTGATGCCTGCCAACGGCTGTCTTTTTGTGGCGCTGGCAAGTGTGCTCTTGGCTGCGTTCATACCGCTATCGCCTTGTCGCAGCAATTCGTCCAGCGTTGAGGGCAGTCCAAGCGCTGTCAGGTTGACCAGCTCGTCGCCGATGCGTGCACCCAGTGCAGGTTGGCCAGCGTCGTTTTTGAATGCAATCAGTCTCATGGAAGTTTTCTCTCAGTCAATGGGTTAAAAATTAGCGCAATGGGTTTTCGTGATTGGTGATGAAGTCTGCCGGGACAGTGGGGCCCCAGACATACAAAGAATCAGCCGGCGGATGATCGGCCGCCGGCCAGTCGAGGTCGGCCGGGATGAAGTCGATGTCGCAGGTGTATTCGCAATAGCTGCCCCAAGGGTCGCGCACATAGTTGAAGTAGTTCGAACCCAGCACATGCCGTCCAACGCCCCAGCCCTGGCCCCAGCCAGCAGTCCGCATTTGTTCGGTGCCAATGCCAACTTCGTCTATGCTGCCAACGTCCCAGCTGCTGTGGTGCAGGCCGACCGCATGCGATTTGGCAAAAGCGATCAAGTGGTGGTCACTGCCATGCGGCGTGTGCAGGAAGGCAATGATGTCGCCGGAATGGTCGGAGAGTTTCAATCCCAACACATCGTCATAGAAGCGCACGAGGTTTGTGACATCGGGGGAAAAGCGCAGGATGTGCGACAGATACCGCGGCCGGACTTGCTGAGTTTGGCTGCGGCTAGGCGCCGCACCTTGACCTGCCGCAACGACGGGTCTCGGTGTGGGCAGTGTCTTGGCCGATGGCGACACTTTGGGGGCCACCACCAATTGCATGGGGAAGCCTTCTGGGTCATTCAACCAGAGGCCTTGACCATCGCTGAGCGGATGCGGTTCGGTGCCGATGCCCAGTTGTCCGATGCGCTGTCGAAAGACCGACTCGTCTTCAGCAAAAATACCGAAGCTCAGGTACTGCAGCTGTTTGCGTTCGCCCGCTTCAAAAATGCTGGCCCAGCAATGCGCATGACCGAAGGTGTAAAGATCCAGTTGCCCGGCCTTGACGCGCACGTCGAGCCCGAAGGCTTCATAGAACTGGCGGGCCACGGCCAGGTCGGGCACCGTCAATACGAAGCGATTCACCGAGTGCGCTGCAACGATGCCCGGGCGACGCGAAAAAGTCAGTGTGCTGGAGGTCATTTTTTGTCTCCTGTACGGCTGTGCACACTGGCTCTACCGGTCACTTGTTCAAATAATCCATTGGCAGCGGTCGGCCATGCATCGCCTCGCCAAGCCACATGCTGGTCGGGGCGGATGAGCGTGAAGCGGGTCGGATACAGCTCGCCAATAGCACCCTCATTCGGCTGAATAACTTTGAGCGGAACACCCGCTGCTTTGGCTTGCAGTCGGGCCTGATCGATCGCCTCTGAGGGCGCGTGCTTGCTGGTCAACAAGGTGAAGCCCATGCCAAAGTGGTCGTACAAAGAGCTGCCGTCATGCAGCCAAGCGTGCGGGGCGAGGGCACCGGGGCGCGATGTTGGAACATAGTTGATGAAGTCGCGGCCCGGTAGCGGGCTGCCGTCGCCAACGATCACTGGCGAATCGTCGTAGTGGTAGCCGAGCATGACGCCGAGGGTGACGAATTCCCGCAGCTTGGCTTGTTGGATACGCGAGCCGACGTCGCGGCGCAACGCCTGGCCGGCTGAACCCTCGGCGTCGAGTCCGTCCTGCCAAAGCTGGTTGCCCAAAATTGCATGATTGGCCACGGCCTCGTCCAACACTTGTTCATGCACGGGGCGCCGCTCAAGTTCGTAGCTGTCTAACAGCGGCGTGCCGCCCCAGCCTTGGATCACTGCGGCCATCTTCCAGCCGAGATCGACGCCGTCGGCCACGCCCATGTTCATGCCGTAGCCACCAAACGGTGGATGCTGGTGGCAGGCGTCACCTGCCAGGAAGACCCGGCGGTCACGGTAGGAGTCACTTAAAAATTGGCTGGCCACCCATTCGTCGGTTGACAACACTTCATAGGGCAGATCAATGCCGGTTGATTTCCGAATGAACGCGGGCATATCGGACGCGTCCAGTTTGACGCCTTCTTTGACGCCAGTCGGCATGAAGAACCATTTGTCGCCGCGGTCCATCGGCCCGATCAAGCTGGGGGCTTCAGGGTTGACCTGCCAGTACATGATGGCGGGTCCGTGTGGATGGGCCTCGGCCAGACCGGGTGCGCGAAACACCACGTTGTAGTTGCGGGACAGGCCGTAAGTTCCCTGCATCTTGGCGCCAATGCCCTCACGCACCGAACTGCGAGCACCGTCAGTGCCGGCGAGATAGTCCGCTTCAATGCTGAAGTGGCCACCGCCTTTCAGATCTTTTGCCACGGCCTGGACTTTGTCGCCATCTTGCGAGAACGATGCCAGTTCGCAGTTAAAACGCAATTCCACATTTGGCAACGTCTGTGCGTGGGCGCGCATCACCTCCTCGACGGTGTACTGTGGGACCCACTGGGAGTGCTCGGAGTACAGCGGATTACGACCTGGCGCGCAATAAAAAGCATTTTCAAAACGCGTCAGCTCCGGGCCCGCCAAGCGTGTGCAAAAGACCACGTTGGAGGGGTAGTTCAGACCCAGGGGCGAAGCGGCGCGCAGCTTGTCGGCGATGCCCCAGCGCCGGAAGTGCTCGCGGGTACGCACGTTGGTGGTCTTGGCTCGTGGCGCATAACCGACACGGTCATTGCGCTCAATCAGGATGCACGGAATCGATCTCTGGCCCAGTTCAATGGCCAAAGCCAGACCGGCCGGTCCGGCACCCACGATCAATACCTTGGTTTGCTGTAATGATGTTCCCACAACGTCTCCTTGTGTTGGCCTGCTGACGACTGATTGAGACGTCTTGCGGCAATTGGTTAGGGATCGTACGGATGTCACGGAGATGCAGGAAGATGATAATTTCGTGATGTTGATAACAATTTTCGATCGCAATGATCTTCATTCCTGTGGCGCACCACAGACTGCGCAGTCGGTGTTTGCATGGCGTTGAAGTTCAGCGCCTTGCGTGACTTTTTAGCGGTCGCGGAGCGTGGCAGTTTGCGTGCAGCATCACGCCATCTCGGTAGCGCACAACCCGCCATCACCCGCAGCATTCAGGAGCTAGAAAAGGACTTGGGCGTCGTGCTGTTTGAACGCCTTCCGTCCGGGGTGCGTTTGACGACCATGGGTCAAGTATTTTTGCGTCGTGCCAGCGCCGTGCACAACGAACTCCGTCTGGCGCAGGAAGAGCTTGATCAGTTGCGAGGTGAGACCCATGGTCGATTGACAGTCGCACTGTCCAGCGTGGCGCATTTGGCGCTTCTACCCAATGCACTTCGGCCTTTTCGAGAGCGCTACCCGAATGTGGCGATGGACATTATTGATGCGGTTTATCCGAGCGCTGAGTCTGACTTACGGGAAAGTCGCGTGGACTGCTATGTCGGTCCAGCGCCTGATGCGGTACCCCCCGATCTGATGCGCGAAAAATTATTCGACAACACGCGGCTCATTGTTGGACGCAAGGGGCATCCGCTGGCGCAAGCGGGTTTTCTACGCGACCTTGTGGGGGCCGAGTGGATCACCACCTCGATCACGCACATCGCCGAAGAGGAGCTGGGCCCGTTGTTTGCGTCACATGGTTTGCCCACGCCAAAGCTGGTCATGCAGGCGCACTCAACGCTGACCTTTTTGGTGGCACTGGTGTACTCCGACTTGCTGATGATGCTGCCCATTCAGTGGACACAATCGCCCCTCGTGAGCCACTTGGTACAACCTATACATGTGCATGAACTGTTGCCCGCGCCGCCGGTGTGTCTGGTGCGGCGCAACGGTTTACCGCTGACGCCAGCGGCCGAGTATTTTTGCGACATGATGCGTCGAGCCGCGCTGCACATGGATACCCTGCAAGTCGTCGCCTAGATTTGAAAAGTGCATCATCCAAGGTGGCTTATTCCGCTTTCAAAATTCAAAAAATCATCTATGCCTAACCTTGTCCCACCCCAATCATGGTCACAGTTGATCTCAGTGCACGCGCGTATCCATCCCAGAATATTGGTGGGATTTGGGATCTCTTTGCTCGGGGTGGCGGCGCTTTTGTGGCAAGGGCAGGTCTGGCTCGACACGCAGGTCAGTCATTCTGTCCGGTGGGCCTTATGGGGTGGTACAGCGGGCTTGCTGGCGACCACCTTGGGTGCCATGCCGGTGCTTTTCCTGAATGGCTTGAAGCAGAAAACCGAAGACGTGATGCTCGGTGCTGCCGCCGGCATGATGCTGGCCGCAGCGGCTTTTTCATTGCTGTTGCCGGGTCTGGCAGCGGGCGAAAAATTCACCGGCAGCGCGGTTGGGGGCGCAGGTTTGGTTGTCGTGGGTATGGCTCTGGGCGTCATGCTGATGCTGGGCCTGGACCAGTTCACACCGCATGAACACGCTAATACGGGCCCTTGTGGTCCTGGCAATGAACGCTGTAACCGGGTCTGGTTATTTGTGATGGCGGTGGCCATTCACAACTTGCCCGAAGGCATGGCGGTGGGCGTGAGTTTTGCGCAAGGTGACTTGAGCGTCGGCTTGCCCTTGGCCACAGCGATTGCCCTGCAAGACATTCCGGAAGGACTGGCCGTCGCCATGACGCTGCGCTCCATCGGCACCAGCGCCTGGAAGTCGATTGGCGTCGCTGGGCTGGGTGGTTTGTTGGAACCCCTTGGCGCTTTGATCGGGGTCAGTCTGGTGGGCAGCTCTGCGATGGCCTACCCGATCGGTTTGGGCTTGGCCGCTGGCGCGATGCTGTTTGTGGTGTCCCACGAGGTCATCCCTGAGACCCATCGCAACGGGCATCAAACCTCAGCCACGATCGGCTTGATGGTTGGTTTTGCCATCATGATGGTGCTTGACACCACGCTGGGTTGAGGCTCAGCGGGTCGCCGTCAGTCTAATCAATCTCTATAGCGTGTCTTCACATACTCCCCAGGTGCGGGTGCCACCGAATCTAAGGGTGAGAGTTGGCGGGCCGGTGCCATGCCACTGCCATGTACCACCAGCCAGTCATGCCAAGCGGGCCACCACGACCCTTTAAAATGGGGTGCTCTTTGCTTCCATACCTCAGGTGACATCCGTCGGTCTGTGGCCTTGGTGAGCAGCAGTTGGTAGTCGCGACCGGCATGCCCTGGCTCTGACACCACGCCGGCGTTGTGGCCACCACTGGTCAGTACAAAGGTGACATCAGCGTGTACCAAGCGCTTGACTTTGTAAGCCGAGCGCCACGGCGTCACGTGGTCCTTCAAGGTGCCCACGGCAAAGACGGGCAACTGCAGGTCACCCAGCGACACGGGCTCGCCCATCACTTCATAGCGGCCTTCGGCCAGTTCGTTGTGCAAGTACAAGCTGTGCAGATAGTTGGTGTGCATAACGGCCGGCATGCGCGTGACGTCGGCATTCCACGCCATGAGGTCGTTGGGCACGTCCGGCTCGCCCAGCAAGTACTCGCGCATGCGGGCCGACCAAACCAAGTCGCGCGCTCTCAAGAACTGGAACGAGCCCGCCATTTGATGACCTGTGAGAAAGCCGCGCTCAGCCATGATGTCTTCGAGCAGGGCAACCTGTGCTTCGTCGAGCAACACGCCCATTTCGCCGGCGTCACGAAAATCCAGCTGGGTGGCCAGCAAGGTCATGGACGCCAGCGGCGCAATCGGCGCGCTGTGAACAACGTTGCTGCTGGCTAAAGCGGCAGCGGCCATCGCCAATAAGGTGCCGCCCAAACAATAGCCAGTGGTGTGGATGGGGATGCCACCGGTTCTTTCAGTGATGACCGCGAGGGGCTCAATGACACCGAGTTGCAAGTAGTCTTGCATGTCGAGCAGCGCGTCGGACTCATCCGGGTTGCGCCAAGACAGCATGAACACGGTGTGCCCTTGGTCCACCATGTAGCGCACCATGGAGTTGTGCTGTGAGAGGTCCAGAATGTAGTATTTCATGATCCACGACGGCACGATGAACAGCGGTTCGCGTTGCACCTTGCGTGTGGTCGGCGTGTATTGAATCAGTTCCACCAAGTGATTTCTGTAAACCACTTCGCCGGGCGTGCAGGCGACTTCTAAGCCTGGACGGTACAGGCGTTCATCTGGTTTCAGTGGCAACAGCCCTTGGCTTTGCCGCCAGTCGTCATAGGCGTGGGCTGCACCTCGCATCAGGTTGGCGCCCTGATTTTCGAAGGTCGTCTTGATAACCTTTGGGTTGGACCACGGCCAATTGCTGGGAGCCAGCATGTCCAGCCATTGCCGCGACAACAGTTGCATCAGGTCTTCGTGGTGATGCTCCATGCCGCGCAGCACCGTGGCTTCTTTCCACCATGTTTCCGCCACGCCATGGGTACTGGCCAGTGCGCAGAAGGGCCAAGCATGCCACGCCTTGTCGGCATACCGCGGATCCGTGGAAGGCACGCTTTGGCAGGTGATCGCTTGATGCATCGCTTGCAGCCAGGCTAAGCTACCCTGGGTTGTCAAACGCGATAACGTGCCTGGCGACGCCAGCAGATGGCCGGCCCAGTCAGCCACGGCTAAACCGAGGGAAACCGGTGACAAGCCGCTGGTCAATGACGCCATGCCCATTCGCATGCTGTGGTCCAGGGCGGCGGCGGCTTCTATGGCCGAGTTGGGATGCGTCGTTCTCTCAAAAAAGGAACGGACATCGCCGCGTCGCCTCAGGCCTTTCGCTGAGATTCGCTCAACGGCGGTGTCTCTGGGGATCACTTCTTGACGTCCATTTTCATTGCGAATCTCAGGCATCGGCATGCAGGCTTTCCTTTCTCAAAAATTGAAAATGAACGTGCTGGATTGAAGGCGACAAAAATCCAGTGACGTTTGAGCTTGCGGGGACGCACAGTGGACACTTGTCGGGCGTGTTCGGGGTTCTTTGTAGGTCTAAAGCAAGGCCTTGCAGATGCCCCAAGTCATAAGCTCACTACACTTGAGCTCTTTTTTGCAGCTTCACCCGCTGGGCACTGTCCTTACACCGCATCCACTTTATCTATGCGCCACGACCTTCCGGCCACGTTCGATGATTCGCCTGTTGACATCGTTTATCTTTGGGTCGACGGGCAAGACTTGGGCTGGCGGGCCAAACGACGTCATGCGCTGCGGCAACTCAGCGCCGATGGCAGTGACGCCATCGCCAAGTTCGGCAACGTTGAAGGACGCTTTCGCGACAACGATGAACTTCTTTACAGTTTGCGTGCGCTTGAGAAGTTTTTCCCAGACCACGGTCACATCTATCTTGTCACCGACGGACAGACGCCGGATTGGCTGCACGCATCGGATCGGATGACGCTGGTAGACCATCGGGAGCTCATTCCTGAAGCTTCGTTGCCAACCTTCGACTCCAGCAATATCGAGTCTTACATTCACCGTATTCCCGGGCTTTCCGAGCGCTATTTTTATTTCAATGACGACGTCTTTTTCGGCGCACCCGTTCATATCGATGATTGGTTCTGGCCCGGTGGTTTTTACGTCACGTGGTCAGACGATCCGGAAGTCTCCGACGAGGCGCTGAGAACGGATGCCACAGCCCCAGAAAATGCCTGCCGTTTGTCGAATCAGTGGCTGGCTAAAAAAGCTGCCAATCTGCCTTTGTCTGGTGCCATCGCCAAGCCGATGCGGGCCATGGACCCGCTTTACAAAAATACCTTCCGGACCTTTGCGCATTCGCCTCGGCCTATGCTCAAGTCGTTGTTGTGGGAGCTTGAAGAGGAAGCGGCCGAACTCTTCGATGGCGTCCGGTCGACGGTCTTCCGGATTTGGGACAAACCGACCCTCGTTTCTGACTTTGTACTCCGCTGGGCACTGGCGCATGGCTTGGCCCGCGTCAAGACCTACCGGCACCGTTATGTCTCCACCGGCGACAGGGATCAAGCGATAGAACTCAAACGACTGGCTGAACAATTTGGCGATCTTGATTTTTTCTGCATCAACGACACCACCGACGATGCGCATGCTCAAGACCCGCGCTTGGAAAATGTCAAATCGTCTTTGCGACTGATGCTTTCCAAACCCTCTGAATTCGAACGGTTTCGAGCCCCGGATGTGTCAGTTCAAGCCCGTCCAGCGGCCCTTGCTTGAGCGCAAGGCCAGACCGATGTCTTGCGTGCTTCTGACAAGCAGTGTCGACAGTGTTTTGATACGTGCCGGCGTCATGCGCTCGTTGATGGCGGCGACACTGAAGGATGCAATCGGTCGCCCCGTGGCGTCGGTGAAATGCCGGCCTATCGCGCTGACGCCTGCGTTGACGCGGTTCCTGATCAAGGTGTAGCCTTTACGGTGAGCCTCTTCAATAGAGGCGATCAGAAAGTCCCGGGACATGCCCCAGTCTGTGTCCAGTTGCGGCTGGAGAGTGCCCAGAACGTCTTCGCGCTCATTGGCTGGCAGGGCGGCCAACAGCGCCATGCCACCGGCACCCACACCCAGCGGTCGCCGGCTGCCAACTTGAAGCGTGATCACGCGGATGGGCGTGGGCCCTTCTTGCAGGTCGACGCAGACGGCCTCAGGGCCGCTGCGCAGCACGAGATAAGCCGTGTCGCCGGCGTCCAGTGCCAAGCGTTGAAGAATTGGCCGGCACAGGCTGCGGATGTCAAACTGCTGCGCCGCTGACAGACCCAGTTCGAAGGCCAGGGAACCGAGCGCGTAACGGCGTTCACTGTCTAGCTGCGTGACCATGCCTTCTGTGATGAGTTGATGCAGTAAGCGGTGGGTGGTCGGGTGTGGCAGCTCGACATGCCTCGCGATGTCTGTGAGTGCGCCGCCGCGGCTGCCCTTGGTGGCCAAAAAACGCAAGATGCTGAATGCCCGATGCAACAGGCCCGGACGTTCGACAGAGGATTCAGAGGGCATGGTATTTGAGGGGAGAATTCGGGGCCCGATGGGGCATTAATTGTATGTCCGCTGAATGGACATATTAGCCCGCGCCAGTGCGACCACGCCAAAATCCCTCTTGAGCGAGACACACTATAAACGGAGACTTTCAGATGATTCGACGCGCCTTGATTTCAATCGCAGCGGCTTTGCCGGTTTTGTCCTATGCGGCCTTTCCAGACAAGCCAATCACCCTGATTCAGGGTTTTGCAGCCGGTGGCAATGCCGATGTGATTGCGCGCATCGTCGCGGCCGGGATGGCCAAGGAGCTCGGGCAGCCGGTGGTGGTCGAAGCCAAACTCGGTGCTGGCGGTAATGTGGCTTCGGGCTTGGTAGCCAAGGCACCCGCTGATGGCTACACGCTGATCCTGCTCACCGGCGGCCATGCCGTTTCCAGCGCGGTCTATAAAAAATTACCATTTGATCCGGTCGAGGACTTTGAGTGGTTGTCGGTGGTGAGTAAATTTCCGTTTGTTATTTCTGTGAGTTCCGCCAGCAAGTTCAACAACTTGCGTGATGTTATTGCGACAGCCAAAGCCGCTCCAGACAGCGTTTCCTACAGCTCAGTCGGCATTGGTTCAACGCAACATTTGTCCGGTGAATTGTTTCAGGCGATGTCGGGCACCAAGCTGATTCACGTGCCCTACAAAGGCGGTGCTGGCCCATTGCAGGATGTGCTGGGTGGACGCGTCGACATGATGTTTGACTCTGTCACGGTGACCCGCTCGCAGGTAGAGGGGGGCAAGCTGCGGGCCTTGGGTGTGACCTCTGTGCAGCCGGTGCCTTTGCTGCCGGGCGTCTCTCCAGTGGCTGACAGCGTGGCGGGTTTTGAAGTCACGTCGTGGACAGGAATTGCGGCCCCGAAAGGGTTGCCACCGGCCATTGCGCAGCGGCTTCGTGCTGCCATTGTGGCCACCTTGTCTGACCCTGAAACCATGCGCCGGCTGGAAGCTACCGGTGGCGCGGTCACGCCCTCAGTCTCAGGCGCTGAGATGAAAAGCTATGTGGCCAATCAAGTACTCAAGTGGAAGAAGGTCGTGGCTGATTCGGCCATTCCACAGCAATAATCGACGTCATCAAAAGGATTTATATGCTCTGTAAGAAACTTCACCATGCCGCTTTTCGTTGCAAAGATGCGCAAGAAACCGTGACTTTTTACACCCAGGTGCTGGGACTCAAGTTCTCGCACGCCATGGGCGAAGACCACGTGCCGTCAACGGGTAAGTACAGCCCACACATTCATATTTTTTTGGAGATGGAAGACGGGAGTTCCATCGCCTTTTTTGAATGCCCGAACGACCCCGGCAACATGAAAGACTTGACGTCACCCGACTGGATTCAGCACTTCGCCTTTGAAGTGGACAGCGTAGAGACCGTGTTGAAGGCCAAGGCAGATTTGATCGCCAAAGGCGTCAACGTGGTGGGTCCCACCAATCATGACGACTTCATCACATCGATCTATTTCTTTGACCCGTCGGGACACCGGTTGGAGTTGACAACGCGAACCTGCGAGCCGGCTCGCTATCGTATTTTTGAATCCGAGGCCCAAGGTGTCTTGGACCTTTGGAATCAAACCCACGACTGGTCACAGCGTGCAAAGCTTTACGGCGCGCAGACCGGCTACGCGCGCAGCGCGGACAAGGTTTAGTCCAACACCACTCGCGCTCAGATCAAATTCAGAGCGACTTCCATGTCGGTTCAAAAAACGGCGCTGGCACCATGATCTTCGAGGTCTGGCTTTGCAGCAGGGGCAACATCTTGCCGACATAGGCTTGCCAGTTCGCGTCTTTTCCTAACGCGGCCCGGCGTTGCGTGCGGTCTGCCAGATCTTCATAAGCCCACATGTGAACGATCTGATTCAGCTCGCCGATGTCGGTGTAGTAGTAGCCGACCATGCGGCCCAGTATCCGCAGTTGAATCGGCAAGCCTTCTTTTTCATACAGGCTCAGATAGTCCCGCCATTTGCCGGGATGGGTGGTGTAAGTGCGTTGTTCAACAAGCATGGTTTTAGTCTTTCGTGAAGTGGTCAAAGATCAGTTGAATTGACGGGACGAGTTCAAAGTTGTTGCCCACCATCGATGATGATACGGGTGCCTGTGGCTGTGCGCAGGTGCGTGATGCAGGCGAGCACCGCGAGTGCCACGTCCTTCCCTGTGACAGCTCTGCCGAGGGGTGTGGCGGCGCTCTTTTTTTGGACGTCCTCAGGGGTGCGTCCAGGCACAAAGCCCGTGTCGACCGAGGCCGGTGAGACGCATAAAAAACGCACTGTCGGGCCGAACACGCGGGCCAGCGACAGCGTCATGGTGTCCAGCGCCGCCTTGGCCGCGCAGTAGGCGATGTTGCTGCCCGAACCTGTGAACGCCGATATTGAAGAGACTGAAACGACTGTCGCATCACCGGACTTTTGCAACAAAGGCATCAGTGCGCGCGTGATGGAAAAAGTGCCGCCTGCATTGGTCAGCAAAATCTCGTTGAACAGTGCGCTGTCCAGCGTTGCCAGATCAGTGTGTGGAATGCGACTGGTGTAACCGGCTGAATTTACCAGCATGTCGACAGTGCCAACCAAGCTCGCCAGTTGGCTGGCCACTGCGGCGTGGACTGACGTGTCTCCGAGTGGCAAATGAATGGCCAGATGGCCCGTGCCGGGCAACGCTGCACGCAAAGCCTCAGCCCGATCTGCGCCTTGGTTGAAGCCGATGATGACCCTTGCGCCTTGCGCTGCGAGCAGTTGGACGACAGCGGCTCCGATGCCACTGCTACCTCCCGTGACGACAGCAGTTTTGCCTTGAAGGGGGAGGGTGGATGGGTCTGAGTTCATGGTCAATCTCTGGCTTCGGTACGGCGGCAACAGGCAACCGTTCGCATTAGATTATTGGGCAACACCCGGGCTGAAGAGTGATTTGTCCGTTGAATGAACATGCACTTCAGTCTTGCCAATCCTCCCCTCGCGGCGCATCACATGGCGGGCTTGTCGCTCAAGGCTTTGAGGTTGTCTTTCAGCGGTTGACTCATCGGCAAGCTCAGATTGGTGCCTTTGGGCGGGATGGGTGACTCGAACCACTTGCTGTACATCTTGGCGAATTCGCCCGATTTCATAAGACGGGCAATCGAGCCGTCTACCAAGTCCTTGAACTCAGGGTCATCTTTGCGCAGCATGCAGGCGTAGGGTTCCACTTGCAAGGAGTCGCCGACCACCTGCAGTGATGCCGGATTTTTCGAGTTGGCCATCAAGCCGAACAGCAAAATGTCGTCCATGGCAAAGGCTGTAGCGCGGTCATTTTCAACCAGTAGCAAGGAGTCGTCGTGGTCTTTGCCGAGGATGACTTGCATGTCCAGGTTTTTATCTGCGCTGTACTTGCGGATGACTTGGGCGTTGGTCGTGCCGGTGGTGCTGGCCACGGTCTTCTTGGCGAGGTCTGCGTAGTTTTTGACTCCTGACGTCTTCTTGGTCAGCAAACGCGTTCCGGTGTAAAACATATTGATGGAGAAGGCGACGTCTTTACCCCTCGCTGCGTTGTTGGTGGTGGACCCGCACTCTAGGTCGTAGGTGCCGTTGACCAACAAGGGGATGCGGTTTTGCGACGTGACCGGCATCGTGACCACTTCTAAGTTGGGCTTTTGCAATTTTTTGCGCACGTCGTCAATGATGGTGTCGGTGAGCTCCACCGAAAACCCGACAGCTTTGCTGGAGCCGATCAGGTAACTGAAGGGAACCGATGACTCGCGATAAGACACCGTGATCTTGTTGCTGTCGGCTACTTTTTTCAGTGTTTGTGCGTTGAGGTGGGTACTCAGGCCTGCCGCTAGCAAAAGTGCGGTCATAAGAAGTGAAAATTTCATGCAAGTCCTTGGATGGGTGAACATGGGAGATTGGGCAAAGCTGGGTCGTGAGACCGCGTCTGCTTGAGCTTTATTTTGATCTATGTTTTGCAACAAAACCGTGGCCCGTATTGAAAAAACCAGTGAAGCAATCCAAAAGTATGCAGCGTTCAGGCCGCTGGCTTTGTATGATTGTTCTAGAATTTGTGCTCCTCAACCTTTTTAAAAGAGCATCCCTTGAAAAACACAAATCGCCGAGTATTCATGATGCAAGTCGCCGCCGCATCGACTGCTGTGATCGCATCGCAAGCCATGGCTCAGGCCTTGGTGGACGCCAAAGACCCACAGGCTCTGGCCCTTGGCTATGCGGCTGACACCACCAAGGTTGATGCGAAAAAATTCCCTAAGCATGCCGCTACCCAGAAGTGCTCGAATTGCCAGTTGTACACCGGCAAGCCAGCTGACGCGAGCGGCGGCTGCGCCCTGTTTGCAGGCAAACTGGTGGCGGCCAATGGCTGGTGCAGCGCTTACGTCAAAAAGGCGTAATCGATAGCCGAATAGTCGCGATCAATAGGCTGTGCTGAACGGCCCATTGAGTTGCACCGTTACATAGTTAATTGCTGAAGCGTAAGACACCCACAGCCAATAGGGCAACAGCAGCACGCTGGCGCGGCTTGAGTAGCTCTTCATCGTCCACATCAGTGCGGCGATGGAGAGCCACAAAAAGCCAACTTCTATCAATGCCCAGTCGGGGCGATGGAGCTTGAAGAACAGCAGGCTCCAGAGTAAATTCAAGCCCGCATTTAGCGCAAAAAGACAGATCAGCCAGCAACGACTGGTTCGGTTTGGCGCTCGCTTCCAAGCCATTGCGCCTGCCGTGGCTGTCAATATAAATATCAGTGTCCAAACCGGGCCAAACCATGCATCTGGTGGTTTGAAGGCGGGTTGTAACAAGCCTTGATACCAAGGCCCAATCTCTGTCAGGAGAGCGCCAGAGACTGCCACTCCCAGCGTCGCCAGACCTGAGATCAGGATGGGGCTAAAGTTGGTGCGGCGTGTTGGTTCGTTGTTCATGAGGTCTACCAAATGGGCTGTGTCACGCGAGCATCTTCGCAGAGTGCGGCTCAGGTTACGGGTGCCGGGTTGAAGAGCACCAGTGCGTTGTGCAGTTTCCAGTGTTCAGCCCATGTTTTTTTGCGGCCGCTGGCGACTTCCAGCATCATCTCAAAAAGTTCCCAGCCAACGTTTTCAATGGTCTTTTCACCGGTGGCAATGGTGCCTGCGTTGATGTCCATCAGGTCATGCCAACGTCTGGCCAAGTCACTGCGCGTGGCCACTTTGATGACGGGAACAGCTGCCAAGCCGTAGGGTGTACCACGTCCAGTTGTGAAAACATGCAGATTCATGCCGCCGGCCAACTGCAAAGTGCCGCAGATGAAATCGCTGGCGGGCGTGGCGGCGTAGGTCAGCCCCTTGGCTTTGAGTTTTTCGCCGGGGGACAAGACGTTGGCAATGGGTGCTGTGCCTGATTTCACGATGGAGCCCATGGCTTTTTCGACGATGTTCGACAAGCCGCCTTTTTTATTGCCGGGCGTCGTGTTGGCGCTGCGATCTGCGCCGCCGCGTTGCAGGTAGGCGTCGTACCAGGCCATCTCGCGGATCATCGCTTGCGCCACCTCAGGCGTGGTGGCGCGTGAGGTCAGTTGGTCGATGCCGTCGCGGACTTCGGTGGTTTCTGAAAACATCACACTGGCGCCGGCACGCACCAGCAAGTCGGTGCAAAACCCTACCGCCGGGTTGGCCGTGACGCCAGAGAAAGCATCGCTGCCGCCACACTGAACGCCGACCACCAGTTCAGACGCCGGCACGGTTTCACGGCGCCTGGCGTTCAGGCGTTGCAGGTGTTGCTCAGCCTGACGCATGATGGATTCGACCATCGACATGAAGCCCACATGCGCATCGTCTTGCAGGCAGACCACGTCGAGCTTGGCCTCTGCGTTGTTGGCACTGTCACGGATGTCGATCAGCGGGATGCTGCCGGGTGGCAGCAAGCGCTCGGGTTGGAGCTTTTCGCAGCCCAAGCTGACGACCATCACTTCGCCGCCAAAGTTGGGGTTCAGGCTGATGTTGCGCAGGGTGCGGATCGGGATGATGGCGTCTGGCGCGTCAATCGCCACGCCGCAGCCGTAGCCGTGTTCCAGCGCCACAACATCGTCGACATTGGGAAAGCGCGGCAGCAACTCAGCTTTGATGCGCTGCAAGGCAAAGTCGGTGACACCGGCGACACACTGAACGGTTTGCGTGATGGCCAGAATGTTGCGCGTACCGACCGAACCGTCGGCGTTGCGATAGCCTTCAAAGGTGTAGCCCACCAGCGCTGGCAGGGGGGTCGGCTTAACCGTGGAGATGGGCAGGTTGTCGAGGCTACGGGCTGAGGGCATGTCCAGCAGTCGTTCATGCACCCAGCTGCCGGCAGGAATGTCTTTCAGGGCATACCCAATCGGGATCCCGTAGCGCATGACGGGCGCTGCAGCTTTCAAGTTGACCAGTGCGACCTTGTGGCCTTGCGGAACCGCGCTGACCAAAACCACGCCATCGGGCAGTTGGGTGCCCGCGGGCAGGCCGCCGTCATTGGCCACGATCGCCACGTTGTCGCGCTCGTGCATGCGGATGATGATGGGCTGGGGAGCGGTAGTTTCAGCGGGTGTTGGCATGGGCGTCGTGGGCTAGAGGGTGATGGCGGCAATGCTGAGATAAATTAATTATCTGACAACTATAAAAGTTGTCAAGCAACTTTGCCGGTGCCGCAAGCGATTAGCGCTAGCTTCAAGGCGCTGGCGTGCTCTCAAAAATACGCCGTTTGGCGTTCAGCACATGCATGCGGATGGCGTCGGCTGCATCGGCCGGCGAGCGGCGCACGATGGCGTCGATGACCACTTGGTGCTCGGCTTGCGTGGTGCGCACGCGCTCGGCGCTTTTTTTGTCGGTGACGTGGCGGGCCAGTTCGATGAACTGCCGAATGGGTGCAACGCTGGTCTCGATGGCCGTTACAAAAAATGGGTTGTGCGAAGCCCTAGCGATGGCCAAATGGAACTGAACATCTTCGTCAGCACCGGACTTGCCGTTCTCCATGGCGACATTCAAGGCGTCGAAGGATGCACGCAGCGCGTCCAGGTCTGCGTCGTCACGAAACTCCGCTGCACCTGCCGCCGCGCCCATTTCGACGCAACTGCGGTACGCGTAGTAACGCTCGATGTCGGCCAGACTTTTGATCGGTGTTGGCGGGATGACCGGCGTGCCGGGTGCACGGATCACAAAACTGCCGGAGCCGCGTTTGGACTCGATGATGCCGTCTGAGCGCAAGCGCGACAGAGCTTCTCGCACCGTCGGACGTGACACGCCGAATTGGTTGGAGAGTTCGCCTTCGGTTGGCAGTTTCCCTTTGGGCGCGTAATCGCCACGCAGGATGGCCTCGACCACACGGGCATAGATTCGCTCCGGCAAAGTGCCGGTGCTGTCGGTTTGAAGCAGGGGTTCGTTCATGGCCAAAAGTGTCCTTGCGAGTTTTCCGTAGCCGTCCAGAGACTTCGCAGGGACCTTGAACAACAGGCTCAAAACTCCGTCACTGCGAGCAAAGCGTGGCAGTCCATCACCGCGCGCCTCCACGATGGATGGCCGCGCTGCGCTCGCCATGACAGGAGGGGTTTGGACATGCGATACCGGGTAAAAACCATCGGCTCATGGAAGGCAGACCTGCATTCTAGGGTCCATCTCTGACAACTTTGGTGCTTAGTTGCACACGGCTTCAATTTGCTTGACAGGTTTCACAAGATAGATAAGATATCAGTTGTATGATGACTTGAGTTAAATCATTTTTTATTGATCCCAGCACTCTCCAACCCTTGAAAGAAGCACTCCATGAATCCGCAAGAACTCAAAACCATCATGTCCAGCGGCTTGCTGTCGTTTCCAGTGACTGACTTTGATGCGCAGGGAGACTTCAACGCCAAGGGCTACGAGGCGCGTCTGGAGTGGTTGGCGCCTTACGGCGCTTCAGCCTTGTTCGCGGCAGGTGGCACAGGTGAGTTTTTCTCGCTGACGGGTCACGAATACCCCAGCATCATCAAAACCGCTGTCGAGACCTGCAAGGGCATCGTGCCGATCATTGCGGGGGCTGGCGGCCCGACACGTTTTGCCATCGAGTGCGCCCAAGAAGCAGAGCGTCAAGGCGCACAAGGCATTTTGTTGATGCCGCATTACCTGACCGAAGCCGGTCAAGAGGGTTTGATCGCCCACGTTGAGCAGGTCTGCAAAAGCGTCAATTTCGGAGTGATCATTTACAACCGCAATGTTTGCAAGCTCACACCGGCATCGCTGGCTATTTTGGCCGACCGTTGCCCGAATCTTATTGGTTTCAAAGACGGTGTCGGTGATATCGAAACCATGTCTTCTATCTACATGAAGATGGGGGAGCGCTTCGCTTATCTAGGCGGCTTGCCTACTGCAGAGGTTTACGCTGCAGCCTACAAAGCACTCGGCACACCGGTGTATTCATCGGCCGTCTTCAACTTCATTCCTAAGACGGCGATGGATTTTTACCACGCGGTTGCGAAAGACGATTTGGCGACGCAACACCATTTGCTGCGTGAGTTTTTCATGCCTTACTTGGACATCCGCAACAAGGTTTCAGGCTACGGCGTGAGCATCATCAAAGCCGGGGCCAAGCTCGTAGGCCATGACGCAGGCCCCGTGCGCGCACCCTTGACGGACTTGAAGCCTGACGAGATGGACGCCTTGGCGGCGCTGATCAAAAAGCTCGGCCCCCAATAATAGAGTCTTCATTTAACCCATTTGAGTCCCCTGATGTCCAAACACCCCACGCCCGTCATCACCGCTTTGCGCGTGATTCCTGTTGCCGGCCGCGACAGCATGTTGCTGAATTTGAGCGGGGCGCATGGCCCATTTTTTACACGTAATCTGCTGATCCTGACCGACAGCGACGGTCGCACGGGTGTGGGCGAAGTGCCCGGTGGCCAGAAGATAACGCAGACACTGGAAGACTCGGCGCAACTCGTCGTCGGCCAGCCCATCGGTGCGCACCAGCGCATCTTGCAGCAGGTGCAGCAGCAGTTCGCCGACCGTGACAGCGGCGGGCGCGGCCAGCAAACTTTTGATCTGCGCACCACGATTCACGCTGTCACCGCGATTGAATCAGCCCTGCTTGATTTGCTGGGGCAGCACCTTGGTGTGCCGGTGGCGGCCTTGCTGGGTGAAGGCCAGCAGCGTGACGCGGTGGAAATGCTGGGTTACCTGTTTTATGTTGGTGACCGCAGCCAGACCCAACTGGATTACGTGAGTGACCCCGGCGCAGACAACGACTGGTTCCGCTTGCGCCACGATAAAACCATGGACGCTAAGGCCGTTGTGCGGCAGGCAGAAGCCGCCTGCGAACGCTATGGCTTCAACGACTTCAAACTCAAAGGCGGCGTGTTGCGTGGCGCCGAAGAAATTGAAGCCGTGTGCGCCTTGCACGAGCGCTTTCCCCACGCCCGCGTCACGTTGGACCCGAATGGCGGCTGGTTGCTGAAAGACGCGATTGCACTGATGCGCGACCTGCGCGGCGTGGTGGCATACGCCGAAGATCCATGCGGTGCTGAAGACGGCTTTTCAGGGCGTGAGGTCATGGCTGAATTCAGGCGTGCGACGGGTCTGCCGACCGCGACCAATATGATTGCGACCGATTGGCGTCAATTGACGCATGCGCTGTCATTGCAGTCGATCGACATTCCGCTGGCCGATCCGCATTTTTGGACCATGGCTGGCTCGGTTCGCGTGGCCCAAACCTGCCGTGACTGGGGTCTGACTTGGGGTTCGCATTCGAACAACCACTTTGACGTGTCACTGGCCATGTTCACGCAGGTGGGCGCAGCCGCGCCGGGCCGGGTGACGGCTATTGACACGCATTGGATCTGGCAAGACGGTCAGCGATTGACCCAAGAGCCATTGCAAATCATCGGTGGGCACGTGCAGGTGCCGAAAAAACCGGGGCTGGGTGTTGAGCTCGACATGGTCGAGGTTGATAAAGCCCACCGCTTGTACAAGCAGCACGGTTTGGGCGCGCGCGACGACGCTATGGCCATGCAAAGCCTGATCCCGGGCTGGAGCTTCAATCCAAAACGTCCCGCCTTGGACCGTTAAAAATTTCATCCAATAACATCAAACTTCGCTGCGAATTTCTTGCTGTCGCTACAGGACCCGCTCACATTTTCACGCGGCGGTCTAAGGTTTCGTTCAGATTTTAATAAGGAGACATCATGTTGATAAAACGCTTCACCCTGGCCGCCTTGGCTTGTGCCGCCATCAGTTTTTTTGCAAGCGGCAGCGCCGCCTTGGCCCAGTCAGACTACCCCACCAAACCGGTGAAAATCATTGTGCCTTTCCCACCGGGTGGCACCAGCGATGTGATGGGCCGCATGGTGGCTGATGAACTCAGCAAGATTCTGAAGCAGCCCTTCATCGTCGACAACATCGGTGGTGCTGGCGGCATCGTTGGGACCGACAGGGCGAGCAAGATGACGCCGGATGGTTACACCTTGATCCAGACCGGTGTCGGTCAAAGTGCAGTGGCGCACGGTCTGGATCCCAATCTCAAGTACAACTCGATGACGGATTTCATCCACATCTCGCAAGTTAATTCCGGCCCCAACGTGCTGGTGGTGAATCCGGCCACACCTTACAAGACGGTCAAAGACATCGTCGATTACGCCAAGGCCAACCCGGGCAAGTTGGACTACGGATTCACCCACGCGGCTTCTGGCCACATGGCGATGGAGCTGTTCAAGCAAACCACTGGTGCTGATTTGATGGGTATTTCGTACCGTGGCGGCGGTCCCATGTTGACCGATCTGCTGGGTGGCACGATACCAATGATGTTCATCAACCAAGATGCGGCCTTGCCCCACATCAAAGCGGGGAAACTGCGCGCGATTGCTGTGACGAGCGCGCAGCGTAATCCGCTTTACCCGACTGTGCCAACCATTGCCGAGTCGGGTTACAAGGGTTTTGAGGCGCTGTCGTGGTCAGGTATTTCCGCCATCAAAGGCACACCGCAGCCCATCATTGACAAGCTCGAAGCCGCGATCGCGCAGGCGATGAAGTCGGATGCCATCAAGCAACGCATGGCTGCGGTCGGGTTCATCATTCCAGAGCAAGGCTCCAAGCCCTACACCGCCTTCGTGCAGAAGGAGATTGAGACTTGGACGCGCGTCATCAAAACCGCCGGTATCAAACCTGAATAGCACGTTAAATCCGCTCAAACCAATAACGCATCTCTCATCACAGGACCCACGCAGCGCATGAAAACTCTCCAATCTATCCAAGCACGTACCGGCGAAGCGCTCGGTGCGCCTTTGCTGGCCTCGACCTCTGAACAAGTTGACGCTGCCGCCAGCGCTGCGGCTCAAGCCTTTGAGGAATGGGCTGGCAGTACAGGCGAGGTGCGTGGCAACTTGTTGCGCGGGCTGGCCAGCGCACTCGAAGCTGATCGTGAGGGTTTGGTGAGTTTGGCTGACGAAGAAACCGGACTGGGTCCGATGCGGCTGAATGGTGAGTTGGATCGCACCGCGTTCCAGTTGCGCCGCTTTGCCGATATCGCTGAAAAAGGTGTGGCTTTTGAGCGCCTCGACGACCCGGCGGTGGCCGGTCCGCCGCCTGCGGGGCATCCGGCGATGGTGCGTCAGTGCGTGCCGCTGGGTCCTGTGGCGATGTTTTCTGCGAGTAATTTTCCGTTTGCATTTTCTGTTTTGGGTGGCGATACCGCTTCGGCCCTAGCTGCTGGTTGCCCGGTTGTGGTCAAGGCGCATTCAGGCCATTTGCTGTTGTCGAACCGCGTCTTCGGTTTGGTGCAAAAAGTGCTGAGCGAACAGAAGTTGCCCGCCGGTCTGATTGGTTTTATTCAGGGCGGTGGCTCCGACGTGGGTGTGCGCTTGGTCCAGCACCCGGCCATGGCTGCGGGCGCTTTCACGGGCTCGACGCGCGGTGGTGCGGCGCTGCAGGCGGTGGCCAACGCACGGCCACGGCCCATACCGTTTTATGGCGAACTCGGATCCATCAACCCGGTGGTGGCAATGCCGGCCTTGCTGGCTGAAAAAGGCGCTGAACTCGCCACGCTCGTGGCCGGGTCGATCAGTCTGGGTTGCGGTCAGTTTTGCACCAGCCCAGGCGTGATTGTCTTGATCAAGGATGCAGCCTCCGATGCGTTTGTGAGCCAACTGGTCACGGCATTGGCGGCGCAAAATCCACATGCTATGTTGACACCAGGCATGCGCCAAGCTTTTGATTCGGGTGTGGCGGACATGTTGGCTGCGGGTGCGAAGCCTTTGCTACACGACGCAGGTAAACCAGCGGCACCACGACCTTTCTTGGCTCAAGTCGACGCGGCTAACTTCATCGCCAAGGCTGAATTTCGAGAAGAGCTGTTTGGCCCTTCCAGCCTGATCGTGCGTGCAGCTTCAGTGCGCGAAGCGATCGATGTCCTGAACGCTGTTGGCGGCAGCCTGACCGTGACGCTGTGGGGCGTTGACGCGCCGACGGCTGACAACCAAGCCTTGGTGCGTGCAGCCATGGCGATTGCCGGCCGGGTTCTGTTCTCCGGCGTGCCAACGGGTGTGGCGGTTACTGCCGCGCAGCAGCACGGTGGCCCATGGCCTTCATCGACCCAGCCGATGACAACTTCAGTCGGTGATGCGGCGATGGAGCGCTTTTTGCGTCCTGTGGCTTTGCAGGATGCGCCAGCTTGGCTGTTGGCGCGCAACGGATTGCCTTGCTGATTTAAGCGCCCTCTGGCGTTTAAAAATCCAGCAGGCTGAGCCCTACACTGAAGACGGTCCGCTTGCGGTTGTAGTCAATCAGGCTGTCGCCATAGCCAGTGAAAAGCTGCGTGTGTAGGCGCAGGTTGCTTTTTCCGCCATCGTCCCGCGAGCCGATCGTGCGCAGCCACTCAAGGCGGGTTGAGCCGTTGCTTTGTTGACGTAACGACGTCAGCCATGTCACTCCGAAAGAGTGTTGCTGATTGAAGTTCCACATCGTCTTCAGTTCACCGCGGCCGATGGTGTTTTCAATGCCCGGGTTGTCATCGCTGTTGGCGTTCTCTGGCAGGCGCTTCCAGACCCGCGCTTGCACCATCCAGCGCTTGTCTAACTCCGCGCCAGCCATCAGGTAGGCCCGGTTCCAGCTGCGCGACAGAGGCAGGGGCTGGCCGTTCGATTGGTGAACCAGTCCCGCCCCGGTATAACGCAGGCGCCAGTCAAACGGCAGCTTCGCATCCGACGGATAGACGTAGATCACCTCAGGCTCGTGGTCGGTGGTTCGAAAGGGGCGCGAGATATCGCCGCTGAACAACTGCCAGTACGACTGCTGTGAGTAAGCGAACCACAGCGAGTCCTTGCGTTCGGTGTCGCCTGCGGTGAGGAGACCCTGCGCAATCTTGGTTCGCATCGACAGTTGCAAGCGAGTTTCGGTATTGCTGTAATTGACAGAAGAGGTCGCGCTGCGGTTGTCCGCACTTGAGGTGGGCTGACGATTGACTGAGTCAGCGCCGACAACCGACAACGACAGCGGCCGATAGCCTCGAATCCGGAAAGTGCCGCAATCCGTGCCGTTTTCAAGCTCCCAAAAACGCGACAAGGGGCTGTACTGTCCATCGTGACAAGCGTCAGTTCGGGCTATTTCAGTGCTGGCCGAGGTCTCTACTTTTTCGACGGTGCCAATTCGTTCTGGCAGGCGTCGCTCGGCGGGGTCTGTTGCTGGTGTTGTTACCGTCGTTTCCATTGGCATTGAAAGTCGACCGGCCCATCGGTCGTAGCAGTCGAGTCTGGCCATTTTCTCTGTTGTGGCCGCACATATCTGCAGGGCATTTTCAGATTCAGGTGTTGCCTGGACCGCTTGTGCAGACGCATGTCCAACGCTCAATAAAAGGATTGAGAGCACAAAAGGGGTTGACGTTCGGGAGGTCATCGGGTCGCTTGTGATTGGGGTATGAAACCCTTGACGGGCATTTTTAAAGCTCGAGGGGCCAAGCGATAGAGGCATCAGATGAAAGTATTCACTCCAAACGCGCAAGCTAGTGTAAGCGAGCATTTGGAGGCTAGTGCCGCACCTTGTAATGCCCCTCAATGTTGATCAGCGTGACCGTTGCCGTTTCGCTCAAGGCTTGGGTGCAGCGCGGCCTAGGTGCCGCTCAATTTGCGTGGCGCACTCGCGGGCGGTGTCTAGCAATTTCCGTTCGTGCGACTTGGTGGCTCGTTTGCCGACGACGGAGATGTGGATGGCTGCCGCCAATTTGCCAGTGCCGTCATAGATAGGAACGGCATAACCGATGATGCCTTCGACAGACTCTTCATCGCTTTTGGCGTAGCCCTGCGTTCGGATGCGTTTGAATTCGATCTCTAGTTTGGCCGGGTCGGTGATCGTGACGGAGGTCAGCTTTTGCATGCGTCCGGCGAGGGCTTGCGCGCCTAATTTCGTGTCGTTCGCAGCAAACAGTTTCCCTGTGGCTGTGCAGTGAAGAAACAGGGATTCTCCAAGGCGGATGTCCAGTGAAATGCGTTGTGTTCCAAGGCAACGGTCAGCGTAAATAACGCGTTTTCCCACTTGCATGGCCAAGTACACATCGTCGCCGATTTCCTTGGCTAAATCTTGCAAATGCCGGCGCGCGATGGTGCGGATGTCGAGTGATTGCAGGGTCTGCAGAGCCAGTGCCACGGTGCGTGGCCCGACGGAATAGCGAAGATCTTCCGTGACGCTGGCGACTTCGGCGCTGACCATTGTTTGGAGCATGTTGTGTACGCTGCTCACGGGCAAGCCGAGCGCGTCCTTGATCTCCGTCAGGCGCAGGCCCTCTTTATGCTGGACAAGCAGGTTCAGGACGTCGAATGTGCGGAGGTATCGATCTGGACTCATGTGGGACTTGGACCTCGACCGCGAGGCCGGCTGCTGAAAGTCAGCGAGATGAATCCCGCATAGCACTTTCCGGTGATGTATGGGCCAGACGGCATGGCTCTTGAGCACGGCTGGAGGTTTGGGTAGTTTAAAACTTTTAACATCATTGAATTTCAGCTGAGTAGAAAAAGCCTGATGCACTTGAACCTTGTTTGACCGTGTCTGGTGAGCATGCTACATTCTACTTTAATCGAAAATATTTTCGAACATTCGAAAATAAACACGCAGAGAGACGCATAGAAATGATTCATTCGGAAAGCTTGCAGCGCGCCAGATCATCGTCAACGCGGGTTGTTAACAAGGCTCAGTTCGTCGGCGAGGTCACTGACCTGTTTGTCTCAGAAGCGACATCTGGTCCTAGGCCGCAGTCGTTTCTGGTGGAGCAGTCGGCGAATTGGACCTTGCCCACGCACTTTCACTTGGAGCACCAGTTTCAGGTCTTTATTGCTGGCAGCGGTTCGCTGGGTAAAACGCCTATTCATCCGCTGACGGTTCACTATGCCTCGCCTCACTCTGGCTACGGGCCGTTGATTTCTGAAGCCGATGGCATCTCGTATTTCACCTTGCGGGCGATGAGTGACACCGGCGCCTGGTACTTGCCGGAGGCGCGTGAACATTTGAAGACGCGCATCAAAAAGCAGCAGTTACATGCCGAGCCCGCTGAACTCATCACCGCAGATTCGTTGATGAATTGGCCGGCACCTTCACAAGAGACGCTGCTAGAACTTGATGCCGGTGGATTGGCTGCTTGGCTGCTGCGTTTGCCGCCGAATACAAAAACGTCAGCCCCTGAAGCTCAGGCCTTAGGGGGCGGACGTTTTTATGTGGTGAGCAAAGGGTCTGCGCTGATCAGCGAGGCACTGATGCCAGCTTGGTCAACTGCGTACGTGTCGCCAGACGAGACTGTCGCCATTGAGTCTGGCCCCGAGGGGCTTGAGGTGCTCGTGTTGCAGTTTCCTGCCGCGGCTTTGACTGAACCAGGCTGAGCTATTCACCGCGCCACTGCGGCACACGTTTTTCGGCAAAGGCGCTAGCCCCTTCCCGGGCGTCAGCTGACTTCAGCAGGTGGCCGGTGATGCTTTCTTGCCGCGCGAACATTTCGTCAATCGGCCAGTCACGCTGTTCAATGATGACTTGCTTGCTCGCAGCCACTGCCAGCGGTGCGTTGACCATGATGCGCCTGGCCAGTTTTTTGGCCTCATCCAACGCTTGGCCAGGCTCGACCAGCACATTGATCAAGCCATATTGATACAGTCGTTCAGCGCTGATCATGTCGCCCGTCAGTGCGGCTTCCATGGCGATGCGTTGCGGTATCAAGCGCGGCAATCGCATCAGTCCGCCGGCCGCGGCGGCAAGCCCGCGTTTGACTTCTGGCAGACCAAACTTGGCATCACGTGCCGCGACGACGAGGTCGCAGGCCAACACTGACTCAAAGCCACCGGCCAGCGCGTAGCCTTCTACCGCCGCAATCAAAGGTTTGCGTGGGGGTGTCATGGCGATGCCCAGAATGCCTCTGCCTTTGACGCGAGTGACTTCGCCGCGCAGGAAGGCTTTGAGGTCCATGCCGGCACAAAAGGTACCACCTGCACCCGTCAGAATGCCGATGCGCAAGTCGTTGCGGTGATCCATCTCGTCAAGCGCCATGCAGACGCCATACGAGACAGCGCGATTCACCGCATTTTTTTGGGCGGGTCGGTTGATCGTGACAATCACCATCCCATCGATGTGTTCAACCAGGACTTCATCGGACATGTTGTTTCTCCATTTTTGATCAATCACCAGTTCCAGTGCACGGGTGCCAGACCTGCTACCGGGCTGCGAAAACTCATCAGCGAATCGCCAGCCAGGCAGCCCATATACGCGGTGCGCAAGTCAGGCCCGCCAAAAGCCAGGGAGGTCACGTTAGACAAGCGGTGTCCTCGCGCGGCCGACAGTTGCGTTCTGTCGAGTGTGCCAGCATCAAAGGCGACTTCCAGTTCAGCGGCTGTCACCGTTACCGCGTCGTCAATGATGGTTTGTTTCTCGCCGTCAGGTGCAATGCGGTAGACGCGGTTGCTGCCGACGCAGACGACCCAGGCACCACCTTCTGCGTCCAGCGCCAAACCGTCCGGGAAGTCGCCATCACCAAACGTGGCCATGGTTTCCCGGTCTATCAGTTCGCCGTTGTCAGCGATACGAAAACGCGACAAGCGCCGACCGAAAGTTTCGTTGACGTACATGAACCTGCTGTCAGCGCTGACCCGGCATTCATTCGTGTAATGCAAGCCATCCGCCACTATCCGCGTACCGGCAGCATCGCACAGCACGATGCTGCCGCTGGCGTGGCGCAGCGGGTATTTATCACCGCCATCGGTGGCACTGATGCAGGCCCAGACACGCCCTTCAGCATCGTTGGTCACGAAGTTCACGCGGTCGATCACTTGGCCGTCGACTTCGGTCATCCATGCCGAAGCTTGTCCATCGGGCGCAATCTGCCAGACACCGCCATTTGGTCCGAGATTAGCGATCAGAAAACTGCCATCGCGCTGCAGGGCGATGCCATTAGGCAGCAGGGAGGAGTGACCGCTGAGTTGCTGGCGACCATCGGGCCAGAGTGTCGTCACACCACCGCGTCGGTCAGATACAAAAAGACGGCCTGAAGAATGGGTCAGCACGCACTCGGGACGTTGCAACCCAGTGGCAACGGTTTGCAGGCCTTGGTCAGAACGGTTAGGCGCATTCACGCGCAATGTCTCTGCAAACGCAAGCCATTCTTCACGCGACGTTTTCTGCATCCTGTTCAATCGAGTGAGAGCTTCAGCTTGCTGATGATGTCACGCCAGCGTTGCACATCTTGCTTCAGCAAAGTACCCGTCTTCACGCTGTCCAAATAGGCAGGCTCCAAACCCCGATCTTTGAGTTTTGACAAGAGATCGGGATCCGTCATGACGCGTGCCAAGTCATCGCTGATTTTTTTGACGATGGCCGGTGGTGTTTTGGCCGGCGCCAGCAAGCCATACCAAATGTCAACGTCAAATCCTGAGACGCCACTTTCTGCAACCGTCGGCACGTTGGGTAGCCGCGAAAAACGCGTTGCCGTTGTCACAGCCAAGGGCTTCAAACGGCCTTGTTGAACCAAACCATCAAAAGCGGACATCGCGCCGAACGACAGTTGCACTTCGTCTGCAACCAGCGCCGTGACGGAGGGGCCTGATCCCTTGTAGGGGATGTGGGTCATCTCGATGCCGGAGCTCAATGCAAATAACTCACCCGCCAAGTGCGGGGCGGTGCCTGTTCCGGCCGATCCATAGTTGATTTTTCCAGCGTTGGCTTTGGCGTAGGCGACAAACTCAGCAAAATTCTTAACCGGCATTTTGTCGTTGACCACCACCACCATGGGTGAAGTCGCGTAACGGCCGATAGGCGCAAAATCGCGCAGCAGATCCCACGGTAAATTTCGATACAGCGACGTGTTGATGGTGTACGAGTTGACCAGCAGCAAAATAGTGTGGCCGTCTGGAACCGCTTTGGCCACGACGTCTGCACCGATGTTGCCGGCAGCGCCTGGCCGGTTGTCGATGATTACCGGTTGCCCCCACAACTCAGACAGCTTTTGCCCGACCAGTCGGGCGGAGATGTCGGAGCCACCGGGCGCAAAACCGACGACTAGGCGTACAGGCCGATCTGGAAATGCGTGGGCAGCGACAGCCAGCAGTGACGTCAGCACGAAGACAGTAATGGTTTTAAAGCGATTTGTCATCAGTTTTCTCAGTAGGTTCAGGTTTCTGCTGGGCTGAGCTTGTGAAGACGTTCCATCGTTTCCAAGTACTCGAGTTGCATGCGATACATCACGTCTCGCACGCTGCTTTCTTCATTGATCATGCCAACCACCTGGCCGGCCGGGAACGAGTAAAGATCTTTGCGCTTAGCACGGACGACGCGCGCATGGGCTTCGTTGTACAAAATGCCTTGCAAGGGTGTCGGCAGGTACTCAGGGGCGCCGGGCGCTTCCCAGGCTTCTGACAAGCGACTTTTGATCATGCGCACGGTCTTGCCGGTGCGTGCTTTTCGCCGCACGGCGTCCTGTGCACGGGAGGCAAAGAGCGCTTCTTTTTCAAACGGGTCCAGTTCGCTTTCGGTGGTGCCCAGCCAGACGGTTCCGCACCAGACGCCTTGCGCACCGAGTGCCAGTGCCGCTGCAATCTGGCTGCCTTTGGCGATGCCACCAGCCGCCAGCACGGCGACTTCGTCACCACAAGCTTCGACCACTTGGGGCACCAACACCATGGTGGCGATTTCGCCGGTGTGGCCACCAGCTTCCGTGCCTTGGGCGACGATCAATTGCACGCCAGCTTCCCTGTGGCGAGCCGCGTGTTCACCTTTGCCGCACATGGCGCCAATCATCACCTTGTGCTCACGCAGTTGCGCTACTACGTCCGGTGGCGGCGAGCCCAAGGCGCTGACCACCAGCTTGACCTGAGGATGCTTGAGTGTCACCGCCAGCAGGCGACGTGCGCCATCGGGGGTCATGTTGCCGCGGCCATCGATGATTTCGCGGTGAATGCGTTCGCGCTCGTCAGCCGGCAGCTCGGGTACGCCTTCAGCTTGCAAGAAATCGTCCATGAATGCCCGATGTTCTTGCGGGATCATGGTTTCCAAGTCGGCCGTCGTGGTTTCGGCTTCTTTGTCGTACTTGGTCGGGATGATCACATCCACACCGTAAGGGCGGCCGTTAACGTGCTGATCGATCCAGCGCAATTCGGCTTCAAGTTGTTCGGGCGAAAAAGTGGATGCGCCCAGCACGCCAAAGCCGCCGGCCTTGGTGACTTCAACCACAACATCGCGGCAATGAGAGAACGCAAAGATGGGCAATTCACAGCCCAATTTTTCACAGAGTGGGGTACGCATAGATAACTTCTTGAAAAAAATGGATCAGTATGGAATCGGTGTCAGTGGGCGACAACGGCTGCCGCTGCCGTGACTTCTGATGCGTGCCAGACGAACAAGGCGTCCAGCGCCTCGACCTGGCTGCCGCGGACCCACAAGGGGTTGACGTCCAGCGCTTCGAGCTCTGGCCCGAGGTTCATGATGGCTTGCGCAATGCGTTCGATGGCGTTGGCCACAGCATCTAGGTCTGCAGCGGGAACGCCGCGTTGACCCGTCAGCAGCTTGGCGCCGCGCAGACCCGTCAGCATGCGTTTGATTTCCCGCGCATCAACAGGCAGCGGCCGCAGCGCGACGTCCTGGAGGATTTCAACCCAGACGCCGCCCAGCCCGACCGCCAGCACCGGCCCCCATTGAGGATCACGGGTGTAGCCAACAAACAGTTCAATACCGCGCTCGCGCATGGGGGCCACGATGACGCCCTCGATATGCGCTGTCGGGCATTTCTCACGGGCCGCTTGCAGCACCTGCAACGTGGCTTCGCGCACCGCGTCATCCCCCTGCAGATTCAGGACAACACCGCCGATGTCGCTTTTGTGGGCGATGTCCGGGGAGGCTACTTTGACCACGACTGAACCGCCCAATGCACGCGCTGCCGCAACGGCTTCATCAGCATGGCGGGCCAGTGTGGCAGGCACCACGGGAACACCTTGGCGCGCAAGAAATGCCAGCGCTTCATGCTCTGAGCGCGGACGAAGGCCTAGGTCTTGTGTGGGGGCTGCGGCGACGGTTGCTGTGGTTATGGCTGTCTTGGCGCTGGCGTGTTCGCGCTGACGCTGAGACCACCAAAAAGCCCCCGCTAGTCCGGTGAGCGCACGGTCCAGACCGCAAGCCAGGTAATTGGCGCCTGTTTCTGCAATGATCTTTCGCGAAAAATCATTCACCCGTGTGTTGGTGTAACTCACCAGCAGGCCGGGTATGGGCGCGGCGGCCAAGCCGGTCGCGAGATGCGCATGCAACTGGGTCAGCCGCTCGCTCATTTGAGCGGGTTCGTTGGGAATTTCATACCAAGGGCAGAGAATCGCCGCATGGTCAGTCTGAACGCCCAGAATACGCACGACGTCTTCGCATTGCACCGGCGTGACGGAGCCCGTCAGATCCAGCGGATTGTGAACTGTGGCAATGTCCGGCAAATTCTTTTCTAACAGCGTTGCCGTAGCCGCTGAGATCGCTGGCAGTTGGATGCCGCGCAGGTCTGCCGTATCGGCTGCAATTTCTCCGACGCCGCCCGAATTGGTCAAGACGCACAAACCGCCAGGCCGTAAAACGCCGGTCCGGCCGACGATGTCTGCGGTGGCCAGCAGGTCTTCCATTGAGCGCACGCGGATGATGCCGTATTGTTCGCAGATGCCTTCGAAGACGCGGTCGTCGCCGACTAACGCGCCGGTGTGGGCCATGGCTGATTGGGCGGTCACTTCGCTGGCGCCCACTTTCAGGATGACCAGTGGCTTCCCGATGGTCAGTGCGCGCTCGGCGACGCGGCGAAAGCGTTCAGGGTGCCTGAAGGTTTCGGCAAAGACCGCAATCGAATGTGTGTGGGGATCGTCTAAAAAGTAGTCGATGAAACTGGCCGCATCGAGATCGACTTCATTGCCGGTGGAGACGACATGGCTCAAACCGACATCCTGCTGGTGAGCCAGCGTCGACAAAAAATACGCGGTGGCGCCACTTTGGGAGACGATCGCCACGCCCGAATTGCGCGACGGTGCCATCACCTGCGTGGTCCAGGCGTAGGCCCGGTTGACAAAGTTGATGAAGCCCAAGCAATTGGGGCCAAGCAAGCGAATGCGGTGCTTGGCGGCCAGTTCGCGCAGGCTGTCCTGGAGCACTTGGCCAGCGCTGCCTGTTTCGGCAAAACCAGCCGTCACAATCACGGCAGATGTGCCACCCGCCGCGGCCAGGTCAACGATAGCGTCGCCTACTGCGGCTGCCGGCGTCATGATGAGTCCGAGGTCAATCTTTGCACCGACGGCGATACAGGACGTGGCGGTCTGGCGGCCATGGGCCAGTGCGCCACGGGGGTTGATCAGGTTCAAAGCCCCTTGGTAGCCGCCTTCGGTCAAGTTCTCAAAGGCAGTGCTCGACCAGCGTGAGCGGTCTGAAGCACCAATGATGGCAATTGATTGCGGTGTCAATAGAGCCGCGACAGCATCACGGTTGACGCCGTCGATAGCGGATGTTTTGGCGGCGGTATCTTGTCTCTGAAGTGTCAAAGTGCAATCCCCAATTTTTTAACGACCGGCGTCCAACGCGCAATTTCTGCCGCCACGTAAGCCCGTGCCTGAGCGGGGTTGGAGTTCGTGATGGGTTGAATGCCGAGCTGGTTGAGTCGCTCCAAAACCGAAGGGCGACTCATCACTCGCGCGACGGCTTTCGAAATCGGTTCGATCACCTCAGGGGGCGTGCCGAGGGGCGCAGCCAGGAGGTTGCAGGTGCCCGCCAAAATATCGTAGCCAGACTCACGTGCGGTCGCAATGTCCGGGAGATTCTTTTCACGCGTTTCAGCCATCGTGGTGATGATGCGCAACTTGCCGGACTTATGGTGTGGCATCAGCGTTCCCGAGGTTTCGACGATGAACTGGACGTTGCCTGCGATGGTGTCAATGATGGCCCCCGCACTGCCCGCATAGGCGATGTCCACCACATCAATGCCGGCGCGATCTTTGAACAACTCTGCCGCCAAGTGCACCGTGGTGCCGAGCCCAGCATGGCCGTAGGACATCTTGTTGGGACGCGCTTTGGCGTAGGCCACCAGCTCTTTCAAGGTTGTCACCGGCAGTGCCGGATTGACGGCAATCACAAATGGTGCGTTGGACAGCAGGGCGATCCAGGTGAAGTCATCAACCGGGCTGTAGGGTGGCTTGGCTCTGGAGATGGGTGCGGAGATCGCTGTCGATCCGGTCGCCAGCATCAACTGGCTGCCATCTTTGGGGCTGCGCAGGAAACCAATGGCCACCGTCAAACCACCCGCACCGGGTTTGTTTTCAATCAAGACAGGACGCGAGAGTTCTTCGCGAAGCCCATCAGCCAGAATACGGGCGAATAAATCGCCAGAACCGCCTGGCGGAAATCCGACGGCAATTTTGATGGGGCTATCAGACGACTGTGCTGCTGCGGGGCTCAAGCCCAGTGTGGCGTTGGCAAGTGCCAGCGCACCACCGAGCATGATTTGCCGACGCCCATTTGACGTGCGATTATTTTGTTTGGTCATGACTTGTCTCCTGATTTTTTGTAGACGTATTTTTATACGTTCATCTCAGCACTGAAATGCAGCCTTGTTTTGAAAGTTCATTCAACATTCAAGGCTGCGAGTGCGTTTTACTTGACTAGTTCAAACCAAAAATCCAGTACATCGCCGGTACGCTTTTCAGCGAAACGTGTGATCACAGGGGTACCAATGGCCAGTTGAGCAGCGGCCTTGGCGCCGTCGGTCAAATCTAGGCCCTTGAAGTAACCACCGATAGCGGTGTCTGCACCTTTGAGCAGCACATAGCCGAATGCATAAGGTGGGTCTGGCAGGTTGTTGAAGGCTTCGTAAACAATGGTGAAGCACTCAATCGTGCCTTCCGGCCCGACCGCCACCCAGTCTTTGGTCGGCTCCAGTGTTTCATCCGAGAAAGCGCGTGGCGGCACCAACACCCGGCCTGATTTCGGGTCGCGGCGACCGTAGATCTGCTTGTTGTCGCGGATTTGGGTGAAGAAATAACTCGCAGTCTCCCCCAACGCGTGGTTGTAGGTGATGTTCCAGTTCTCGGTACGTGTCATCAGTTCCATGTTCGTGTCCTTGGTGATTCAGTTCAGTTGTTTAAATAGGGGGTGTATGAGATCAGGCTTCGACAACCATGGTGCCGAAGAATTGGTGGTCGCCACCGTTGCCGCTGGCAATGCCGCGCTTGGCACCTTTGACTTGGTGGCCACCAGCGCGACCCCAGACCTGCAAGGCGACCTCGGCAACCCGCACCATGGCCGTTACAGCAATGGCGTTTGCGCACAGTGTGCCGCCCGAGGGGTTGACCGGGTTTTGACCGCCGATCTTAAAGTAGCCTTCGCGCAGCATCTTGGGTGACTGGCCGAGCTTGGCCAGTCCCGCCGCTTCAATCGCGTGAAACTCGGTATTGCTGAATGGTGAGTACATTTCCGCGACGTCGATTTGTTTGGCTGGGTCGGTGATGCCGGCCATCTTGTAGGACGCGTGGCAGGCTTCGCCAAGCGCCTTGGCATCCGCATGATCGGCAGTGAAGCCGTTGCCCATGCGGTCGCCCATGAAGTAGCTTTCAGAGTTGTGCGCGACACCGGTGATCCAGACGGCTTCCAACTTGTTGTCGCGAATGTAGTCTTCCGAAGCCAGCACCATGGCGCAGCCGCCGCTCGATTGCGGGCAGGCGTCAAACAGCTTGATAGGCCACGAGACCATGCGCGAGGCCATGACTTCTTCAATGGTGGTGAGTTTGCGCAAGTGAGCGTTCGGGTTGAGCGACGCGTGGTATCGGTTCTTTACGACAATGCTGGCCATGTCTTCTTGGGTCATGCCGTACTTGTGCATGTAGCGAATAGCCGACATCGCCAACATGGTGATGGTGCCCAGGGGCAGGGCGCGCTCGTAGGCGGGGTCCCAGATCTTGTTCAGAATGGTTTGCGAGTCACCGCATTCACCGACCTTGTCAGCGCCGGCCACCAACACCACTTCACAAGCACCAGCAGCAATGTGCGAGTGCGCCGCTGCCAGGGCTGAGAGTCCGGTTGAGCCGCCGGTGTTGATGCGCATGAAACGCTTGTTGCGTGCGCCCACGGCGTCCACACCAAGGCGTTCTGCATTGCCAATGCCGAGCAGTGCATCCGGTGCCAGCGAGTACACCACGGCATCGATCTGGTCGAGCGCCATCTTGGCGTCATTCATGCACAGCGTGACGGCCTCTCGCACCAGTTCGGTGTAGTTGGCGTCCGGGCGCTTGGCCTTGAACTGGGATTGACCAATCCCTACGATTCCAACGCGTGGCACTTTCATTGAGTTATCTCCTTGGGTTCGTGGCCGAACACGACCACGGTGTTGTATTGCATGGCAAAGCCGCTGGCACCATGGGCCACCGTCCGGCGCACGCCGGCTTTTTGGTGAACACCAGCGCAGCCTCGCGACTGATTGGCGGCTTCAGCAATGCGCATGAGGCCGCTGCAAAAGATCGGGTTGTATGAGATAGCGCCACCTGACAGATTGGTCGGCAAAGTGCCGGCTGCAGCGAACTCGCCGGTCTCGGTGGCTTTGACCCACTGGGTGCGCTCGCACAGGCCCAAGCCTTCAAGTGCCAGCAGTTCCTGGTAAGCCGTGGCATCTGCCACCTCAGCCAGGTCAAAGGCTTGCTTGGGCTGCGTGATACCGGCTTCTGCGTAGGCTTGTTTGGCCGAGGCGGCAAGCGAAGGCACCGTGGCCAGATCTCGGTCACCCAGAAAAGCGGTTTCGGTGGCCCAACCCATGCCGTGCAGCCAAGCGACGTTTTTGCATTTTTTCTCAGCGATCCATTCGTCACTGGCCAGCACCATGGCGACGGCACCAAAGCTGGATTTGCTGACCATGCCTGCGGTCAGTGGCCAGCGCAGCATTTTGCCGCCTGCGATCGTCACCCGTTCTTGCGGGAAGGCAGAAAGATGAGGGTAAGCGACGGCACCTTGATGACGATTTTTCACGGTGATCGACAAAGCTGCTTCACGCAAGCCTGGCACCTGGGCTTCAAGCGCATTGGCCTGTAACGCGTGTGATGCCAAGTCGTCCAACGGCAGGGCACGGTGAAAGTACGGGTCGTTGCTGAGTCGCTGTGTTTCGTTGATGTCGGCGGTTTCCGCTGGGTTCCACGAGACCACCAACTGGGTTTTGTACATGCCCGAACGAACACGCAGGGCGCCCAGCACAAATGCATGTTCGCTGGATGATGGGGTCGACAGGATGTCGCGACCTACACCACCCACCGAACCGGAGGCCATCATGATCGAGATGGCGCGACCGTCGAGCTGGTCATTGCCAGCGACGACGATGCCATCAATTTCTTCAATCGTCATATTTGCGTCGCGCAGGGCTTGCTGCACAACCGCATGCAAGGACTCTTCCAGATAAGCCTGCTCGGGGTGTCGGGGTGCGTACATGACGCTTCCGATGACCCCGACCTGAGGTCGTTTTTGCATTTTCCACCTTCCAAATGGTTCAAGTTACCGCTGAAAAATGTTAATTTCAAGTGCCGCTTATTATTCGGTATTTCGAAATTAACTACAAGTTTTCGAAATCATAGCACGTGATGTTGCGCTTGAATTTCTTTTCTGATGACCTTTGAAGCTCATGACATGACTCTTCTTGAGAGGCGCAAACGTCGGTATATACTTGCTGGTACAAATTTATTCTAAATAGAAAATTTCAGTATGACAAAACTTCCTTTGTCCGGCGTGCGAATTCTCAGCTTGGCTGAGCAGTACCCGGGACCCTATGCCGGCATGTTGCTGGCGGACATGGGCGCCGATGTGATTCTTGTCGAGAGACCTGGCAGCGGGGATCCGTCACGGCGATTCCCTGGCTTGTTTGCATCGTTCAACCGCAACAAACGTTCGGTGGTACTGGACTTGAAATCGGAAGAGGGACGCGCCTCTTTCCTCGAACTGGTCGATTCCGCCGATGTCGTGATGGAGGGTTTTCGCCCTGGTGTGATGGACCGACTCAAGCTCGGCGCTGAAGCGCTCAGACTGCATAAGCCGGACCTGGTGTTCGTGTCGATCTCTGCATTTGGTCAGAACGGGCCGTTGTCCGGTGTGGCGGGTCACGACCTGAGTATTCAGGCTGCAGCCGGTTTGGTGCAAGTGCCCATTGGACAAGAGGCTCAAGCGCCGTTGCCGATGTTGCCCCTAGGCGACATTGCGTCGGCCATGTTCGCTGCTTTGGGCGTTGTCACGGCTCTGTTTGCGCGGAAAAGTTCGGGCAACGGGTCGACGCTGGATGTTTCCATGCTTGATTCACTTGTGAGTTGGATGACGCCGTTTCTGATGCCGCCCATGAACAAGCTGCCAACCCGTGAATTGCCACCGCTAGACCCTGGCTACGGTATTTTTCTGACCGCCGACAGCCGTCAAATCACGCTCAGCATCGCCGGTGAAGACAGCATGTGGATGGCGCTTTGTAATATTCTCTCGCTGCCTCAATTTGCCGATTTGAACGAGGATCAGCGCAGCTCGAGAAGCAAAGAGATCACGCCCTGTTTACGCGAAGCGATTGCCAAGCAGCCGTTTGAACGTCTTTATCAGCAACTGAAAGATCATTCGATTGCCTTCGGCCCTGTACTGGGTCTTGACGAAGTGCTGAAGGATCCGCAGATGATTGTTCGCGGCATGACGCAAACGCTGGAGACTGCTGAGGGTAAACAAAAATACGTCAGGCAGCCGATTTTGATGGATGGTCAAGGAGGACTCATCAATCGCTTACCGCCGGCATTGGGTCAGCACAACGAAGAACTGTTGGCGCATGCAAAAAAGCCGGCTGCTCATACCGCCCAATCGAAGCTATTGCTGGTGGCGAATCAAAAATGAGGCTGGGGCGTCACAGTGGTCGTTTGGCTTTCACCATGTTCAATACCAAGGTGGCGATTTTGTCGGCGGTCTCAGCCTGCGTCAGGCGACCGTCAGCGCGGTACCAGACATAGGACCAGCTGATGATGCCGCCGATAGCCAGAGAGGTGATCTTGACATCATCGACCTCGAATTCGCCGGCTGATACCCCCGCGGTGAGCAGTGTAAAAATTTTCCTGTCGAATTCGCGGCGCATGTTGTCGATGGCGGCGCTGTCTTCGGTTGACAGGTGTTTTTGCTCACGGTTGTAAATGGCGATGTGGCCCTGATTCTCAATCACGGCCAGCATGAAGTCGCGGGCTAAATGATGCAGTTTGTCAGTTGGCGACAGATCAGTTGCCACAACCCGGTTGAGAACATCGAGTGAGGCACGAATCCCGCGGGAGCATATTTCAGCCAGCAAAGCATGCTTCGACTTGAAGTGTGAATAAATGAATGGTTTGGTGACATTCATTTTTTCTGCCACCGCTTCGAGCGTTGTGTTGCTCAAACCGTTGTGGTGAAAAAGTTCGACGGCCGTGGCGATGATGCGTTCGCGTTTGAGTCTTGAGACTGCGTCACGAATATCTTCTTCGACATTCAGATCAGCCCCATCAGCAGGGTGTTCAGGCAGACTTCGTTTGGACGTCTTTGTGGCGCTCAACACCTTTGGTTTGAGTTTTTTAATCATGCTTTCTCTGTCTGGCGACGCTATGCGATTGGATTATGGCGGTTGGCAACAGGTCGAAAAACAAGATCGATCCCATCTTCACGTGTCTCAAATTGGCCATGCACCGGGAGATCAAGTGAGGGCGGGATATCGCTTCGCCATACGCCAAGCGCCCGAACACCCTCTTCAAGATCAATTGTGACAAGTGTATAGGGTAGATCCGCGGCGAAGCCTGGGTGAAAGGCGTGGTGGGCAACTGTCCAACTGTGCACCTTGCCGCGGCCACTGGCATCTTTCCAAATGACAGCGTCTGAATAGCAATGACTGCACAGAAGTTGTGGATAGTGCCGTTTCCGCCCGCACTCGGCGCAGCACTGCAAGCTTAATCGACCTTCTGCCGCTGCATCCCAGTAGGGGCGTGACATGGCCGATGGCTCTGGGATAGGTTTGAGTATTTTTTCCATAAGAGTTATTCCCCTCGCATGATGGCCAAAGCGCCATCACCTTGGTCGCCGTAACCTGTGACCAGACCGACCTTGGCATTGGCCACTTGGGCGCGTCCGGCATCGCCGCGTAACTGTCGGACCAATTCGACGATGTGGTTCAGCCCCCAAACGTGGGCCTGCGAGAGCAGTCCGCCGTGCGTATTGGTGGGCAAGGCACCGCCCAAACGCAGACGTCCGCCCGCGACAAAGGGCCCGCCTTCGCCTTTTTCGCAAAAACCCATGTCTTCAAACTGGCGAATGACAGCGTAAGTGAAGCAGTCATAAATTTCGGCTACTTGGATGTCAGCATGTGTGAAGCCGCTCATCTCAAAAGCGCGTGGCGCAGCTTTGGCGATGCCCAAGCTGGTCATGTCTGGCCGTTGCGTGATGGATCCTGGTGAGTCGGGATGACCGGTAGCCACGCCAGAGATAAAGACTCGTTTGTGGCGTAGATCAGCAGCCTGCGGGGCTGCGCTGACAACAATGGCCGCACCGCCATCGCTTTCCAGGCTGCAATCCAGCAGACGGAAGGGGTCGGCGATCATCCGCGAGTTGCGGTGGTCTTCCAGTGTGATGGGCTTTTTCATCACGGCATTGCCGTTGAGCAGCGCGTGCTCGCGGCAGGCCACTGCCACCTCGCCAAAATGCGCGACAGTGGTGCCGTAAAGCTCCATGTGTCGGCGTGCCATCGGGGCGTAGAGTTGTGCAGGAGCAATCGCCCCCATGGGGTATTCGAACTCGGTCACAAAATGGAACTGCGGCATTTGGTGAATGCGTGCGCCCGCCTTGTTGGAAGCTGCTGTGACATTGCGTCCGAAAGTGATCAGCACGTGCTTGCAAACGCCGGCGGCAATAGCTGAAGCGGCTGCTTGCAAAGCCATCGTCGGGCTGGCACCGCCGTGCGGGATCAAGGCCGAAAAACGCAAGTCGGGTAGACCGAAGTTGTCAATGAAGTCGTCGGCTGTGCCGCTTATCAGACCGATCGGGATCACGCCATCGATGTCTTTGGGCGTCAGCCCTGCGTCTGCAATCGCTTTGAGCGAGGATTCGATCTGCAACTCGAAGGCGGTCTTGGTCGAGCCCCGCATGTAGACGGTTTCGCCAATACCGGTGACGCAGGCTTTGTCTGAAAGCGACATTTATGCCTCCCCTTTGTTCAAATTTTGAGCCGCCGTTGTCGCCGCACTGGCACGACCCCGAGTGCGTTGCCTGGCAATTTGCTTGCGATAAAAGATGGGATCCAGTTCCAATGCATAGCGGGTGCTGCCCGGGAAATGCTTGGTCAGGTACTTTTGCTCTTCTTCCATGGCGAGGTTCATCTGCGAAAGATCGGGCAAGGTCTGATCGCCACAGACCAACTCGGTGACCCACTCGGCTTGGTCGTCCATCATGCGGATGTTGCCGCCACCGGCCACATTGAACAGGCCAGTGAAATAAAGACCGCTTTCGGTCGGGTGCACAACGCGCAGGTAAAGCTTGACCCGGTGACCATCCATCGGTCGCATGTCGGGGGCCAGAAATGGCAGACTGACCGAGTACCCGGTTCCCGCAATGATGCTGTCAAAGGTTTCCTTGCTGCCGTCGAGAAAGGTCACTTCTTGACCATTGACAGATTGGATGCCCGGCTTGGCCCGGATGCGGTTCCAGACCATGTGCGCCATCAAGGTCGGGTGGCTGGTTGGGTGGGTACGCTTCTTAGGTGTCGTGAAGCCCCATTGCTCCATACGGCCATAGATGATGCGCACCAGTATTTCGCGAATCGTGCGGCGGACCGGCCAAGGCATCCAAGACTTTTCAAGCAGAGCCAGGGCCCGCGAGTTCGGCAGACCAAACAACATGCGCGGCATCACCAGCACCGGCGAGCGGGCGGAAATCATGGTCGACTCAGTGACCACACAGATGTCTGCTGCGATATCAACGGCGCTGTTGCCCATGCCCACCACCAGCACGCGTTTGTCGCGGAAAGGCTCCGGGATACGGTAGGTGTGCGAGTGCAGATACTCGCCCTTAAATTCATCCCGCCAGGTTGGATGCGTCGGCACACTTTGATGCCCGCTGCCAATCACCACGGCGTCGAACGTGTCGACACTGCCGTCCGCCAGACGAACCTGCCAGCTGCCTTCATGCTTCGCCACATTCTCTACTTTAGAGTTGAAACGGATGTATTGAATGATGTTGAAATGGGCCGCATAAGCTTCTAAGTAGCGCCGCATGCCTGCATGATCCGGGTACAACGGGCCACCTTCCGGAAACGGGAAATCCTTGTAGGCCGTGACGGCCACTTCTGAGTTCAGATGCAGACTCTTATAAGCCGGCGCCATGCCGTTGTCGTTGTTGTAAACCCAGAGTCCGCCGATGCACGAGCCCATTTCATACACCACCACCTTGACACCACGTGCGAGAAGGTGCTTAGCCGCGCACAGGCCGGCAGCACCCGCGCCGATCACGGCGACCCGTTTTTGAAGTTGTTCAGTCGTTTGCATCAGAATGCACCTCTCAAAAAATAAAATAAAGCTCAACCTACCGCTATCAGAAGCCCACTCGGACGTGATGAGTACAGCTGACTCAGACCTTGCTGGCAGTTAACTCGCTCACTCGACGTGCCGCTAATTTTTTCAGCTCATTGCGCTGCAGCTTGCCCGTCACCGTCAGCGGTAAGCTCTCGCAGACTTCAATATGGTCTGGCAGTTTGTACTTGGAGGCTTCTTTGGCGCAATGCAGGCTCAGCGCCTCCAAGTCAACGGTTCCAGGCGAGACAGGGACAACAAAAGCAAAGATGCGCTCGCCGCGCGCCACATCAGGCACGCCGACTACAGCCGCTTCTTGCACTGAAGGGTGGCGCCGCAGCACTTCTTCTACTTCGGCTGGTGAGACGTTGATACCTGCACGCTTGATCATTTCGCTGATTCGGCCAACAAAGACGAAGTCACCATCGGCATTGAACATGCCCATGTCACCGGTCTTGTAGTAGCCGTCATCAGAAAATGTTTTTGCATTTTGAGCCGCACTTGCGCCGCTGTAGCCGTGGGTGATATAGCCGCGTACTTCGGTCAAGCCGGGCGTGCCGGCCGGAACGATTGCCCCCGTGATTTCGTCTACAAATCGCATTTTCTGCCCCGGCAATGGAGGACCTTGGCAATGCGCCCGTCTTTCCAAAGGCCAGTGGTGCCACGTGACGGCGCAATTGCCGTAGGTCTCGGTCGCGCCATAGACATTGCACAGTTCTGCTGCACCCAGTTTCTCGACTGCAAACAGAAAGTCTTCGGGGCTGCCGATCATCAGGCCGGTACGCAGGCTGCTCAGACGCTTGGCTTGGTAGCTTGGATGACGGACCAGCGCAGAGGTCATGGCGGGCAGGGTGTAAATGGATGTGCAGCGTTCTTCTTCAATCGCAGTCAAGGCGAGTGCGGGGTCAAAGCGCTCCATCAGCACCAGTGTTGCGCCGTGTGAGAACGTTGCCGGCAACGCATTGGCGCCACCGAAAGCCCAGAACAGCGGGGCCGCCAGCAGGACGCGGTCGGAGGCGGTGAGTCCCTGACGCTCGCCGATGTTGAAGCCATTTTCAATCAACGCAAATTGCTGTAGCGGTACAGACTTAGGAGCACTGGTGGAGCCCGAGGTGTAGAGGATGAGTACGTCGTCACCCGCACTTGAACCGTCCCCGGGGGGGGCGACTTCTTGCGGAGTAGCGCTACTCACCTGAATAGCAAAGTCTGGAAACTGACCCAGTTCGCCGTCGATCAACCAATTCCGTTCCATCGATGGCATGCCTGGCGCATCTTTCAGAGCCACCAAGTCGGCCTCGAAATGACTGTCGCCAAAACGGGCTGCCGTGACCAGCAATGACAGCTCAGAATCTTTCAGTAGAACGGCCAACTCTGCCCGCGTTGACCAAGAGCTGAGCGGTACGGTCACCGCGCCGACAGCGCCAGCGCCCAAACAGACATCAATCCACTCAACCCGGTTGCTCATCAACAGGCCAACACGATCGCCGCGCCGGATACCCAGTGCGTGCATGGCGCCGGCCACCTGCGCTGCACGTGCCGCTAAGTCGGCGTAACTGAAACGACCCTGCGGGCAGACCAAGGCGGTCTGGTTAGGTGCGCGATCTGCTTGTTCGCGTACCAAATCAATCAACGTTCGGGAATAAGGTGGCGTCATCATTTATCAGTCCAGTTTGGCGCCAGTCAACTCAACCATCGTCTTCCACTTCACGCGCTCGCGTTCGGCAAAGGCAAAGGTTTCTTGCGGCGTTGTGGAGACGGTGCGGGCACCGCCTTCGAGGAAACGTTTTTGCACGGCTGGATCTGCGGCAATTTCTTTGATCGCTTCTGACAGCTTGGTGACGATGGCCGCCGGCGTCCCTTTGGGCAGCACAAAGGCACCCCAGGACGTGATGATGAAATCCTTGATGCCGACTTGCCCCATTGTGGGAACTTCAGGCAGAGTTGGCCAACGCTCGGACGATGTCACGGCCAAAGCTTTGACCTTGCCGGCTTTGATCAGCGGCATGTAGCTGGCGATGTTGTCGATTGCAAAATCGGTATCGCCAGCCATCAATGCTGGCATCGACTGTGCTGCACCGCGGTAAGGAACGTGCAATGTTTTGAGTCCATTGCGGGCGCCAAACAATTCACCCGCCAAGTGGGGCGTGGTGCCGACGCCCGCTGAACCGAAGGTCACGCCTTGTGGTTGTTTTTTGGCCCAAGCCAAAAATTCTTGAGCAGTTTTTGCCGGATGCTTGGGGGACACGACGAGGACGTTGCAGTTCTCCCAAATCATCGATGAGTAGTCGAAATCGCGAACCGGGTCATAGCTCAGCTTCGAAAAGAGAAACTGGTTGATAGACAGCGTTCCGATCGTGGCTGAAGAGATGGTGTAGCCGTCAGCCGGTGCCGTGCGAACAGCTTCCATGCCGATGTTGCCACCTGCGCCTGTTCGGTTGTCGACGACGAAGTTTTGACCAAATTTGCTCGTTAGTCTCTCCGCAACCAAGCGGGTCAGCAGATCTGATGCGCCTCCCGCCGTGAACGGCACGATGATCTTGACCGGGCCAGTTGGCCAGTTGGTTTGGGCGTGTCCCAATTGGAAGGTCATGGCGGCACCAGTAGCGATGGCGGATTGGATTAGTTTGCGGCGTGAGATCATAAAATTTCTGGTTGTTAGCTCAATGTCGGATTAGCGATAACTCTTTAAGCGGCCTTGCGCACTTTCGGCAAGATCGAATTAGCAATGATCTGGCGCATCACTTCTGCCGTGCCACCACCGAGACGGCACATGCGGGCATCGGCGTAAGCGCGGGCAATCGGGTATTCCCACATAAAGCCCCAGCCGCCAAAAAACTGCAGACATTCGTCCATGACACGACCTTGCAATTCGGTGGTGATGAGCTTGCAGGTGGCCGCATCAGCAGGGTCTAATTTGCCCTCTAAGTGCAGCTCAAGGCATCGGTCGACAAACACACGTTGTCCCAAGACTTCTGCATGCAAGCCGGCTAACTTGAAACGGGTGTTCTGGAAATCGGCCAAGGTCTGGCCGAACATGTTGCGCTCTGAGACGTAGGCAATCGTCCATTCCAGCGCGGCTTCAGAACTCGAAACGCCGCGGATCCCTTGAATCAGTCGCTCTTGTGCAAGTTGGGTCATGAGCTGCACAAAGCCGCTGCCCTCTGCGCCCAGCAGATTTTCAGCAGGTACGCGGACATCGGCAAAAAAGAGCTCCGAGGTGTCTTGGGCTTTGCAACCCATTTTTTCGAGTTTTCGGCCACGTTTGAAACCAGCCCGATCAGTTTCTACCAAGATCAAGCTAACGCCTTTGCCGCGTGCTTTAGGGTCTGTTTTGCAGGCCAGCAACAGCAAGTCAGCACTGTGGCCATTGGTGATAAATACTTTCTGGCCATTGATGACGTACTCGTCACCCTCTCGGATGGCTTGCGTGCGCATGGCTTGGACGTCGCTGCCGCCAGAGGGCTCGCTCATGCCCAGCGCGACAACCACTTCGCCGGTTGCCATTTTGGGCAACCATTTTCGTTTTTGCTCTTCAGTGCCGAAATCAACCAGATACGGTGCAACGATGTCGGAGTGAAGGTAAAAGGTGGGTCCGGTCGCACCGACTCGCGCCATCTCTTCAATCAGGATGGTGCTGTGCAAAAAATCACCCCCCATGCCGCCGTATTCTTCCGGCACATTGCAGCACAGCAGACCGAGTTCGCCAGCCTTCAACCAGAGCGATCGAGGGACTTGGCCGGCCTTTTCCCACTCTGCATGGTGAGGCACCACATGCTCAGCAATGAAGCGTCGCACGCTGTCGCGGAAGGTGTCGTGGTCAGGGGTAAAAATGGTGCGTGGAATCATGATTTTTAGTGATTAAACGGCGGCGCAGGCCCCGCCTTGGGCTAACAACTGCAGGATGGCAGATTCTTCGTAATCGCATTCGCGCAAAATTTCTGCACTGTGCTCGCCCAAGGACGGTGGCAAGCGTGTGATCTCCGGTGGCGAGGCGCTCATTCGAATCGGATTCATCGGCAGGCGCAGACGACCTTCGGTCGGGTGCTCCATGATTTTCCAGAAATCAATGGCATTCAGGTGCGGGTCGTTCGGCAAGTCTTCGATGCTGTTGACGACTGAAAACGGAATGTCCTCGGCACCCAACAATTGAAGCCATTCAGCATTGGTTTTTCGGGCCACTTGACGTTCGATTTCACCCCAGACCGTGCTGACATTTTTCTGCCGACCAGCGAAGGTTGAAAAGCGTGGATCCTGCATGATCTGTGCTTCTCCTGCCAATTCGAAAAAACATTTCCAGTGCGCGTCGGAATACGGCAGCAGCGCCAAATGACCGTCAAGTGTTTTGTAAGGCCGACGCGCAGCGGTGATCACGGGCTCGTAGCCCATGGGGCCGATGGGCGGTTCGAAGGCGTGACCCCATTGATGTTCGAGCATGTTGAACGCCGTCATGGTTTCAAACATTGAGACGTCGACCTGCTGACCTTCGCCGGTGCGCATCTGGTGCATCAGCGCCAACACAATGGCATAAGCTGCATGCACACCGCTGATTTTGTCGGCAATGATAGTCGGCACATAACGCGGCTCACCGTTGATAACTTTTTGCATCATGGCCAAGCCGGAGGCGGCTTGAATGATGTCGTCATAAGCCGGTCTGCCGCCATAGGGGCCGTCGTCGCTGAAGCCGGTCACGTGGCAATAGACCAAGGCGGGGTGGTTGGCAGCGAGAGTGGCGTAATCGAGGCCGAGTCGGTTCGCGGCCGAGGTTCGCATGGAGTGCAAAAGTACGTCGGTTTTGCCGACCAAACGTTGCAGAATCTCGCGACCTTCGGGTTTTTTCAAATCGACCACAATGCTGCGCTTGCTGCGGTTGCTGGTCATGAAAAAGGCCCCCATTTTGGGTGAACGACGGGGCCCGATGGCGCGCGTTAAATCACCTTCAGGTGGTTCCAACTTGATCACCTCGGCACCCATGTCGCCCAAGTACTGGCCCGCGAGCGGGCCAAAGATCATGGACGCGATTTCCAGAACGCGGATGCCTTCGAGGGGACGTTTCTTTGTCATGTCAACTCAGAGAACGGCCACAGGGGCCAATGGACTGCCCGTGGCGCCGACGATCGGCAGCGGGCTGGCAATGAAAAGAAACTCGTGGCGACCACTTTCAACCAGAGGATCCAGCATCAGACCCTCTAGCAGGGGCACACCATAGTCCCGAATCAAGAGTTGGTGAACGGGGAAAACGGTACTCTCTGGAAAGGGCATGACTTCTACGGCGAAGTTGTCTGCACCGACGATGGCGACGCCTGATTCGGCCAGCCAGCGTGCGGCTTCTACGTTGATGCCTGGCTCAACGTCAAAGGAGGGTTGCTTCACGCCTTTTTGCGACTCGAGCCACCCGGTGCGGATCAGCACAGCATCGCCGCGTCCGGGCGTGACCCGGGCGGCTGCGGCTGCGGCTTCGAGGTCGGTGCGGTCAATGGCTTCGCCAGGTGCAATCACGCGGCCTTTGAGCTTGACCAGATCGAGCAGCACGCCGCGCGTGACGATAGGCGGCATTTTTTCGACGCCCAGCTTTTCTGCACCACGCGCGCTGCGTACGTCATTGCCGGAAAAGCCGTTGAACATTTTGTCGTCATACCAAGCGTGACACAGCGCGTCGACATGGGTGCCGATATGCAGGGGCATGACGACAGTGTCTTCGGCAAACTGGAAGCCGCCGGGTCGTTTGCTGCCGGCGGCATAATCACCCCCGTCGCGGCCCATGAAGTGCTGCAAACCGCAGCGATGACCGGGTACGGGTGTTTTGCTAGAGAGCAGTTGCGCCAGTCGTAGAACCTCACCAGTGCGGACCAGAGCCGTTGCCCGACGCACTTCGTCCGGGCCAATGTAGTTAAGCGCGCCGCGTTCGTCTTCCGCGCCCCAGCGTTTCCATGCTTCTTGACTCAATGTGTACTCGCTTTTTACTCTAAAGATATAATTTATTCTTAATGGTATTTTATTTGTACTTGGCGGTAAATCAGGGTTTTCCCTGATTCTTGAACCGATGCCAAGCGACAGCGATAGGAACGGATGCGTGGGTGTCGTAACCCAGCTTCAAGAGTGAACTGAAGAGCGCCCTTATCCATCACAATCCCACCATGAGTTCAACCCTGACCCCTTTTGCCGTCAGTGCAGGTGTGGCGCTGTTGCCAACTGATGATCTGCATCGTCGTGCACTGCACAACGAAGTACACGCACGGCCGACAGCCCGTATTCATCTGCCGGCGTTAGTGGTGTATGTGGCGGTGCTCAACAGCGACATCAGCCGCGAGCAGGAGTGTGAGCATTTGCGCCGATTGCCGGGTCAGGCAGCCCTGACGATTGAACAATTAGCGGTTAATTTCTTGCGGCTTCGCCTTGACGGCTACACCGTCAAATGGGAGCGACACACTGAGTTCACGCGTTATTCCATCGTGCAGCCCTTGCCCGACTACGCTGTTTTGGGTGCTGCCAATCCAGACTTGCTGCCAGCCTTGGCTGTTGCGCCAGAGTGGTTGCGTGAAATTCCTGGCCGGACGATGGCCGCCATCATGCTGGCGATGGTTGATGGCGATTTAGACAAGCCGGATGACATCTTGGCCAAGGCCAAAGTGTGGTTGGGTGACACGCCGGTGATGGCGTCGGTGCTGGGGCAAAACGGCCATTCCTTGGCCATCAGCGATTTTTTGCTGCGGCCTGATGGCTTTGAACGCATGCTGGTGGTGGCACCTGCGGACATGAGTGCGACGCGCGCTGGCCGAGTCTCGCAGCGGCTGTTGGAACTCGAAACTTACCGGCTGATGGCGCTGCGCGGCTTGCCGGTGGCCAAGCTGCTGGGCCCGATGCTGACGAAGTCTGAAAACGCGCTGGCCGACATCATGGCAAGCCTTGAGAACAAGGCGGCGGCTGATCAAGAGTTGCTCGACACGCTGGTGTCTTTGGCCGCCCGTGTTGAGCGCGCCACCGCCGAGCACGTGTACCGTTTTGCGGCTACACGGGCTTATGACGGGCTGGTGGCGCAGCGCACCGCGGAGTTGCGCGAGACAGCCATTCCAGGCACGCAGACCCTAGGTGATTTCATGCAGCGGCGTTTGTCGCCAGCGATTGCTACTGTGGCAGCCACAGCGCAGCGACTGGCCTCTTTGTCGGAGCGTGTGGCTCGCACCAGCGCGCTGCTAAGGACTCGCGTTGACATTGCCACTGAAGTGCAAAACCAGCAGTTACTTGAAAAGCTCACGCGAGGGCAAGAGTTGCAATTGCGTCTGCAAGCCACTGTCGAAGGCTTGTCGATTGCGGCCATTTCTTATTACGTGGTCAGCCTGCTGCTGTATGGCAGTAAAGCGCTGAAAGCGCTCGGGCTGCCGATCAACCCTGAGATGGCCGCCGGGGCCATGATTCCGCTGGTGCTATGGGGGTCATGGACGACGATTCGGCGTATCCACAAGAAATTGCGCCCTGATCTGGAACGTTGATCACCCTGGCGCCAGTCATGCTGACTGACTCAGGGTTTTCTGCTTTCAAGACCCCGTGCCAGTTTTTGCAGTCGGGGCCTGATACGCAAAAATCCCAGATACAGCAGTTCTAAAAACGCAGTGGCTCCAGGCAAGGACGCTGCTCGGCCCAACCAGCGCCAGCCCGGCAACAGCAGCCACAAGGCGACGAAGGCCTGCGCACCACTCAGCAACTCGCCATTGGCCCGTCTCACATGAAAACGGGACAATAAACGCGATCTGTCCTCCGCCTTGGCAAGGGGACTGGTTTCGATGCTGACGTCCAGCCATCGCAACGGTTGCAGCGGCCTCATGCTGCGGTACAAGCTGACCTCGCGACGACACAGCGGACAAGCCCCATCGAACATCACAGTCAGCGCGTCGCAGTTCGGCGCCTCAGGCTTTACTGGTGTTGACGCCTTGCTCATGTTTCTAGCAAATCTTCATGTTGATTGATGATGCGCTTGGGGCACAAGCGGTCGTCGTACTGGACTTGTCCTTTGTAGGAAAAGCGAATTTTCAATTTTTCAAAATCATCAACCGCCAGCTTATCGACAAACAAATTGACTAGCTGCAGTCGGTTCTCCCTGATTTTTTTTTTCAGGTCTGCCAGCACGGCATTGGCTTGTTCTTCGTCTTCTACAAAGTGGTGCCATTGCCAAGACTCACCAGCAGGAATTTTTCTGGATTTGCCTGCATGGTTGCGCAGGACGTAACTGACCTTCATTTAAGAGTGCCTCAGGCTATTGAAGCCATCTTCCAATCGAAAACCGAATTCGCAATGCGGATGGCGACGCGTTGGGGTAGGGGCTTGAGTTTGAAAATGCTCCGGACTTCGGTTTTTTGGCGGTCTGGCAATTTGGCTTGGCGCGCCAGGTCTGTCAGGCTGCGCAATTCAAAAAAGCTTTGGATGCGCTGCCGCATCTCGGTTTCCATGATGGCCAGAGGCATCGCTTCAGGGGACGATTTATGGGTGCTCGAATCCGGCATTTCAAAAATTTTCACGATGTCCCACAAGGTCACTGGGCGATTTCTTTCATCCAGTTGGTAACCGCCACCGGGGCCTTTGTAGGCGCGGACGATGGCATGGTTTTTGAGTTCGCTCAAGGTGACTTCAATGTAGGAAATCGACAAGCCGAGCAAGGTTGAAATTTCGTGTGCAGGGACTGGCTGCCCCGGGCTGTAGCGGGCAACAACCGTGGCTATCTCGATGGCTTTGATGGTCTTTTTTGAAATCATGTTGCTTTAACTCTTTTCTTGGTTGAGTAGACTATTCCACATATTCAAGAATAAAACTACTCATAAATCAAAAAAATTGAAAATAAACCTTGACTATTATGGGTTTAACTCATAAATTCTACGCAAATACTACTCAAAAATATGATCCAAACAGATAAATTGACGATTGACACGCCAATCCCACATTACAGAATTGGCGCTGTCGCAAAATTAGCGGGTGTGCCCGTCACGACTTTGCGGGTGTGGGAAATTCGCTACGGCGCTTTCAAGCCGACAAAAAGTGACGGTCAGCATCGTCTTTACAGTCAGGCCGACGCGGTCAAAGCGGGCCAGCTCAAGCTGCTGTGCGATGCAGGGCATGGCATCAGTGCTATTGCCAATCTGGACGCCGTCAGTTTGAGTCGCTTGCTGGTGCAGCAAAGACCTGTTGCCGGAACTCATGTGCAGAGCAAATCGGAGGGCCAAAAAGTGGCCATGGCAGTGGTCGGAAACGCCATGGCCAGCAGAATCAGATCCCCAAAATTCACACTTAAATTTCTAAGCCATTCGATTCAAATCACGGATGTTTTTGAAGACCTCGCAGAGGCTGGTTTAGCGGTCTTCAACGATCAGCCGAAGATCCTTCTCATCAAGGTCAATACGTTGAACGACAGCGCGCGTGCACAGATCGAAAGTTTGGTGGCGCGTCATCCGATCTTCCAAACTATTGTCTTTTACAGCTACGGGCAAGAAGGTGTGGTCGAGGCGCTCAAAGTGCTGGGAATGTTGGTGCGTCGGGAGCCGATGTCAGACTACGACTTGTCTGATCTCATCAGTTCCGTGCTCTTGGTGGATGCTTCAACATCGATGGGGATATCCGGCCCCACGGCGCTGATTCCAGCGCGTAAATATTCGGACGCAACACTGAGCCGTGTCGCAGGCATTTCGAGCAGCATTCTGTGCGAATGTCCGCGGCATGTCGCCGAGCTGATTGGCCAACTGGCCAGCTTTGAGCAATACAGCCAAGAGTGCCTGAACAACAGCACAGAAGATGCTCACTTACATGCTTACTTGCGGGCGGTCTCGGGCTCAGCCCGAGCCATGTTTGAGCGCGCGCTTGAAATGGTCGCCGTGCACGAGGGCATTTCGTTGAACAATGACACGCCGGCTCTACCGGTTCTATTTCCCTCACAAGGCTAACCTTAGAATCATCCTCATGAAAATACTCATCTGTAACGACGACGGTTATCAGGCGCCAGGCATCGTGGCGTTGTACGACGCCCTTAAAAAAATTGCAGATGTGGCTGTCGTGGCACCCGAGCAAAACAACAGTGCTAAGTCGAACGCGCTGACGCTGCATTCGCCGATGTATGTGCAAACGGCTGCCAACGGTTTTCGGTATGTGAACGGCACGCCGGCTGATTGCGTGCACATCGGGTTGACCGGACTGTTAGGCTACCGGCCCGACCTCGTGGTTTCCGGAATTAACAACGGCGCCAACATGGGCGACGACACGATTTATTCAGGCACCGTGGGCGCTGCCATGGAAGGCTTCCTTTTCGGTGTTCCTGCGATTGCCTTTTCGCAGACTGAGAAGGGTTGGGCGCACATTGAGGTGGCGGCTCAGCGCGCACGTGATTTGGTCTTGCAACTTGAACCATCGATTGAAGTGTTGGCCCATGGCGAATCGCCAAAAGTAGCCCCTTGGCTGTTGAATGTGAATATTCCGAATTTGCCGAACGACCAGATCAAAGGCTTCAAAGTGGCTCGGCTCGGACGCCGCCATGCGGCTGAGCGCGTTATCACGCAAACCAGCCCACGCGGCGAAACCATGTACTGGATCGGCAGTGCCGGCCCGGCCAAGGACGACGGCGAAGGCACTGACTTTTATGCAACTAAACAGGGCTTTGTTTGCATCACTCCACTGCAAGTGGATTTGACGGACCACGAAAACTTGCCTTATTGGGCGCAGACCGCTGCCCGCTTGACTCAGATCCAGTCATGAGTGTGACCGAGCGACCAGCCGCTGCAGCGGGTGACAAGCGGCCGGGGTTTCCGGTGCGTCTGTCACCCCATGCGGGCGTGCCATCGGCGAGCAAAAAAATCACAAACGCATCCGATGCGTTCAAACCCTTGCCGTTGAAGCATGCTGTGCCGGGTTTGCAAAAGCCCTTACCGGCGGGTGTCGGACTTGATTCGCAGGCGGTGCGAACTCGCATGGTCGAAAAGTTGGCCAAGCAAGGCGTTCGAGACGCTGCTGTACTGTCGGCGATGGGGTTGGTCGAGCGGCATCGTTTTGTGGACACCGCGTTGGCCAATCAGGCCTATGAAGACACCAGCCTGCCGATTGGTCTCGGGCAGACTATTTCCAAGCCCAACGTCGTTGCCCGTATGCTTGAGTTGCTGCGTGAAGGCAAGGGCGAGCAACTAGGCCGCGTGCTTGAAATCGGTACCGGTTGCGGCTATCAGGCGGCGGTGTTGAGTCATTTGGCCCGTGAGGTGTACAGCATCGAGCGCTTGCGCGGCTTGCATGAAAAAGCCCGCGAAAACCTGCGGCATTTTCGGCTCGCCAATGTGCATTTGTTGTTTGGTGACGGTATGGCGGGCTTTGTCAAGGGCGCGCCTTATGCTGCCATCATTGCGGCGGCGGGTGGCGAGGCCATTCCGCCTGCTTGGATTGATCAGTTGGCGGTCGGTGGTCGGCTGGTCGCACCCATGCAAACAGCCGGTGGACAACAAGCGCTGGTCGTCATCGACAAAACGGCGCAAGGGATTCGTCAAACCGTTCTTGAGGCTGTTCACTTTGTGCCTCTAAAATCAGGAACCAATTGAGCTGACGGAGTGTCTTTATCCTAAAGACTTGTGCCGCTATTGCCCAGTTGTGATTGAGCCCTTGTCGGGCTACGAAGATTGAGGACTTGAATTGATGAATCATCCCGCACGTGCTGGCCGTTTGAATGGCTTGTTGGCCGTCTCCCTTTCGCTCTTGCTGACGCTGCTGGTGGGCTGCTCTTCGCGCTCGCTGACAAACGCCCCTGTGGAAGACCGAGGTACTGCCCGCCCAGCGGCCAGCGTACCGTCTTCAAGTGCGCCCGCTAAGCCGGTCGCGCAGCTACCTGGTGCGGAGAACGCTGGTAAGCCCGGGTTTTACACCGTCAAGCCCGGCGATACGATGATTCGCATTGGCCTTGATTCGGGACAAAACTGGCGAGACATCACGCGCTGGAACACCATTGAGAACCCGAACCAGATCGAAGTCGGTCAAGTGCTGCGTATCACCCCGCCGCCTAGTGCCCCTGGTGTTGTGGCCCGCCCTGTGACGACTCAGGCACCCGTGTCGACCGCATTGCCAGCGCAAGCTGTCAGCCCGGCCAAGCCGACTGCCAACAACGCCACACCGCAAGTGAGTACGGAACAACCCGCAAGCGCACAAAGCGCCGGCGAAGACGATCTGGCTTGGCTTTGGCCTGCCCCAGGCGCTCAGCTGGCTGGCTTTGATGAAGTTAAAAACAAAGGTATCGACATCGCCGGTCATGCGGGTGAGCCAGTGATTGCGTCGGCAGACGGCCGCGTGGTGTATTCGGGTGCTGGTTTGCGCGGCTATGGCAACCTGATCATTCTTAAGCACAACAACACCTACCTCACCGCCTATGCGCACAACCAAACGCTGCTGGTCAAAGAAGATCAGTCAGTTCGCAAAGGCCAGAAAATCGCCGAGATGGGTAGTAGCGACACTGACCGTGTCAAGCTGCATTTCGAGATTCGTCGGCAAGGTAAGCCTGTTGATCCGCTCAAATACCTGCCGGCACGTTGAGTTAGGCTGAGCTGACGCATGGTCTGGCCGGTTCTGGTTTTTGACATTGAGTCCATTCCCGACGTTGCCGGTTTGCGCGCCCTGCGGGGCGCTCCTTCTGAGAGCAGTGACGCCGAGGTCTACGCCGACTACCTTATTGAGCGCAAGGCACGCGGCCAGAGCGACTTCATGCCGCTGCATTTGCAGCGCATTTTGGTCATCAGCTGTGTCTTTCGCAATGCTGAAGGTTTGCGGGTGCATTCCTTTGTTGACTGCGAGCCGGGCGGCGTGAGCCAAGAAGGCAAGCTCATCCAGACTTTTTTCAACACCGTCGAAAAGCACGTACCGCAACTGGTCAGCTGGAACGGCGGCGGTTTTGATTTGCCGGTGTTGCATTACCGCGGCCTCAAGCATGGCGTGGTGGCCAGCAAATACTGGGACATGGGCGAGGGCGGCGACCACGACAGCCGTGAGTTCAAGTGGAACAACTTCATCAGTCGCTACCACATGCGTCACCTCGACCTGATGGATTTGCTGGCGATGTACCAGCCCAAAAACAATGCACCGCTTGACGCTATGGCCAAGCTCTGCGGTTTTCCGGGCAAGCTCGGGATGGATGGCTCTGCGGTCTACCCGGCTTATCTAAACGGCCAGTTGGAAGAGATTCGCCGCTATTGCGAAACCGACGTGATGAACACGTATTTGCTGTATTGCCGCTTTCAAAAAATGCGCGGTGGCCTGCTGGAAACCGAGTACGAGCAGGAAATCGCGATGGTCAAGGAGAGCTTGCATCAGCTGGTGCCAATGGAGCCGCATTGGCAGGCTTATCTGGACGCTTGGCACTGAATTTCTTGCGTGAACGTGCCGCGCAACGTGGTGGGTCATCGACCTGAGACAATTCAGGCATGACGGAAGAAACAAAGACACTCATCTGGGCCTTGCCGCCCGAATACCCCCCTGATTTTTTAGACGTGGAGTCGCTTGACATGGAGGCCCAGGGCATTGCCCACCGGGCTGACGGCAAGGTGGTTTTCATTGAAGGTGCCTTGCCGTTTGAGCGGGTCACAGCGAATGTTTTTCGCAAAAAAACCAGTTTTGAAAAAGCCACGCTGACAGAAGTTCACCGCGAATCATCACAGCGGGTCACGCCCGGTTGTCCGCACTTTGGCATGCATGTGGGCGCCTGTGGCGGCTGCAAAATGCAGCACTTGCACGTAGCCGCACAAGTGGCCGTCAAGCAGCGCGTGCTGGAAGACAACCTGTGGCATATCGGCAAGGTTCACGCCGAGAGTATCTTGCGGGCGATTGAAGGGCCGGCTTGGAATTACCGCTACCGCGCCCGTTTGTCGGTGCGCTACGTGCGTAAAAAAGGCACGGTGCTGGTCGGCTTTCATGAGCGCAAGAGCACCTATGTGGCGGACATTCGTGAATGCCATGTGTTGCCCAAGCATGTCAGCGCGATGCTGCTGCCGCTGCGTGAACTCATTGGCAGCATGGAAGCACGCGAAACCTTGCCGCAGATTGAGCTGGCGTGCGGCGACGCGCCGGGCGATGGCACGCCCGCCATCACCGCAATGGTGCTGCGCCACATGGAGCCGCTGAGCGACGCTGACTTGGCGCGTCTGCGGGTCTTTGCCGCTGAGCGGCCGGGGCTGCAGTGGTGGTTGCAATCCAAGGGGCCGGAGACCGTCAAGCTGCTCGACCCCCTGCAAGAAGGCGATGCGGAACTCGCCTACGCCTTGCCGGACTATGGCGTCAGCATGCCCTTCAAACCGACTGATTTCACGCAGGTCAATCCTTACATCAACCGCGTCTTGGTGGCGCGGGCTTTGCGCTTGCTGGAGGTGCAAACCAATGAGCGCGTGATCGACTGGTTTTGTGGGCTCGGCAACTTCACGTTGCCGCTGGCAACCTATGCAGCCGAAGTGCTGGGCATTGAAGGCAGCGAGGTGCTGGTCGCCCGTTCGCAGTCCAATTACGCCAGCAACCAAACCACACGTCCAGCCGCTGGTTTGGCCCCGCTGGCGCCGACCCGCTTTGTGGCGCGCAATCTGTTTGAGATGACACCCGCTCTGCTGGTGCAGGACGGCCAAGCCGACAAATGGTTGGTCGACCCGCCCCGCGAAGGTGCGTTTGAGCTGTTCAAAGCCTTGGTGGCGTTGCACCCGTTCGGTCCTGTGCGGGCCACGGTCTTTGAGGCCGGCGTCGACACCGGCGTGCATGCGATTGCGGCAGTCACGCCGCCGGCTGGTTGGTCTGCGCCTAAACGCATTGTTTATGTCAGCTGCAACCCCGCCACATTGGCGCGCGATGCGGGTCTGTTGGTCAACGAAGCCGGCTACCGCTGCGTCTCAGCGGGCGTGGTCAACATGTTCCCGCATACGGCGCACGTGGAGTCGATGGCGGTGTTTGAGCGTCCTTAAGCAGGCTTTGAAGAGGCCATGAAAAAAGGGACCCTCGGGTCCCTTTTTTCGTCAGCTGAAGTCAGCTTGTTTGAGAAGGCGTCAGTCGCGTTCGCCGCCGAAGATGCCGAGCAGTGCCAGCAAGCTTTGGAAAACGTTGAAGACGCTCAGGTACAGGCCCATGGTGGCGGTGATGTAGTTGGTCTCGCCGCCGTCGATGATGCGCTTCAGGTCATACAAGATGAAAGCGCTGAAGATACCAATCGCCATCATGCTGATGACCACCATGCCGGCCGACGAGGCGACGAACATGTTGATGACTGCGCCGACCATCAGCACCACAGCGCCCACGGTGAGCCACTTGCCCATGCCGGATAGGTCACGCTTGATGACGGTGGAGAGTGTGGCCATCAAAAAGAAGACGCCGGCCGTGCCGCCGAAAGCGGTCATGATCAGATCCGTGCCGTTTTTAAAACCCAGCACCATAGCGATCATGCGTGACAGCATCAGGCCCATGAAGAAGGTGAAGGCGAGCAGCACAGGGACACCTGCTGCTGAATTCTTGGTTTTCTCAATGGCGTACATGAAGCCAAAAGCACCGCCCAAGAAAACGACCAGTCCTAATCCACCTCCCAAGTTGGCAGTGATACCGGTGGCAACCCCCATCCAAGCGCCCAGCACGGTTGGCAGCATGCTCAGGGCCAGCAGCCAATACGTGTTGCGCAACACCCGGTTTCGCTCCAAGCTCGTTGGCTGGTAGCCGTAGCTATAGTCTTGAGTTTTGTCGTTCATAAAGTGTTCTCCTCGTTCAATGAAAGAAGGCTCTGAAAAAGAGCAGACTGATTTCATTCTAAAGACTCCAGCCGACTTTTGACAACTTCCTTAAGCGCACTGCCTACTATTTGTAAGGGCTCTTTCAGCCGCGATGGGGGCAATTCCCCTGTTAACCTGTGAAAAACCTGCGTATGCTCGAGTTTTTGCAACTAAAGGGGAAAACCACATGCAAACCAAGTCCTTTCTCGAACTCGCAGACATCAAAAAGATTGCTGCCGGTGCGGAAGCTGAAGCCCTGAAGAACAACTGGGCCGTCACCATCGCCATCGTCGACGACGGCGGTCACTTGTTGCACTTGACCCGTTTGGATGGCGCGCCACCCATTTCTGCGCACATTGCGCCGGCAAAAGCCAATACGGCCGCTATGGGACGACGCGACAGCAAGGTCTACGAAGACGTCATTAACGGCGGTCGCATCTCATTTTTGAGTGCGCCTTACCTGAAGGGTTTTCTCGAAGGTGGCGTGCCCATCATGAAAGACGGCGCTTGCTTGGGTGCGGTCGGCGTCAGCGGCGTCAAGTCGAACGAAGATGCACAAGTGGCGCGCGCGGGGATCGCCACACTCGGCCTCTGAGCGTTGTTTTGAATGCTTAATTTTTCGGCTCAGTGATAAAGCCGATTTTGCGCAGCCCGGCCTGTTGGGCTGCTGCCATGGCTTGGGCCACGCGTTCGTAACGCACGGCTTTGTCACCCTTGATATGCAGATCTGGCTGTGGGATTTTGGCCGCGGCCGCTTTCAGTTGAGGCGCTAGATCATCGTCGGAGACCGGCGTTTCGTTCAGGAAATAGTGACCTTGCGCGTCGACGCTGAGTCGCAGTGTTTCGGGTTGGGTGATTTGCACCTCGTTGCTGGCGATGGGCAAATCAATGTTCACTGAATGCTTCATGACCGGCACGGTGATGATGAAGATGATGAGCAGCACCAGCATCACGTCGACCAGCGGGGTCATGTTGATTTCGTTCATCACCTCATCGGTGTCGTCTTGGGTTCCAAAAGCCATGCTGTGCTCGCTCAGACTTTTGTCAAGGTCGGACCATGAGGCATCTTGGCTGGACTGCCGGCGCTGACACGCGCGCCGGTCACGAAGTAAGCATGCAGGTCATGCGCAAAGCGGTTGACTTTGTGCAGCACGCCCTTGTTGCCGCGGACCAAGGCGTTGTAGCCCAGCACCGCCGGAATGGCAACGGCCAGTCCTAACGCGGTCATGATCAGAGATTCGCCAACGGGCCCGGCCACTTTGTCGATGGTGGCCGCACCGGCTACACCAATCGACAACAGCGCGTGGTAAATCCCCCAGACCGTGCCGAACAAGCCGACGAACGGTGCGGTGGAGCCGACCGAGGCCAGGATGGCCATGCCCGACTGCAAGTGCGTCGTGAACTCGTCGATAGCTTGACTCAGGCTGCGCGAGACCCAGTCACTCTTGTCCAGCGTGTCGCGCAACTGGGGTTGCGTATCGCGGTGGTGGGCGGTGGCTTCGCAGCCGTGTTCAACCAGCTGGCGAAAGGGGTTGGTCGGGTCTGATCCTAAGCTGGCCAAGCCGGCGGCTAGGTCTTTGGTGTGCCAGAACCCTTCTGCATTGCTAGCGATTTTTTTGTAACGCAGCAGGTCAAGCGACTTGACGATGATGACCATCCAAGACGCGAGTGACATCAGCAGCAACAATACAGCGACCGATCTGATGACGACGTCGCCTTGAGACCAGACGCTGGCCAAGCCAAATTGGGAATTCATGAAGCGGTTCTCCGAGGTTGCGTGATTTTGAAATATTGAGACAGGGCTGGAAGGATCGGTTAATTCCGCAGCTCCCAATGGATTGGCACGTTGAAGGCCATGGTTTCGGCGACGCCGTTGCGCTTGCCCGGCACATAACGCCAAGACATGACGGTGTCGTAAGCGGCTTTGTCGAGGCGCGGAAAGCCGCTGGAGTTGACCAGTTCGGCGCGCTCCGGTTTGCCGTCTACACCGATCCAGACCTTGTAAACGGTCTTGCCGGTTTCACCCAAACGTGCGCTCAACGAAGGGTAGGGTGGCTTCGGGTTCTGCAGATACTCGGCGCTGCTGGAAGGCTGTTGCACAACGGCTGCCGCTGCTGCCGCAGCTGGCGCAGGAGGGGCCGGCGTTGCTTGGACAGGGGCTGCTGACTTGGTTGAAGGTATTGGCGCTGCCACGGCGGCAACTGGCACAGTGGCCTGTACTGCTGGGGCCGCAACGGCCAAAGGCTGAGGCGCCTGCACTGGCGGCAGCGTTGGCTTGATCGGCTCAGGTGGCTTCGCGGGGAGTTTTGGCGCCACTGTCGGCGGTTTTTGGGGTTGGATGGGCGCTGGTGGATCGATCAATTCCGAGAGCACCTCGGCCGGTATCAGAATTTCTGCAGCCCGGATCAACAGTCCGCTTTGTAAAGCCCAGATCAGGCCGGCGTGAAGCAATACAACGCTCAGCGCAATCGTCAGATGGCGGCTGAGCAGGGGTTTAGCAGGCATGAAAGGAGACAGAGAGGACATCGGTGCGAGTAATCGGTCGGTTCAGCGTTCAGTTTTGCGTTCAGTTCAGGTCGAGCTGTTGAGTTTATAGATTCGGTGTGGCGGGTTCTTAGACATCCGCCCACATGCGCAGTAAAGTGTGATAACAGCCGGTGAGCTTCATCACTTCCGAGCTTTCGCCGAGCTCGCTATTTTGTGCCAAATTCTGCCGTCTCAAGGCCGTGATCGCCATGTCCCTGTCATACAGCAGGCGGCGCTGGGCATCCGACCTGACCATGCTGTCGACTCAGAAAAAGCAAGCCAAGCGTTCGCCGCGGGTGACGGGCTCGACCTGGTGCAACGACGTGCCGGGATATATCAACAACTCGCCCGTTGCAAAATTAATGTTCTGCTTGCCATCGGTATCTTCTACATCCAGTTCGCGACAGCCGTAACTGTTCGGCTGTGCGTTGCGTTTGTGACTATTTTTTGATTTGTCAAAGTGGCTCTCCGATTCAACAGTCTGCCAATGGCATGAGTGAAAGGTGGTCAGCGTGCCGAACGAAAACCAGTCTTGTGTTTGCATTGATTGGCTTGTAATCCGGCGGTTCAGGAGGTCGAGAGCGGCTCAAGACCCACCAAACCGCGCCCATCACCAAAATCAGGCTGATGGGACGCGTGATGAGCGACAAGATGGTGATGCTCATGAGTGGTTTTCAAGCTGATGATTGAGTTGCTTGATGTGGGCTGTTGGACTCGACGCGCTGCACTGAGCGATCACATCACGTGCGCAGCCTTCGCAGCGGCCGCATTGGGTTGCGACACCGAGTTCGAATTGGATCTCGTCGAAGCCCATGCCTGCGCGGGCATGGCGGCCGATGTCACGGTCAGAGATGCGGCGGCAGACACAGATGATCATGGCGATGGCTCGGTTGTAGTTTGATTCGATCAAGCGAAGATATTTAATGCTGTTGGCGGCGGGCAATGAATCGGCATAGTTGGCCTATATCAGCGTCGCACGCGCGAACGTCGCTTGCGCGTCCAGATCACGATGCCGGTGACCGACAGCATGGCAACCAACACGCCCATCAGCGACATCAGAATCCGACCGGGCATTCCGAGAATCCGGCCTGAGTGCAAGGGCAGCTGCAGCTGAACGAAAACGTCGGCGGCGGTTCCCTGCCATGGCCTGTATTCGCCCAACACGCCACCATCTTTTGCATCAATGTAGAGGTTGGACAATCCCATGCCCATCGCCCCCATTTTGTTCGCAGGGTCGAAAAAAGACACGTTGTAAAAAGCGAAGTCGCCGCCGTAGTAAATACCGCCTGGCTGCGTGTCGAAGCCGCGTCGAACAGCTTCGGTGCTGGCCACTTGAATCGCTTGATCAAACCCAAGCGTCGGCTCGATGTGAGTGCCGAAGGGCGCAGGTGTTTGCGTTTCGTAAGGCCCTGGCGTGGTTTTGGAGACCAGCGACATCACGGGGTAAAACACCTCGCGGTAGAGGTTGAGCGAGAAAGAGGTGAACGCCACCACCATGATCACGCCCCAGACCCACAAGCCACCGGCGCGGTGCAAATCGAAGTTGAGCTTGTAGCCGCCAGCCTTCCAGCGCAAGAGCCATGAGGGCGTCCAGCGTTGCATCCAAGTGGAGGAATCTCGGCGCACTGGGGCGGCGTCGCTGTGAGCCCTCAAGCGGCGCGGCAGGGTGAGGTAAAAGCCCACGAAACTGTCTAGCAGCCAGACCAGTGCGACGCCGCCCATCAGCCAGTAACCCCAGCGGTCAGTGCCCCAGAAAGCAGGGATGTGAAGGCTGTAATGCACGGTGCGCAGAAAAGGCATGAGGCTGCGCCGTGACAGCGACGCGGCCAGCGAATCGCGCTGCCCGGTGATCTCTGCGGTGACCGGATCCACAAAGACATTGTTGTAGCCAAGTACGTAAGGCTGACCGGTGGCCGGATCGGTCAGCGGGCGTACCAAGAAGGAGGCTGCATGCCCTTCCTCCAAGCCAAGTGAGATGTAGCTCACTTGCACGCGCGGGTCGGCCGCCTCCACCACGGCTGCCAGCGCCAGAGGGTCGCGCAACTCGCCCCGCCCCGGTGTTGACATGATGTCGGCGTTGAGCCATTCGTCAAGTTCGTGATCCCACGAGGTTACCGCGCCGGTGAGCCCGGCGACGATCAGGAACAGGGCGACCGTGAGGCCTGCCCAGCGATGAATTAGTGTCCAAAATGCCCGCATCGTGTGCTTCCTTTTTAAAAGTCGATGGAGCCGCTGACGACCAGCGTGCGGGGTGCACCCAGAACCAAGTAGTTAGACCCGGGGAACCCGCCTGCCGATGCCCAATAGGAGGTGTTGAGTACGTTGTCTAGACGGCCACGCAGTGTCAACAGTCGGTTGCTGCCGATGTCCATCAGGTAGCGCGCACCGAGATCCAGACGGTTCCAAGCCGGCACGACCTGTGTGTTCGCAGCATTGGCGTATTGCGATGAGGTGTGCAAAACCCGCGCATTGAGCGCCAAGCCGCGCACGCCTGCCACGTCCCATTCGGCATTCAGGTTGAGTTGTTGCCTCGGCACTCCAATGGCATCGCGTCCATTCGTCATGGCCCCTTCCATTTGGGTTTGCTCGGCGTTGATAAGCGTGACGCCCCCAAGCAGGCGAAGGCCTTTGAGCGGTTCGCCGTAAAGTGAAAACTCAAGGCCTTGGTTACGCTGCTTGCCATTGAGACCATAGGTCTGGTTCTGCACAAAGGCGCTGGGCTGAGTGGTGGTGAAGAATGCAACGCCGCCACCCCATTTCCCGCCGTCGAATTTGGCACCGATCTCTTTTTGCTTGGAGGCATACGGCGCAAATACCTGTCCGGCATTGGTCACTGGCTGGCTGTTGGCGGTCGTTGGTGCGACGCTGCCTTTGACCAGGCCCTCAATGTAATTGGCATACAGAGACACTTTGGGCGTTGCCTTGAACACGATGCCAGCCACGGGTGTGACTTTGGATTTTTTATAGCTGCCGGTTTCGATGCCGTCGTAGCCGGCATAGCTGATTTGTTCGATGGTTTGGCTTCGTGCGCCTAGCGTCAGCAAGACGGTATCCTGCGCGAACGACAGCGTGTCCGCGACCGCCACGCTGGAGGTCAGCACTTCGTTGGAGAGTTGTGGGTCGCTGAGGTTGCCACCTGTGTAAAGGTTGGCCGGTGGTGCGGAAGATGCGTAGGGCGCATAGAGGTTGTTGGCAATCACCGCACCTGACATGGCGTAGGCGTTACGTTCCTCGCCGTGATAACGCGCGGCCGAAGCGCTGACGGTATGTCCGACCGAGCCGGTGCTGAACTTAGCGCGCACACCCACTTCACCCGTCGAAATATTCTCTTTGCGTTGGTTGTCAAAGCGCGATGACAGGCTGTCACCGGCCGCATTGGTCAGGCTCAAACTTGTCAATGAATTGGACTCTTTGCTGCGGCGCTGCCCGCCTGCGGCCCAAGCGGTGACGTCGTCGTTGATGTCAAACTCGGCGCGCAGGGTGGCAAAGGTGTCTTGCTCACTTGTATAGGTCCAAGGCTGCGCAAAATTGCGCTTGGCATCCGGAGCGGTTGGAATCGGCAGGCTTGACGATGGCGTCACGCTGGGCTGGAGTTCTGTCCCCTTGTGGTCTTGATAGCCCACATCGGCGGAGATTCGAACATTGCGGCTGTGCCAATCCAAGCCTAAGCTCAGTGCGCTGAGTTCCTTATTTTCTCGGTCGATACCCGTGCCGCCGTCGCGTCGAGCCGCATTGAGGCGGATGCCCGTACTTTGATCGGGGCCGAAACGCCGAGCGATGTCGGTGGACAAGGATGTTTGCCCGCCGGACTGCAAGCCGAACCCGACTCGGCTCAATGGCTCATTCGGTGCTCGCTTCGGCAGGAGGTTGATGGCGCCACCGATGCCGCTGCCGCCGGGCGCCGCACCATTCAGAAAAGCGCTGGCCCCGCGGAACACCTCGACCCTTTCAAAGAACTCAGCAGCGATGTACTGGCGTGGCAGCATGCCGTAAAGCCCGTTGTAAGACACATCGTCGGAGTACACCGGCAAACCACGAACAATGTAAACCTCTTGGAAGTTTCCAAAGCCACGTGCTTGTCGTACAGATGGGTCATTGCGCAGCACGTCTGCGACGCTTTGGGCTTGTTGGTCTTGGATCAGTTCGCTGGTGTAGCTTGTGCTTGAAAACGGCGTGTCCATGATGTCCTGGTTGCCCAGAATGCCGATACGACCACCCCGTGCTACTTGGCCGCCCACAAAAGGTTTGGTCAGACCTTCAGTAGATGCATCGGCGCTGACAGTCACCGTTTCTAGTGTGGTCACCGTGGTCTCTGTGGCGACTGATTTTTGTGCGTGTGCAAACGGAATCCAGAGCCCAAGCACAGCGGCGGCGACAGGAGTGAAAGGAAAACGGGAAATCATCATGGTATCTATTTCAAATCTAAATGAGAGTGACTCGTATTATCATCTAATCAGAAAGTTTAGTCGGATTAAAAAAACTTTGTTTGAAACGTCATTCAGCCACTGGCGTGTGACCCATAAAAAAAGGGCCCTTAGGCCCTATAACAGTGTTGTGCGTCGCCCGCAGGCGCCACAGAAGGAAGGTTTCTCAGCTGAGTTCGCCCATTTGGCTCTGCAGGTAGTTTTGGATTCCCACTTTGCCCAGCAACTCAATTTGAGTCTCCAAAAAATCAATGTGCTCTTCGGTGTCGTCTAGGATCATTTGCAGCAAGTCGCGGGAGACGTAATCACGCACCGATTCGCAGTGGGCAATGCCGTCCTTGACGGTGATCTGCGCCGCACTTTCCAGTTTCAGATCGCAATTCAAAACTTCAGGCACGTCCTCTCCGATCATCAACTTGCCCAGATCTTGCACATTAGGCAGGCCGTCCAGCATGAAGATGCGGTCCATCAGCTTGTCTGCGTGCTTCATCTCGCCGATGGATTCTTCATATTCCTTCTTGGCCAGCTTGTCCAAACCCCAGTGCTTGTACATGCGGTAGTGCAGGAAGTACTGGTTGATAGCGGTCAGTTCATTTTTAAGCTGAGCCTGCAGGAACGCAATGACTTGTGCTGACCGCCGCGAGGCAAGGCAAGGAGATTCTCCTTAACCCTTCTCGCGGCAGGACACAGGACTCAACTCAAGGCTCAGGCTGCCGGCGCCGAAGTCCGGATCAGGTGATCAAAAGCGCCCAGCGCTGCCTTGGCACCGTCGCCGGCGGCAATGATGATTTGCTTGAACGGCACGGTGGTGGCGTCACCCGCTGCGAAGACGCCCGGCACCGAGGTTTGCCCCTTGGCATCGACCACAATTTCGCCGTGCTTGGACAACTCGACCACGCCCTTCAGCCAGTCGGTGTTCGGCACCAGACCGATCTGGATGAACACGCCATCCAGTGCGACCGTGTGGAGCTCGTTGCTGGCGCGGTCTTTGTAGACCAGACCGTTGACGGTTTGGTCTCCGGTGATCTCCGTGGTTTGCGCGTTGGTGAGCACTGTCACGTTTTGCAAGCTGTGGAGCTTGCGTTGCAGCACGGCATCTGCGCGCAATGCCTTGTCAAACTCAATCAGCGTCACATGGCCAACCACGCCAGCCAGATCAATCGCCGCTTCAACGCCAGAGTTACCCCCGCCGACCACAGCCACGTGCTTGCCTTTGAAGAGCGGGCCGTCGCAATGCGGGCAGTACGCCACGCCCTTGTTTTTGAATTCGGCTTCGCCGGGTACGTTGATGTTGCGCCAGCGTGCGCCGGTCGAGATGATGATCGCTTTGCTCTTTAACGAGGCGCCACTGTCGAGCTGAATTTCGATCAAATCTTTGCCTGGGCCACTGTTCGGAATCAGCGCCTTGGCGCGTTGCATGTTCATGATGTCAACGTCATAGGCGCGGACATGCTCTTCAAGCGCCAGCGCGAACTTCGGTCCTTCGGTTTCCTTGATGGAAATGAAGTTTTCAATGCCAAGTGTGTCGAGCGTTTGACCGCCAAATTTCTCTGACGCGATGCCGGTGCGAATGCCCTTGCGTGCGGCATACACCGCAGCGGCTGCGCCGGCTGGGCCGCCGCCAATGATCAGCACGTCAAAAGGTGCTTTGGCAGCAATTTTGGTGGCTTCGCGTTCGACGGCGCTGGTGTCGATTTTGGCGAGAATTTCTTCCAGGCTGGTGCGACCTTGGCTGAACTCGGTGCCGTTCAAAAAGACGGTGGGCACAGCCATGATCTGGCGCGCTTTGACTTCGTCTTGAAACAAGCTGCCGTCGATCATGGTGGTGCGAATGTGTGGGTTTTGTACGGCCATCAGATTCAATGCCTGAACCACATCGGGGCAGCTGTGGCAGCTCAGCGAGACGTAAATTTCAAATTCAAAGTCGCCATCCAGCGCTCGAATTTGTTGTAGCACTACTTCATCGACTTTGGGCGGGTAGCCGCCGATCTGCAATAACGCCAAGATCAGCGAGGTGAATTCGTGGCCCATGGGCAGTCCGGCAAAGCGCGGACCGTGGTTTTCGCTAGGGCGGTTGATTGAAAACGATGGCTTGCGTAAGTTGTCGTCGCGGCTTTCCGTGACAGTGACCAAGGCCGAGGAATCTGTGATGTCTTTCAGCAGCGACTGCAGCTCAACCGAGGCCTTGCTGTCGTCGAGCGAGGCGACGATCTCGATCGGCTGCGTGGCGCGGTCGAGGTAACTCTTGAGTTGGGCTTTGGTGGCAGCGTCGAGCATGAAGACTCACTTTGAAAAATAGGGAAACGGGGGAGCTGATGGTGCTGGGCAGGCCAGCGCCAATAAAAAAGCCCGGACGCAAGCGCCCGGGCTGGGCGCACAGAGGAGCTTAGATCTTGCCGACGAGGTCAAAAGAAGGCTTCAGGGTTTCAGCGCCCTCAGTCCATTTGGCTGGGCAGACTTCACCTGGATGGGCTGCAACGTATTGCGCAGCTTTGACGCGGCGCAGCAATTCAGCAGCGTCACGGCCGATACCGTTGTCGTGCACTTCGATGGTCTTGATCTTGCCGGCAGGGTCGATCACGAAAGTGCCGCGGTAAGCCAGACCAGCGTCTTCACCTTCTTCGATCATCACTTCGAAGGCGCGGGCCAGTTGGCCGCTTGGGTCGCCGATCATCGGGTAGGTGATCTTGCCGATGGTGTCCGATGTGTCGTGCCAAGCTTTGTGGGTGAAATGGGTGTCGGTGGACACGCTGTAGACCTCGACGCCCATTTTCTGGAATTCAGCGTAATGGTCGGCCAAGTCGCCGAGTTCGGTTGGGCAGACGAAGGTGAAGTCAGCCGGGTAGAACACCACGACAGACCATTTGCCTTTGAAGTTGTCATTGCTGACAGGGATAAATTTGCCGTTGTGGTAAGCAGTTGCTTTGAATGGAACGATTTCAGTATTGATTAAGGACATGATTGGCTTTTGGAAGGTTGCTATCGAAATTCGACAGTCAATAGTTTAACTTCATAAGCTGATGAATTTCAATAGATTATTGCTATTTAAAGGGTTAACCCTCTCTATTGAACGCCTGGGCAACGCGTGCCTACCGCCCGTTTCCGCTTTAACTGTTGTCAGTTTCAAACGCTTCATGCGCTTTCTCAATACCCTAGCCGCTCAGGCCTGACCTCTTGCAAGATCGTCGTGGCGATCTCTTCGATGGATTTGGTGGTGGTCGACAACCAGCGAATACCTTCGCGCCGCATCATTGCTTCAGCTTCATGAATTTCATGGTTGCAGTTGGCCACGCTCGAATAAGTTGAATTCGGTCGGCGTTCGTTTCGGATTTGGCTCAGTCGCTCAGGCGCGATCGTCAGGCCAAAGATTTTTTTACGGTGTGGCACCAGCGCTGGGGGTAATTGGCGGCGCTCAAAATCTTCTGGAATCAAGGGGTAGTTCGAGGCTTTGACACCGAACTGCATCGCCAAATACAGCGAAGTCGGCGTTTTTCCGCTACGGCTCACGCCCACCAGAATCACATCTGAGCCCGCTAAGTCCCGGTTGCTCTGTCCATCGTCATGCGCCAATGAAAAGTTAATCGCTTCAATACGCTCGTCGTAAGCTTTGCTTTTGGACGCGTCTGAAAACCGTCCGACGCGGTGGTTCGACTTCAGCCCCAGTTCGCGTTCCAGCGGCGAGACGAACATGCCAAACATGTCCAGCAGCATGCCGTTGCAATGCGCTTTGATGACCGACAGAATTTCCATATTCACCAAGGTGGTGAAGACGATGGGGCGGACGCCTTCTAATTCACCGGTGTGGTTGATTTGACGGACGGCCTGATGCGCCTTGTCCACGCTGTCAATGAACGGCAAACGCACATGACGCGGGTTGATTTCGAACTGGGCCAGAATCGCGTTGCCGAAGGTCTCGGCTGTGATGCCAGTGCCGTCAGAGATAAAAAATACGGTTCGATTGGCCATGGGTGGGTCTTTGGTCGGTCTTGGGATGTGTTTTGAAGGGCGTCGTTTGAGGGGCCACTGAAAATTCAGCGGCCATCTACAATTGCCGCTAATTATCCAGACTCTGTCGCCATGCACCGCAACAACTCTTTCAAACAACAACAAGGTTGGCTGCCGTCCATGGAGGCTCACATGTTTTTAAAACCTCCCGGAGTATTTAAATGTCCAACTTGTTTGAGGCGACCGCCCTGGTCGTACCGTTCGAAAACCTGAGGATGACCGACGTCGACTCGGTCGGCGGTAAAAACGCCAGCCTTGGCGAAATGATTTCCCAACTGCCTACCGGCCCGAAAGGCGTTCGTGTTCCGACGGGCTTTGCCACCACTGCCCATGCTTTTCGCGTTTTTCTCGCGCATGCTGGCTTAGACAAAAAGATCAACGGCGTGCTTGACACGCTCGACACCGAAGATGTGCGAGCGCTCGCCGCAGCCGGCGCACAGATTCGCGCGATGGTCGAAGCTCAGCCTTTTCCGGCTGACTTTGAGGCCGCTATTCGCCAAAGTTTCGCTGCGTTGAGCGCTGGTAACCCTCAGGCCAGCTTTGCGGTGCGTTCTTCCGCTACCGCTGAAGACTTGCCCGACGCGTCTTTTGCCGGTCAGCAGGAAACCTTTTTGAACGTGGTGGGCGTCGAGGACGTGCTACACAAGATGAAAGAAGTGTTTGCCTCCTTGTACAACGACCGCGCTATCAGTTACCGCGTGCACAAGGGCTTTGCACACGCCGATGTGGCCCTCTCTGCCGGCGTTCAGCGCATGGTGCGCAGCGACTTGGGTGCTGCCGGCGTCATGTTCACCATCGACACCGAAAGCGGTTTTGAAGACGTGGTCTTCATCACCTCCAGCTATGGTTTGGGTGAAACAGTGGTGCAGGGCGCCGTCAATCCTGACGAGTTTTATGTGCACAAGCCGATGCTGCGGGCCGGTAACCGCGCGGTGATCCGCCGCAACCTGGGCTCCAAGTTGTTGCAGATGGAATTCACCAGCGCCGACGAGAAAAAAGCCACCGGTCAGTTGGTTAAAACGACTGATGTGCCGGTCGAGTTGCGCAACCGTTTCTCGCTGACAGATGACGACGTTGAGCAACTTGCCCGTTACGCCTTGATCATCGAAGCCCATTACGGCCGCGCCATGGATGTGGAGTGGGGCAAGGACGGCACCGACGGCGAAATTTATATTTTGCAGGCCCGTCCGGAAACCGTCAAAAGCCAGTCCAAGGGCAAGCCTGAGCAGCGCTACAAACTCAAAGCCACTGGTACCGTGCTGACAGAAGGTCGCGCAATTGGCCAAAAAATCGGCACTGGCCCTGTGCGCATCGTGCGGCACATCAGCGAAATGGACCAAGTTCAAGCGGGTGACGTGCTGGTGACGGACATGACCGACCCGAACTGGGAACCGGTGATGAAGCGCGCTTCCGCCATCGTCACCAACCGCGGTGGACGGACTTGCCACGCGGCGATCATTGCGCGCGAGTTGGGTATTCCGGCGGTGGTCGGCTGTGGCGATGCGACCGAGTTGCTGAAAGACGGCATGCTGGTGACCGTGAGTTGCGCTGAAGGCGACACCGGCAATATTTACGACGGCCTGCTCGAGACCGAGGTCACTGAAGTCATCCGCGGCGAGATGCCGCCGATTGACGTCAAGATCACGATGAACATTGGCAATCCGCAACTGGCGTTTGACTTCTGCCAGATTCCGAACCACGGTGTTGGCCTGGCGCGGCTGGAGTTCATCATCAACAACAACATTGGCGTGCACCCGAAAGCCATTTTGGACTACCCGAATGTCGATGCCGACTTGAAAAAGGCTGTTGAGAGCGTGGCCCGCGGCCATGCCTCACCGCGCGCTTTTTACGTCGACAAAGTGACCGAAGGCATCGCCACCATTGGCGCGGCTTTCTGGCCAAAACCTGTCATCGTGCGTCTGTCGGACTTCAAGTCCAACGAATACCGCAAGCTGATCGGCGGCTCCCGTTACGAGCCTGAGGAAGAGAACCCAATGCTGGGTTTCCGCGGTGCAGCGCGTTACCTGAGCGCCGACTTTGCCGGTGCTTTTGCCATGGAGTGCGAGGCTTTCAAGCGCGTGCGCAACGAGATGGGTCTGGTCAACGTCGAAGTCATGGTGCCCTTCGTGCGCACACTCGGGCAGGCCCAGGCCGTCATCGAGTTGCTCGGTCAGCATGGGCTCAAGCGCGGCGAAAACGGCTTGCGCATCATCATGATGTGCGAGGTCCCGAGCAACGCCGTGTTGGCCGATGAGTTCTTAGAGTACTTTGACGGATTTTCAATCGGTTCTAACGACTTGACGCAGCTGACGCTGGGTCTTGACCGGGATTCCGGCCTTGAAATTCTGGCCAAAGACTTCGACGAGCGTGACCCTGCGGTCAAAGCCCTGTTGAGTCTGGCCATCAAAGCTTGCCTGCGCCAAGGCAAATATGTCGGTATCTGTGGCCAAGGCCCCAGCGATCACCCTGACTTTGCGCAGTGGCTGAAAGAGCAGGGCATTGGCTCGATGTCCTTGAACCCGGACACGGTCATCGACACTTGGAAAAAGCTCGCCGGCTGACCGGCTGCCGGACTGCTCTTCAATGATTGCCGCCGCTTACTGGATGCAGCGCGGGCTGGCCATGGGCTTGCTTTACGCAGGTTGGTCTCGTCTGGCCTTGGCTGTTTTGAATCGTCTGCTGGTCTTGCGACCTCGCGATTTATACGCTGGGGTCCGTCGTGCCAAAGTGCTGGCTGACTTGGGTCAAAAAAACGCTGCGATCAAAAGCTTGCAGGAATTGCTGGTCGATCATCCTCAGCATGCCGCCAGTTGGTACCAACTGGCGTATCTGCAAGAAAGTTGCCAGCGTCATGCGGAGTCAGAGCCGGCCTTTAGGTCGGCTCTGGCCATTGACCCCGATATGGATGAGGCTTGGTATGGATTGGCGATGCTGTTGGTACGTGAAGAGCGGCTGGACGAAGCCGTCGCGGCGCTGGAGCACACAACCCGTCTTCAGCCTTTGAGTCCGCACGGTTGGTACCAATTAGGCAAAACCCATGCGAAACTCGCGCAATCCGAACAAGCCCTGGAGGTGATTCGGCGTCTGCGCACCTTTGAGCCGCAAGTGGCCAACCGGTTGGCCAGTGAGATCGGCCTGTGTGGTGTGAAGTGAAACGTTGCTTCTAATGCGCGGTTGAAAAAACAAACAATAAATAGCCGAAAACGGCTTACGGTTGGAGGCAAGCGGTATGCAGGCAAACAACAATCGCCGCCTTTATTGGTGCAAAAACATCAGGCTCACCGGCCTCTTGATGATGTTTTGGTTTTTTGTGTCCTTCGGCGTGAGCTTCTACGCCCGCGAGCTGAATTTCGATTTTTTCGGCTGGCCATTCAGTTTTTGGATGGCAGCGCAGGGCTCGCCGCTGGTCTATGTCGTCATCATCGCCATTTATGCGCGCTATATGGAGCGGTTAGATGTCGCTCATGGCTTCGACGAAAGCGAGGACTAGCATGCCTACCAACCCGAATTCAGGTGGTGGAAGCGGAGCGCAAGCGCGGGCCGCATTCAAAACGGCGTTGAACCACGTTTACAAATGGTACGCGGCTGGCTTTCTTGCCTTCGTGCTGGCGCTGGCTGTTTTGGAGCAGATGGGCTTGTCGCGTCAGTGGATCGGTTTGATTTTTCTGCTAGCCACCATTGGCCTGTATGCGGGCATCGGCATCATGTGCCGAACCACCGATGCCGCGGAATATTACGTCGCCGGTCGCCGTGTGCCTGCCGTTTACAACGGTATGGCCACGGGTGCTGACTGGATGTCCGCAGCCTCTTTCATTGGCTTGGCGGGCACGCTCTACCTGACGGGATACAGCGGTCTGGCTTTCATCATGGGCTGGACGGGGGGGTATTGCCTAGTGGCCTTTTTTCTAGCGCCGTATCTGCGGAAATTTGGACAGTTCACTATTCCTGACTTTTTGGGCGAACGCTATGGCGGTAACGTGCCGCGATTAATGGGCGTGATGGCTGCCATCTTTTGCTCCTTCACCTACGTGGTAGCCCAGATCTACGGTGTTGGCATCATCACTGCGCGTCTGACCGGTGTGGCCTTCGAATTGGGTATTTTTCTGGGTCTCGGCGGGATCTTGCTGTGTTCGTTCTTGGGCGGTATGCGCGCTGTCACGTGGACGCAGGTGGCCCAATACTTGGTGATCATCGTGGCCTACCTGCTGCCGGTGGTGTGGTTGTCAGTCAAGCAGACGGGCGTACCCGTGCCACAGGCGATTTATGGATACCAGTTGCAAAAAGTCACTGCTCGCGAAACAGAGTTGAGCCTCGATCCTAAAGAGCAGGAAGTTCAGAAAATTTTCAAGGAGCGTGCAGCTGAACTAGCGGCCAAACTGCGGGACCCCCACGCCGCTTTGGTGGCCGATCGGGTTCGTGCCACCAAAGTGCTGGCAGAACTCAAGTCGACAGATGCCCCCTTGGGTTTGATCTATGCCGCCGATCGGGCGCTGAGCAACTTGCCCAAAACGACCGATGCCGCGTTGAATGGCTGGATGCTCGAAAAAGCCGAGGCGGATGCTAAATCCCGGCCACTCAACGGTATGCCCCCGCATGCGCAGCAATTTGCGGGAGATCCGGCCGGCGACCCTAAGGCGCGCGAAGAGTTTGACGTGTCGCGGCGAAATTTTTTAGCCTTGGTGTTTTGCCTGATGGTGGGCACGGCCGCCTTGCCGCACATCCTGATTCGTTATTACACCGTGCCGAGTGTCAAAGAAGCCCGTCAATCGGTGGCTTGGTCGCTGCTGTTTATTGTGTTGCTCTACATCACGGCGCCAGCCTTGGCGGTGCTGGTGAAGTACGAGGTGTTCACCTTGGTGGTGGGCACGCCTTTCGACCAGTTACCTGACTGGATCACGGCTTGGAATAAAGTCGATCCGAGTTTGTTGTCGGTGGTCGATGTGAACCATGATGGTCTCTTGCAGCTTAATGAAATGTCCATTGGTGGCGACATCATCATGCTGGCGGCGCCTGCCATCGGTGGCTTGCCCTATGTTGTATCTGGGCTGGTGGCTGCTGGCGGCTTGGCGGCGGCCTTGTCGACCGCAGATGGCCTGTTGCTGACGATTGCCAGTTCACTCAGTCATGACGTTTACTACAAGATGATTGACCCGAATGCATCGACGGCTCGCCGGGTAACTTTGTCCAAAGTGCTGCTGCTGGTGGTCGCTTTAGGAGCTGCTTATGTCGCCTCTCATAAGCCTGCGGACATTTTATTTTTGGTGTCTGCAGCATTTTCGTTTGCAGCCGCGGCTTTCTTTCCAGCCCTGTCGCTGGGCATTTTTTGGAAACGGGCGACGGGTATCGCCGCCTCGTTGGGCATGGTGGCGGGTCTCGGAACCACGTTGTATTACATGATGCTGACTCAACCTTGGATGCGCAGACTGTTCAACGTGACACGGCCGATCGAGCTTTGGTGGGGGATTCAGCCGATTTCTGCCGGCGTCTTTGGTGTGCCGGTGGGTTTTGCGGTGATCATTGTGGTCAGCCTGCTGACCAAGCGGCCTAGCCCTGCTGTCCAAGATTTGGTTGAATATGTGCGCTACCCAAGTTTGAGAACCTCTGAAAAACGCTAAGGTGCGATTGGCGGGCTATAATCATGGGCTTCGCCTTGCTGCACCCTTAACGACGCTGGGGCAGCTTTCATCAACCAAAAGGAGAGTTTATGCGTCATTACGAAATCATCTTGCTGATCCATCCGGATCAAAGCGAGCAGGTCCCGGCCATGCTGGAACGCTACAAAACCATGATCACCGTCGGTGGTGGCAAAGTGCACCGCGTCGAAGATTGGGGTCGCCGTCAACTGGCTTACCTGATCCAGAAGCTGGCCAAAGCCCACTACCTGTGCATCAACATTGAAGCCACGCAAGCTGTCATGGACGAAATTGAACACGCGTTCAAATTCAATGACGCTGTGCTGCGTCACATGACTGTGGTCAAGAAAAAGGCTGAAACCGGCCCATCCCTCATGATGCGCAACGTCGAGAGAGAAGAAGCCCGCAAAGCCCAGCAGCAGGAATACGCAGCTTAATCAGCCGCTAAAAACCACTGTTGTACGCGATTGAATGTTGCTTACCTGATTTGATGATTTGAGTGAACCATGTTGATTTGACGGCGAGTATTGTGGAGGTCAGCCCTCTGCGTTACACGCCAGCTGGACTCCCCGCTGCCAATTTTGTTCTCGACCACGAGTCTGAAGTTGAGGAGGCAGGCAGCAACCGGCAAGTCAAATTAAGTATCAAGGCGGTTGCCTTTGGAAAGATGGCTGAACAAACAAGCCAGCTTCCTTTGGGAAAAGTCTTCAGGTTTCGCGGATTTCTCATCAGTGCACGCACCAACAAAAGCGTCATTTTTCATATTCAAGAATTGAACCCTATTTAAGGAGTCCTTCATGCCCGGACCAAAACGTTTCAACAAAGACAAGCGCCCTAAGCGCAATACCCAATCTCTGCTGTTCAAGCGCAAGCGCTTTTGCCGCTTCACCGCTGCTGGCGTGGAAGAGATTGACTACAAAGACATCGACACCCTGCGTGACTTCGTCGCCGAAAACGGAAAAATCATCCCTGCGCGCCTGACTGGCACGCGCGCGATTTTTCAACGCCAAATCAACACCGCCGTCAAGCGCGCTCGCTTTCTTGCGATGCTGCCTTACAGCGACCAACACCGTAGCCTGTAAGGAGCACAAGCATGCAAATTATTCTGCTCGACAAAGTTGTCAACCTGGGCAATCTGGGTGATGTCGTCAAAGTCAAAGACGGCTATGCACGCAATTTCCTGATCCCATCGGGCCGCGCACGTCGCGCTACCGCTGTCGCGATCAAGGAATTCGAAGTCAAACGCGCCGATCTTGAAAAAGTCGCCGCGGCCAAATTGGCCGAGTCACAAGCCCAAGGCGCCAAGCTTGGCGGTACCGTGATCAAGCTCACACAGAAGGCTGGCGTTGACGGTCGTCTGTTTGGTTCGGTCACCAATTCAGACATCGCTCAGGAACTGACCAAACAAGGCTTCGCTGTCTTGAAGGCTCAGATCCGCATGCCTAACGGTCCTTTGAAGGTCGTTGGCGACCATCCAGTCGGCGTTGCACTGCACACTGATGTGCTGGTCGACGTCACCGTGACGGTGTACGGCGAATCCGCTTAAGAGTTCACGCTCCCTTGAAAAGCCGCTCCTCGGGGCGGCTTTTTTTTTGGCGAAAGCGGATGTTCTGCCCAACGATTCGATTTAAATCACATTTCCACGCTCTATGCACATCAGACTCACCTGTTATGCACAGCTTTATCCCAAGGCGTTTTACGACTCTGGCTTTAACATGGCCGTGTTTTCAGGAAAATCATGTCTGCCGTACTCTCCCCCCTTGACGACGCTGGCTACAGCACCGACCGGCAAATAGCCCAGCTCCGCATTCCTCCGCATTCGATCGAAGGCGAGTCGAGCGTGCTCGGCGGTCTGCTGCTCGACAACAGCGCCTGGGACCGCGTTGGCGACTTGCTGGTCGACGAAGACTTCTACCGCTACGAACACAAGCTCATTTACGCCTCGGTGGGTGCGCTGATCAACGCCAGCAAGCCGGCAGATGTCATCACGGTTTTTGAGCACCTGCAAAGCCAGGGCAAGGCCGATGAAGTCGGTGGCTTGAGCTACCTCAACTCACTTGCTCAGTACGTGCCGAGCGCAGCCAATGTGCGGCGCTACGCCGAGATCGTGCGTGAGCGCTCCATTTTGAGAAAGCTGGTCAAGGCCAGCGACGAGATCGCCACCAACGCCTTCAATCCCCAGGGCAAGCCCGTCGCCACGATTCTGGACGAAGCAGAGCAGAAGATCTTCAAAATCGGTGAGCAAGGCTCGCGCATGAAGCAGGGCTTTCACAGCATGGACACGCTGGTGGTCGAGCTGCTGGACCGTGTTACTGAGATGTCGGAAAACCCGAACGACATCACCGGCGTGCCGACTGGTTTTTACGATCTAGACCGTCAAACCTCCGGCTTTCAGGCTGGCGATCTGATCATTTTGGCTGCCCGACCTTCAATGGGTAAAACCGCGCTGGCCATCAACATTGCCGAGCACGTCGCGCTCAACGAAGGCTTGCCGGTGGCGGTGTTCTCGATGGAGATGGGTGCCTCACAACTGGCAGTGCGTATTGTCGGCTCGATTGGCCGCATCGACCAAGGGCATCTGCGTACCGGCAAACTGTCGGACGAAGAATGGCCACGCCTGACGGAAGCTATTGAAAAGCTGCGAAATATTTCACTGCACATTGATGAAACGCCGGGCTTAACGGTGAGTGAGTTGCGTGCCAATGCGCGGCGCCTCGCACGACAGTGCGGAAAACTTGGTTTGATCGTGGTCGACTACCTGCAGCTGATGAGTGTCTCGACCAGTATGAACGATGAAAATCGTGCAACAGCCGTCGGCGAAATTTCGCGTGGCTTGAAAATGCTGGCTAAAGAATTGCAGTGTCCCGTGATTGCCCTGTCGCAGCTCAGTCGCGGTGTGGAGTCACGCACAGACAAACGCCCGATGATGAGCGACTTGCGTGAGTCCGGCGCCATTGAGCAGGATGCCGATGTGATCATGTTCATCTACCGCGATGAGTATTACACCAAGGAGGCTTGCAAGGAGCCCGGTGTCGCTGAAGTCATCATCAGCAAGCAGCGAAATGGCCCGACCGGCACGGTGAAGTTGGCCTTCATCAGCCGCATCACGAAGTTTGAAAGTTTGGCCGGTGGCAGTAGCAGTGGTAGCGATTACTGATCCTCTTTACGGTATGCTTTCGGTATGAAACTGCATAACTACTTCCGCTCCTCGGCGTCCTACCGAGTCCGAATTGCCCTCAATCTCAAAGGCTTGGACTTTGACTATGTGTCAGTGCACATCGCTCGTGGCGATCATAAAAAACCGCCGTATATCGATCTGTCTGCCGACACGCTGGTGCCCCTGCTAGAGACCGATAACGAGCGCTTGTCGCAATCGATGGCCATCATCGAATACCTCGACGAAACGCATCCTCAGCCTCCTTTATTGCCAGCAGACGCGTTAGGCCGTGCCAAAGTGCGGGCGCTGGCACAGTCGATCGCCTGCGACATTCATCCGCTCAATAACCTGCGCGTACTGAAGTACTTGGTGCGTGAACTGAAGGTCGACGATGACGCTAAAAACGCCTGGTACCGGCATTGGTGCCGTGAGGGTCTTGAGGCCTTTGAACGTCAGTTAGCGCAGATGCCAGAATCGACTTATTGCTACGGTGAAACCCCGAGTTTGGCTGACTGTTGCTTGGTGCCGCAGATTTTCAATGCCAGCCGTTTCGACGTTAGCTTTGAGGGCCTGCCGCGCACCATGCGCGTCTACGAGGCCTGCACTGCGCTGCCTGCATTCAAGCTGGCAGAGCCCTCGGCCTGCCCGGACAGCGAGTAAGACTCGCCGAGTCGGGCGACCACTTGCACATGCCGTTGAGTCCGAACTTAACGCTGGATTGGCTGATCCCGCAATGGCCTGCGCCAGCAGCTGTACGTGCAGTGTTCACGACGAGACAGGGCGGCGTTTCGTTGCCGCCTTACGAGAGCATGAATCTTGGCGATCATGTTGGTGATTACGCTGAAGCAGTTGCTGCCAACCGACTTAGCTTGCAGCGCGCCATCGGTTGTCGTCCGGTATTTCTGCAGCAGATTCACGGCGCAGGGGTAATCGAAGTGAACCACGGCAGCGCTGATGGCCAGACGGCAGATGCGTGTCTGACGAGCCAGCGAGGCATGGCCTGCACGATCATGGTCGCTGACTGCTTACCGGTTTTGTTTGCGCATCTGGACCAGCCTATCGTGGCTGCGGCACATGCGGGCTGGCGTGGCTTGGCGGGGCTCTGCAATTCAGGCAACGGTGACCCGAACAGTGACTCAACGTCGAACTTTTTTGAAGGCGTTTTGGAGGCCACCTTCAGGCGATTCACCGCCTTGGTTGGTTCAGGCAGTGCCGATGTGGCGGAGAGAACCATCGCCTGGCTGGGACCCTGTATCGGACCGACTGCCTTTGAGGTCGGGGCTGAGGTGAAGGCGGCATTTGAAGTTGTGGATCCAGCCTCAGGGGCTTTTTTTGTGACTGTGCCGGGTCAGACCCATCCAGCAAAATTTCGGGCCGATTTGGCGAGCTTGGCACGACTCAAGTTGCGCGCGCTTGGGATCACACAGATCTTTGGCAATGACAGCACTGCCGATTGGTGCACAGTCAGTCGGCCTTCAAGGTTCTTTTCTCATCGGCGAGATGCGGGCATCGGTTGTAGCACTGGCCGAATGGCCGCCAGTATCTGGCAGGTTTGACTGGTCAGTCTTTCAATTTTTCTGAGGAATCGGTTATTTTTAGACTTGCTTCGTCCGCGACTTTTTCTTTCGCTTTTATCGCGCGTTTTCTGGCTGGCGTACGCATGATGTACAGCACCAACGACAGCGGCAGCAGCCCATAGAGGAAAAATGTGATCAGCGCGCCAAGGAGGGTGCCGGTGGTGTTGGTGGCTTCGGCAATGCTCATCAAGAGCACCACATAAATCCATGCGATGGCAATTAAGTACATAAAAATTGATGCATAGTAAGGTGAGTGCAATGATATTTGTTCATAGTCTGATTATCTGTAGTCGTTGGCTTGAGAGTCTTGTTCAAAAGACCATCGCAACCCGCTCCTTGAAGAGGCAACATGAATTCTGAAGCAAATTGGGCCAAGGTCGCTCAGCAATTCCAGGAAACCCTGGGTTCGAGTATGCAAAAGGCCGTAGCCGCCATGAGTGGTGCACCCGCACCATTGCCACCTGCTTTACCCAGCGTGTTGATGCAGGGTTTGCCCAATGCCATGGAGGCTTTACCGGTCCTTCAATTTGATCCCGCCAAGATGCTGGAAATTCAGCAGGCCTACCTCAAAGACGCTAGCGCCTTGTGGAACAACGGTCTGTCGCCAAATGATGCGCCCACTAGCGCAGCGAAGGACCGACGTTTCGCCTCTGAGGCTTGGCACACCAATCCGCTGGCTCATTTTTCTGCTTCTTCGTACATGCTCAATTCCCAAGCCTTGATGGGCATGGCTGAAGCAGTGGAGGGTGACGAGAAAACCAAAGCCCGCGTGCGCTTTGCTGTCGAGCAATGGCTGGCCGCTGCGGCCCCCAGCAATTTCTTGGCACTGAATGCCGAGGCGCAGAAAAAAGCCATTGAAACGAAAGGTGAAAGCATCGCCCAAGGACTGCACAACCTGATGCATGACATGCGGCAGGGGCACGTTTCCATGACCGACGAAAGCATTTTCGAAGTCGGCAAAAATGTAGCAACTACCGAAGGTGCCGTGGTGTTTGAGAATGCGTATTTCCAACTGCTGGAATACAAGCCATTGACCTCTAAGGTATTCGAAAAGCCGTTCTTGTTGGTGCCGCCTTGCATAAACAAGTTTTATATTCTTGACTTGCAGCCCGAGAACTCACTCATTCGTTACGCAGTCGAACAAGGCCACCGCACCTTTGTGGTCAGCTGGCGCAACCCGGATGAGTCGATGCAGGACAAAACTTGGGACGACTACATTGAGAACGCGGCGATTGAGGCCATCCAAGTTACGCGTGAGATCACCGGCGCCAAGACGATCAATGCGCTTGGCTTTTGTGTTGGTGGTACGATTTTGGCGACAGCCTTGGCCGTGCTAGCTGCGCGCGAAGAAAAACCGGTTTCTAGCGTGACTTTTTTGACCTCTTTGCTAGATTTTTCGGACACCGGCATTCTGGATATTTTCATCGACGAAACCGCCGTCAAATTTCGCGAAATGCAGATGGGGCAGGGTGGTCTGCTGAAGGGCCAGGACTTGGCCTCTACCTTCAGCTTTTTGCGGCCTAATGACTTGGTCTGGAATTACGTCGTGGGTAATTACCTCAAGGGTGAAACGCCGCCGCCTTTTGACTTGCTTTACTGGAACAGCGATTCAACCAACTTGCCAGGCCCGTTTTACGCTTGGTACCTGCGCAACACTTACTTCGAAAACAACCTGATCAAGCCTTGCAAACTGACCGTTTGTGGTCAGCCAGTGGATCTGTCCAAGCTCGACATGCCGGCCTATATTTATGGCTCGCGTGAAGACCATATTGTGCCAATTCAGGGTGCCTATGCCTCTACCCAAGTGCTGAGAGGTAGCAAGCGTTTTGTCATGGGTGCATCAGGCCACATTGCCGGCGTGATCAATCCGCCCGCCAAAAAGAAGCGCTCGTTTTGGACCGGCGATAAACTGGCGCCGACTCATGAAGCATGGCTGGCCAGTGCGACTGAGCACCCCGGCAGTTGGTGGACAGATTGGTCGGCGTGGCTCAAGCGCCAAGCTGGCAAGCAAATTGCTGCACCCAAGACCTACGGCAGTCGAAAATACAAAGCTATTGAGCCAGCGCCTGGGCGTTACGTCAAGGTCAAGGCTTGAGCTGAGTCATCAGCAACTCTCAACTACTACTAGAAAGTGACAAAAATGGAAGACATCGTTATCGTTTCAGCGGCTCGTACGGCCGTTGGTAAATTCGGCGGTTCGTTGGCCAAGACGCCTGCAACTGAGTTGGGTGCTGCCGTCATCAAAGCCTTGATGGAGCGTTCGGGCCTGCCTGCTGATCTCGTCGGTGAAGTCATCATGGGTCAAGTGCTGGCGGCGGGTGTGGGTCAAAACCCTGCCCGTCAGTCGGTGCTCAAGTCGGGTCTGCCACACGCCATTCCCGGGCTCACCATCAACGCTGTCTGCGGCTCTGGCCTGAAAGCCGTGATGTTGGCAGCGCAGTCGGTGGCCACCGGCGACAGCGAGATCGTCATTGCCGGCGGTCAAGAAAACATGAGTGCTTCGCCGCACGTGCTGAATGGATCGCGCGACGGTCAGCGCATGGGCGACTGGAAGATGGTCGACACCATGATCGTCGACGGTTTGTGGGACGTTTACAACCAGTACCACATGGGTATCACGGCTGAAAATGTGGCTAAAAAATACGGCATTGACCGGGCCATGCAAGACGCACTCGCGCTGTCCAGCCAAACCAAGGCAGCCGCGGCCCAAGATGCCGGCAAGTTCAAAGATGAGATCGTGCCGTTTTCGATTGCCCAGAAAAAGGGTGATCCGATCATTTTTTCAGCTGACGAATTTATCAACCGCAAAACCAATGCCGATGGCCTGGCGGGTTTGCGTCCAGCCTTCGACAAGGCCGGCAGTGTGACCGCCGGCAACGCGTCGGGCATCAATGACGGTGCCGCTGCCGTGATGGTCATGACGGCCAAAAAAGCAGCTTCGTTGGGTTTGAAACCACTGGCGCGCATTGCCAGTTACGCCACCAGCGGCATCGACCCTGCCTTCATGGGCATGGGCCCTGTGACGGCTTCCACCAAGGCCCTGCAACGCGCCGGTTGGAATGCGCAAGACCTTGACTTGCTTGAAATCAATGAGGCCTTTGCGGCCCAAGCTTGCGCCGTCAACAAAGAAATGGGTTGGGACACCAGCAAGATCAACGTCAATGGTGGTGCGATTGCGATCGGTCACCCGATCGGTGCGTCCGGTTGCCGTATTTTGGTGACACTGCTGCACGAGATGGTGCGCCGCGACGCCAAGAAAGGCATTGCGAGCCTGTGCATTGGCGGCGGAATGGGTGTTGCGCTGACACTGGAACGCTGAAATCAGGGTAATACTCTCGGCGGAGACAAATTCAGAGTATCGATCGCTGGTTAAAAAATAGCGTTGAGGTCGGACTCAGGATGCGATGGCAATAATTATTAACAAGAACCGAAAGAGCAGAACATGACACAAAAAATAGCTTACGTTACAGGCGGTATGGGTGGGATCGGAACGGCTATTTGCCAGCGACTCGACCAGGATGGATTTAAAGTTGTGGCCGGTTGTGGCCCGACTCGGGATGCCGACAAATGGTTGGATGAGCAAAAAATGCTCGGTCACACTTTCTACGCCTCTGTGGGCAATGTCGGTGATTGGGATTCCACTGTCGCAGCCTTTGACAAAGTCAAAGCTGAACACGGCCCTGTCAGTGTGCTGGTCAACAACGCCGGCATCACGCGTGATGGTCAGTTCCGAAAAATGAGCAAGGCCGACTGGGACGCCGTGATTTCGACCAATTTGGACAGCATGTTCAACGTGACCAAACAGGTCATCGAAGGCATGATTGAAGCGGGCTTTGGTCGTGTCATCAACATCTCTTCCGTCAACGGTCAAAAAGGTCAGTTTGGTCAAGTCAACTACTCCACAGCCAAGGCCGGTCTGCATGGCTTCACCATGGCGCTGGCGCAAGAAGTGGCCAGTAAAGGCGTGACCGTCAACACCGTGAGTCCAGGTTACATCGGTACCGACATGGTCAAGGCGATTCGTCCTGACGTGCTCGAAAAAATCGTCTCGGGTGTTCCTGCCAAACGTCTCGGTAAACCTGAGGAGATCGCATCGATCATTTCGTGGATTGCTTCAGACGAAGGCGGATATGCGACGGGTGCGGACTTTTCGCTCAATGGTGGTTTGCACATGGGTTAAAGCGTTAAATGCTTTAAAAAAACCTGCTTCGGCAGGTTTTTTTACGCCACAAAAAAAGTCAAAGGGTTGATCCTGCTCAACTGTAAGAACGCGCTGACATCAAGCGCATGGTTTGGCTGATACCTCAACAGCAGAGATGCGTTCAATATCGGACATCTTCACAAAAACGGCTTTTGACGCGTAGTTATGTTGCGACTCACCCAGTTTTCTCATTGGCTTGGCAGGCACCGACTTTCGGTGGGAATCGTGCTGTATTGCTGCGTGGTCGCATTGTTAGCGAGCGCCACAGCGCTGATATCGACGGATTTACCATTCACGGGATTCCGACATGTGGTTAAAGGTGCCTTGCAGGCTTTTAAAATTTAAAGGGTAAAACCATGTGTCCATTGAATCTTTTGCCGGGTCAAGATGTTCCATCGGGGCCCAAGGAGCCGTCTGAGCCACAGGTGGTGACACGTCGAAAAGAGCATCCACATCCCCGTTTCGCGTGATATTGCACATCGCGAGCAACTACCTTGGCGAGTGAGGTTTCAAGGGCGTGTCAGTCTGGAATCACGGCGGTGACTTCGATTTCGACTTTGGCGCGGTCTTCCATCAACTCTGCGACTTGAACCGCGCTCATGGCCGCATTGAAGCTGCCAATAATGTCTCTAAATGCCTTGCCAATCTCGGGATAGGCCGCAATGTATTCACGCTTGTCGGTGACGTACCAAGTCATACGCGTGATGTGCTCGGGTTTGGCCCCAGCTTCATGCAGCACTTCAACCACATTGATCAAGGCTTGTCGCACTTGGCCTGCTAAATCGTCTGTGTGGAAAACGCATTGCGCGTCCCATCCGATCATGCCCGCCACAAATACCAGTTGGCCGCGGGCCGTCACTCCGTTGGCATAACCGCGAGGACGAACCCAATGGGGCGGCTGCAAAGTTTTCATCATGTGCTTTCTTCTGGAGGGCTTTATGAACGTCAGGTCAACATGGCGAGTTCAGAACTCACGCAACTTGAATCGCTGCAGTTTTCCTGTTTGCGTACGCGGCAAATTTTTGAGAAATTCAATGGCGCGGGGGTACTTGTACGGGGCAATGGTTTTCTTCACGAAATCCTGCAACTCCTTCACCATATGAGAATCGTCAGCGTGCCCTGGATGCAGCACCACAAAGGCTTTGACGATCTGGCCGCGCTCTTCGTCCGGGACACCAATCACGGCGCATTCTGCGACGGCCGGATGCATCATCAAGCCTTCTTCGACCTCCGGCGCGGCAATGTTGTAGCCGGCTGAAATGATCATGTCATCGGTGCGCGACTGGTAGTAAAAGTAGCCATCCGCATCCATCAGATAGGCATCGCCTGTGAGGTTCCAGCCGTTTTTGACATAGGCGTGTTGGCGTTCATCGCGCAGGTAGCGGCAACCGGTGGGGCCGCGCACGGCTAGTTTTCCGATGGTGCCGAGGGCAACGGGTTGGCCATTGTCATCTACCACGCAGGCCTCGTAGCCGGGCACCACTTTGCCAGTCGCTCCGGGGCGTGCCTCTTGCTCATCGGCAGAGATAAAAATGTGCAGCATTTCAGTGGCACCAATGCCATCGATCAATTCGATGCCGGTGGCATCGCGCCATTGGTGGCGGGTGCTGGCCGGCAAAGCTTCACCGGCTGACACGCATTTGCGCAGGCGCGTCTGGCGCAACTCGGCACCGTGCGCCGCCAATGTCCGGTAAGACGTGGGCGCCGTGAACAGAACCGTCGCGCCGTACTGGCGAATACCTTCCAGCAGTTGCGGCGGTCCGGCTTTTTCCAGCAGCACGGTCGATGCGCCGATCGACATCGGGAACAGCACCATGCCACCCAGACCAAACGTGAACCCCAGTGGCGGGCTGCCGATAAACACATCGTCTTCGCGCGCCTTGAGAACGGAGCGTGGCCAGCAGGCACAAATTGCCATGACATCGCGGTGAAAGTGCAGGGTGGCCTTGGGAATGCCTGTCGTGCCGCTGGTAAAGCCAATCAAGCAAGTGTCGTCAGCGGCTGTATTGCAATTTTTGAAATCAACCGGCTGGCCTTGCATGCTGGCTTCCAGACTGTCTGGACCAGTGCTGTTGAAGTAGCGTGTGTGTCTTAAGTCAGAGGCGGCGAGTGCGGCTTCGTCCAATTCTTGCGCCAGACTGGCATCGCAAAAGGCATGGCTGATGCGTCCGATCTCCAGTATCGGTTTGAGTTCTTTGGCGCGCAGCAGTGGCATGGTGGCCACCACAACGCCGCCCGCTTTGACGATCCCGAACCAGCAGGCCACCATCATCGGTGTGTTGGGCGCATGCAGCAGAACGCGATTGCCCGGCACAAGGCGCATGTCTTTCACCAGGACGTTGGCGATGCGGTTGGCCCTGTCGAAAAGGTCTTTGTAAGTCCACGTTTCGTGCGGGCTGCGAACACACAGACGGTCACCGCGGCCCGCCAGAATGTGCTTGTCGAGCAGTTCGCTTGCGCAGTTCAGCTGTTCTGGGAATTGCAATTCAGGCAGCTTGAACAAAAATTCAGGCTGCAAGTTTGCCGCCGGCAAGTTGTCATGCGTGAACGTGTCCAAGTGGGCGGTCGTCATTGCGGGTAACCCACTTCTTTCAGCAGGTCGCGGGCGATGATGAGCTGTTGCACCTCGGTCGCCCCTTCGTAAATCCGCAGCGCTCTGATCTCTCTGTACAGCCGCTCCACCGGGTGGTCACTGACAACGCCCAGTCCGCCAAAGAGTTGCACCGCCGCATCGATCACTTGTTGCGCACCCTCGGTGGCGGCCATCTTGGCCATCGCGGCTTCCCGCGTGACAGTGCCGCCTTGGTCACGCTGCCAAGCGGCACGGTAGGTCAGAAGAGCCGCACTGTCGATGGTGGTGGCCATCTGGGCCAGCTTGGCTTGGGTGAGTTGAAAATCGGCCAGTGTTTGATTGAACATCTTGCGCTGCGTCACGTGCTTTAGCGCTTCATCCAGCGCCCGGCGCGCAAAGCCAAGCGCCGCCGCGGCGACCGAGGTGCGGAACACGTCCAGCGTGCGCATGGCGATCTTGAATCCCTCGCCGCCCCGGCCAATACGCTGCTTCAGCGGGATCCGGCAGTCGTCAAATTGCAGTTGACCCAGGGGATGCGGGGCGATCACGTTGATGCGCTCTGACACCTTGAAACCGGGCGTTGAGGCGTCAACGATAAAGGCGCTGATGCCCCGCGCGCCCGGTGCCTCACCGCTGCGCGCAAAGACCACGTAAAAATCGGCAATGCCCCCGTTGGAGATCCAGGTTTTACGACCATTGAGAATGGCGATATCTCCCTCAATGCGTGCGCTGCACTGCATGGCGGCCACATCAGAGCCAGCGTCGGATTCGCTCAGTGCAAAGGCCGCAATTGCCTCGCCAGCGGCGACAAGCGGCAGATACGTTTTTTTTTGCGCCTCGGTGCCGGCCAGGCTGATCGCGCCGGATCCCAAGCCCTGCATCGCAAATGAAAAATCGGCCAAACCATGGTGGCGTGCCAGCGTCTCGCGGATCAGACAAATGCTGCGGGTATCAATCGTGTCTTTCGCGCCGCCGTAGGTTTTTCCTGCAACCGCGTAGCGCAGCCAGTTCCCTTGGCCCAGCGCGGTCACTAAATGGCGGCACTCTGCATCCACATCGTGGCTGTGCGGGCCGCTTAAATTGGCCGTGCTCCATGTCTCCAGCGCTTGGGGCAAGTCGCCATGTGAAGCCTCAAAAAAAGGCCACTGCAGATAGTTCAAGTTGCTCATGACGGTACTCAGTTGCCCTGAAAAGCAGGACGCTGCTTGGCCACAAAGGCGTTGTAAGCGCGGCGGAAGTCTTCGGTCAACATGCAAATGGTTTGCGCTTGCGCTTCAGCTTCAATGGCTTGGTCGATCGACATGTTCCACTCTTGGTGCAGCATGGTTTTGGTGATGCCGTTGGCAAAGGTGGGGCCCGCCGCAATGTCCCGTGCCCAAGCTTGCGCATCGTTCGCCAAGCTGTCTGCGGACACCAATCGGTTCAAGAAACCACTGCGCTCAGCCTCTTCGCCGCCAATCGAGCGTCCGCTGTAAAGCCAGTCACTGGCCCGACCTTGACCGATGATGCGCGGCAAAATCGCGCAAGCGCCCATGTCGCAACCGGCCAAGCCGACACGGTTGAACAAAAAGGCCGTCTTGCTTCTGGCTGTGCCTAAACGCAGGTCTGAAGCCATGGCCATGATGGCGCCGGCACCCGCGCAAATGCCGTCAATAGCCGCCACGATGGGTTGTGGGCAAGCGCGCATGGCTTTGACCAGATCGCCTGTCATGCGCGTGAACATCAACAACTCGGGGACTTTCAGAGCCACCAGGGGTCCGATGATTTCATGCACATCGCCACCAGAGCAGAAGTTGTCGCCCGCACCGATCAGCACCACGACTTTGACGTCATAGGCGTATTTCAGTTGTCCAAAGAGGTCGCGCAATTCGGCATACGAATCGAAGGTGAGCGGGTTCTTGCGCTCGGGCCGGTTGAGTGTGATGGTGGCCACACCGTCTTGGCAGGTCCACAGAAAATGCGTGGCGCGGTAGTCGGCCAAAGGCTTGCGGTTACCTGCGAGCAGTGTGGGGTCAATAGAAACAGTGGCTTGGTTCATGGGCTTAGCTTTCTAAAACGGATGGGGCCACAGCGGTGGATTGCTGCTTCAGGGTGTGCACACGCAGCGTGCCCAGTTGCGTGTAAGTCTGAGAGAGTTCGGGTGCACTGAGACAAGCAAACAACTCCAAGATCCATTGCTCGTGCACTTGTGCCATGGATTCAAATTGCCGGCGTCCTTCGGCGGTGAGGTTGACGATGAGCGAACGCCGGTCCGTCGGGCTGCTGGACCTGGCGACCAGTCCGTCACGCTCTAGTTCATCGGTGATACCCGTGACGTTCGCACCCGTCACCATCAAGTGGCTGGAGAGGTCTTTCATGCGCAAGCCCTCGGGCGTTCGATAAAGCTGCGCCATGTAGTCAAAGCGCGGCAAACTGGTGTTGAAGCGCGCACGCAGCCGGCGTCGAATTTCACCTTCAATTTGCGTCGTGCAGGCGAGCATCCGCAACCACAATTTCAAGGCTGCATGGTCGCCAGTGGCACTGCGGGCTTCGTAGCCTAATTCGTCAGCCGCATTCAGCAGGGCCAAGCTAAGGTCTTTTTTCATAGCGCTCAGTTCATGATTTCGCCACCGCAGACCGCGATGGACTGGCCATTGATGGACGCGGCTGCGGCACTGCACAACCAACGCACCGTGTCGGCCACTTCTTCGGGTTGCACGATGCGGCCTTGCGGATTGCCTGCGGCAAACTCGGCACGTGCAGCCTCTTCGGTGCGCCCGGTCTTGGCGATCACGTTGGCAATGCTGTCACGCAACAGCTCGGTCTCGGTATAACCTGGGCAGACAGCGTTGACGGTGATGCCTTTGCGGGCCAGCTCCAGCGCCAACGCGCGGGTCAGTCCCACCACGCCATGCTTGGCGGCGCAGTACGCGGCCACATAAGCGTAGCCTGCCAGCCCCGCTGTACTGGCTATGTTGATGATGCGGCCCCAGCCAGCTTGCAACATATCGGGCAGCACGGCCTGCGTGCAGATAAACGTTCCCGTGAGGTTGACCGACAGCATCTGCTGCCACAGTGTGGCATCGGTCTTGAGAAAGGGTGCGCTACTGGCTTGCCCAGCGCTGTTGACCAAGACCGTGATGGGCCCGAAGTTCGCCCGCGCTTGAGCGAAAGCCATCGCCACGGCGTCAGCATCCGCCACGTCCGCTTGCACCGCCGCCATGTGGCCTGGATGGTCTGCCGCTAGGCGTTGCAAGGGCGCTAAAGTGCGGCCCAGCAGCGTCACGCGCAGGCCGTCGTTCACCAGTGTTTTCGCTACGGCAGCGCCAATGCCACTGCCGCCGCCGGTGACCAACGCATGGCCTGATGCTTTCATGCTTCACCCGCCCGAACGGCACTGAGGCCGGCGGCTGCCTGCACTTTTTCACGTTGGAAGTTAGCTTCCATCTGCGTTTTGGCTGAACTGTATTGACGCGGCCAAGGCTGCGCGGTGTAGCCAATTTTGGCGGCCTCTGTCAGCGTCCAGGCGGGGTTGGCCAAATGCGGGCGGGCAACCGCGCACAGGTCTGCACGGCCCGCAGCAATGATGCTGTTGACATGGTCGGCTTCGCTGATCGCCCCGACGGCGATGGTGGCGATGCCTGCCTCTTGGCGAATGCGATCGGAGAAGGGCGTTTGAAACATGCGGCCATAGACCGGCTTTTCTTTCTTGCTCACCTGACCCGACGAGCAGTCAATCATGTCAGCACCGGCTGCCTTGAAGGCTAGCGCGATTTGCACCGCATCTTCGGGGGTGATGCCGCCTTCGACCCAATCGTGCGCAGAAATTCGCACCGACATCGGTTTGTCGGCAGGCCATGCGGCCCGCACAGCGGCAAACACTTCCAGCGGGTAGCGCAACCGATCCGCCAGACTGCCGCCGTAGTCATCGGTGCGGTGATTGGTCAACGGTGAGATAAAGCTCGAGAGTAAATAGCCGTGCGCACAATGCAGCTCCAGCCAGTCCACAGCAATCTCCGCTGCGGCTTGCGTCGTCGCTACAAACTGTGATTTGACGCTGTCCATGTCTGCCCGGCTCATCCCGTGCGCCGTTTGGCTCACGCCTTCTAAGTATTGCTGAGCCGACGCGGCCATGATGGGCCAGTTGCCCGATGCCAGCGGTTTGTCGATGCCGTCCCAAGCCAAACGCGTGGACGCCTTGGCGCCCGCATGACCAATCTGCATCCCGAACTTCGCATCCGTTTGGGTGTGCACCCAATCCACAATGCGCTTCCATGCCTGCTGGTGCTCAGGCGTGTACATGCCGGGGCAGCCGGGCGTGATGCGGCCCTCGGCGCTGACACAGGTCATCTCTGCAAAGACCAGGCCTGCGCCGCCCATGGCGCGCGCACCCAGATGCACCAAGTGGTAATCCCCGACCAATCCGTTGACGGCCGAATACTGGGCCATGGGCGACACCAGCACACGGTTTTTCAGCGTGACACCGCGAACTGTGTACGGGGTGAACATCGGGGGCGGGGCGCTTTGCGTTGGCGTCAACGCCATGCCCGCCTGGTTGGCAAACCAGCGTTCAAAGTCACCCAGCCATTGGGCATCGCGCAGACGCAGGTTTTCGTGGCTGATGCGTTGGCTGCGGGTCAGCATCGAGTACATGAACTGCGGGCCTTCCAATTGGTCGCAGTAACGCGCGCCACACACTTCGAACCACTCCATGGCGTTCCAGGCCGCGTTTTGCAAGCGCAGTACATCAATGTTGCGCGCCGCCTGGTACTTTTCCAGAACGCCGGGGATGCCCTCGCGGGTTTGTCCATCCGTGCGGAACAGGTTGGCCAACACAATGGCATCTTCAATCGCCAGCTTGGTGCCTGAGCCAATCGCAAAGTGGGCCGTGTGCACCGCATCGCCCATCAGCACCACGTGGCTCTTGCCATTGAACGTGGACCACTGCTCGCACTTGACGCGCTGGAAATTGAGCCAAGCAGAGCCCCGCAGGTGCCTTGCATTGGTCATCAGCTTGGCACCGTCCAGCGTTTTTGCAAAGACCTTTTCACAGAACGCGATGGATGCGTCTTGGTCCGCTGTGTCCAGCCCATGCGCCAGCCAGACATGTTCCGGGCATTCCACGATGAAGGTCGTTGTGGTCTCGTCAAATTTGTAAATGTGTGACTGGAACCAGCCGTGTTCTGTCTTCTCAAACGCGAAGGTAAAAGCGTCGAACAGCTTGTGCGTGCCCAGCCAGATGAAGCGGTTAGGGCGCACCACAATGTCGGGTTTGAAAATGTCTTGGTAATTGGTCCGGATGCGCGAATTGATGCCATCACTGGCAATCACAAGGTCTGCATCGGGGTACTGCAGATCACTTTCGGCATCGGTCTCGAACTCGAGCTTGACGCCCAAGGCCTCACAACGCGCTTGCAAAATATTCAACAGTTTCTTGCGACCAATGCCAACAAAGCCGTGCCCGCCGGAACGGATACGCTGCCCCTTGAACTCCAGCTCAATGTCATCCCAGTGGTTGAAGGCCTGTTGGATTTCAGCTGCGGATTGAGGGTCATGGATGCGCATGTTGTCCATGGTGGCATCCGAAAACACGACGCCCCAACCAAAGGTGTCATATGGCTTGTTGCGCTCGACCACCGTGATGTCGTGCAAGGGGTTGTTTTGCTTCATCAACAAAGCGAAATACAGGCCGGAAGGCCCTCCGCCAATGCACACAATCTTCATCACATCTCTTTCGTTGAAAGCTACTTTGCCGCGACTGAATATGAAAATAATGTAGTTTTAAATAATTTAGATGTAAAGTAAAAATGTGTGTTTTTGATGGGTAGTTACCCGAATCAGGCACGACCATGAATAACCTCAAGCCGATCCGCGTCATGCGGAAATGGTCAGAATGCTTCAACTGTTTTTTGGGAATTTATGCAAAACGACGAACGCTGCTGTGGAACCGGCACCTGCATCATTGACACGCAAGGGGCCTGCTGGTGCGGTCAAGTGTGGGACGGCGAAAAAATGTGTCTTCCCGCGCAAGCACCGCCTATTGAAGAGCTTGAGCCATCCAAGATGAAAGCATTGCCATGAATACCCTGAGTTTGAATGCCGATGAGACTAAACGTTGCATCGTGAACAGCCATGCATTGCCTTGGCAGCCTTCACCGTCGCCGCTTGTGCACCGACGTTTGCTGGCGCGTGATGGCGGAGAAGTCGCCCGCGCGACTTCCGTTGTCCGCTATGACGCGGGCGCCCACTTTGACTTGCACACGCATGCCTTGGGCGAAGAAATTTTGGTGCTTGAGGGCACCTTGAGCGACGCGTCGGGGGACTATGGCCCCGGCACTTACATCAAGAACCCGCCGGGTTCGGGGCACGCCCCTTTTTCTGAAAACGGTTGCATGCTGTTCGTCAAGTTGCGGCACATGGACCCACTAGACCTAGAACGCGTGGTGGTACCGACCCGGCAAGCGCAGTGGCGCCAAGGCATGGTGCTAGGTCTGACCGTGTTGCCGTTGTCGGAATTCGGCACCAGCCACACCGCCATGGTGCAGTGGGCGCCAGGCACTTATTTCAATCCGCATCGGCACTTCGGCGGAGAAGAGATTTTCGTGGTCGAGGGTGTCTTTTCGGACGAGCACGGTGACTACCCGCAGGGCAGTTGGCTGCGCAGTCCGCATCTGAGCCAGCACCAGCCCTTTAGCCGGGAAGGCTGCCGGATTTTCGTGAAAACCGGGCACCTTCTGGATGCGTAAGCGCAACGCTGTTGTGCAAGATCTTTCTGAAGCCGATATCTCACGCATCATCGAGATGGCCTGGGAAGATCGGACTGCTTTTGAAACCATTGAAGCGCAGTTCGGCCTGAACGAGTCCGGGGTGGTCAACCTCATGCGCCTTCACATGAAGCCTTCTTCGTTCCGCATGTGGCGCAAAAGAATGGCCGGCCGCGTGACCAAACATGCTGTGTTGCGGGGTGCTAATTTGCTGCGGCATCGTGCATCCCACACGCGGCAGTAGTCCGTCAAAAGGATCGGTGGTGGCAGCGCTTTCACGTGCCTTGGTTTGGTTCAAGCGCGATCTTCGCGTGCATGACCATGCGCCGCTGGCAGCTGCACAGAGTCATCAAGACGCCCTCGGCCTGTTCATCATCGAGCCCGACTGGCTGCAAAGCCCGGAGTTTGACGCCAGCCACGTAGACTTTGCGCTGGGCTGCCTGCGTGAACTGCGGACTGACTTAGCTTTGCGCGGCATGCCGTTGTTGGTGTGCGTGGGCCCTGCGATTGAAGTGCTTGAGAAGCTTCATGCTGAGGTGGGATTCACCCATGTGCTCAGCCACGAAGAAACCGGTTCGGGTTGGTCCTACATGCGTGATGTACAAGTCGCAGTTTGGTGTCGCTCGCAGCAGGTGCAGTGGCAGGAATTCATGCAGACCGGGGTTGTTCGGCGGTTGCGCAGTCGTTCGGGTTGGGCCAAGCGTTGGCAGTCACGGATGGACGCCCCTTTGATTCTGCCCAGTGCTCGTTTTAACGCTGCAGTTTCATGCGATCAACCCGACTTGCCGACGCTCGCCAGCTTAGGACTCTCGCCGCACGGCAAGACCTTGCAAGCGGCCGGCGAAAAAGCCGCTCAGCAAACGCTCCAGTCTTTTTTACATTTACGCGGCAATAACTACCGCAAAGCCATTTCAAGCCCGCTCACGGCAGAAGCCGGCTGCAGCCGTTTGAGTCCGCACTTGGCCTTCGGCACGCTGTCGATGCGAACGGTGCACCAAGCCACCGAAGCCGCTATCGGCAGTACCAGCGACCGCAGCTTGGCCTATGCGCTGCGTGGCTTTGCCGGGCGGCTCCGCTGGCACTGCCATTTCATGCAGAAGCTGGAAGATGAGCCCGCCATTGAGTTCAACAACTTTGCACGCGCTTGCGACGGACTGCGTGAAGATGAGTTCAACCCAGACCACTTTGCGGCATGGTGTGCAGGTAGAACCGGCTACCCCATGGTGGACGCCTGCATGCGCTCGCTCAAAGCCACCGGCTGGCTTAACTTTCGGATGCGGGCGATGCTGGTGAGTTTTTCGAGCTACCACCTGTGGCTGCACTGGCGTGAGCCGGGCCTCTTTTTGGCTCGCCAATTCTTAGACTTTGAGCCTGGGATTCATTGGAGCCAAATGCAAATGCAAAGTGGCACCACCGGCATCAACACCTTGCGCATGTATTCACCCACCAAGCAGGCGCATGACCAAGACCCCGAAGGTCTTTTCATCCGCCGCTGGGTGCCTGAACTGGCGCGCGTGCCACTGCCTTACCTGGCTGAGCCGTGGAAGATGGACACCAGCGTGCAGCGCATGGTGGGCTGCCTCATAGGCGAGGACTACCCGGCACCTATCGTCAACGAAAAGATCGCTGGTTGACGACAATTACCGTGGCCGGTTAACGACAACTATGTTGGCCGGTTAGAGGCCTTTGCCGGGCGGGTCCGGGAGGCGGGGCTAACGTTGAACCTTCGAACACAAATCGAAGGTAAACGGTATGCCCGGCAAGAGAATCACGGA
>CANFJF010000002.1 GCA_947447355.1 Comamonadaceae bacterium
AATGGCATCACCAACAGCACGCTGCTGTCCATGCTCAGCGTGGATGCAACGCCGGTCATCGGCAATACGGCCACCACCGGCACGATCCACTGGGCGTTCAACTCCAACAGCCAGGCGTTCAACCACCTGGCGGCGGGTCAGACCTTGGTGCTGAGCTACACCGTGCGCGCCACTGATAGCAGCGTCAGCCCCGTCAGTGCCGACAAAACCGTCAGCATCACCATCACCGGCACCAACGATGCGCCGCTGATCACGCTGGGTGCCGGCAACAGCGATGCTGCTGCTTTGACCGAAACCAACTCGGGGCTGAACACAGCAGGCACGCTGTCGGTGACAGATCTGGATGTCACCAACACTGTCTCAAGCTCGGTGGTGTCGGTGGCCAGCACCGGTGCCACCAATGGCATCTCCAACAGCACGCTGCTGTCCATGCTCAGCGTGGATGCAACGCCGGTCATCGGCAACACCGCCACCACCGGCACGATCCACTGGGCGTTCAACTCCAACGGTCAGGCGTTCAACTATCTGGCCGAAGGGCAGACTCTGGTGCTGACGTACATCGTGCGCGCCACCGACAGCAACGTCAGCGCAGCCAGCGCCGACAAAACCGTCAACATCACCATCACCGGCACCAACGATGCACCGCTGATCACACTGGGTGCGGGCAACCGAGATGCCGCGACGCTGACCGAAACCAATGCAGGCCTGAGCACGTCAGGCACGCTGTCGGTGACGGATCTGGATGTCACCAACACCGTCTCAACCAGGGTGGTGTCTGTGGCCAGCACCGGTGTCACCAATGGCATCGCCAACGGCACGCTGCTGTCCATGCTCAGCGTGGATGCAACGCCGGTCATCGACAACACCGCCACCACCGGCACGATCCACTGGGCGTTCAACTCCAGCAGCCAGGCATTCAACCACCTGGCCGCGGGACAGACCCTGGTGCTGACGTACACCGTGCGCGCCACCGACAGCAACGCCAGCGCAGCCAGCGCCGACAAGACCGTCAGCATCACCATCACCGGCACCAACGATGCACCGCTGATCACGCTGGGTGCGGGCAACAGCGATGCGGCTGCGTTGACCGAAACCAATGCAGGCTTGACCAGTTCAGGCACGCTGTCGGTGACGGATCTGGATATCACTAACACCGTCTCAACCAGGGTGGTGTCTGTGACCAGCACCGGTGTCACGAATGGCATCACCAACAGCACGCTGCTGTCCATGCTCAGCGTGGATGCAACGCCGGTCATCGGCAATACGGCCACCACCGGCACGATCCACTGGGCGTTTAACTCCAACACTCAGGCGTTCAACCACTTGGCTGCGGGTCAGACCTTGGTCCTGACCTACACCGTGCGCGCCACCGACAGCAGCGCCAGCCCCGCCAGCGCCGACAAAACCGTCAGCATCACCATCACCGGCACCAACGATGCGCCGCTGATCTCGCTGGGCGCCGGCAACAGCGACGCTGCGACGCTGATGACAACCAAAGCAGGTCTGAGCAAGTCAGGCACGCTGTCGGTGACGGATCTGGATGTCTCCAACACGGTCTCAACCAGAGTGGTCTCTGTGGCCAGCACCGGTGCCACGAATGGCATCTCCAATAGCGCGCTGCTGTCCATGCTCCGTGTGGATGCAACGCCGGTCATCAGCAACACCGCCACCACCGGCACGATCAACTGGGCGTTCAACTCCAACACCCAAGCGTTCAACTACCTGGCCGCGGGGCAGACCCTGGTGCTGACGTACACCGTACGCGCCACCGACAGCAGCGCCAGCGCAGGCAGCGCCGACAAAACTGTCACCATCACCATCACTGGCGCCGGCGGCAGGGCTGTGCCGCTCATAGCGCTGTCCCCTAGCAGCGAGCCTTCCATGTTGGACCCGAGCGTCGTGGGTACGGGTGCAAGTGCGAGAAAGAAATCTTGAACATGAACACTGCGCAATTGTTCAGTGAGGAGAGGCACAAGTACTGTGAGACTTCTCTCTCCGTAAGGCTGGTGTCACGCGACGATGAGGGTCGCGAGGTCTCTGCAGTGTTTCTTGGATGAACACACTGATGCACGCAAATTTTCCCGGGAGACACGAGGTCACTGCAAAGGCTTTGAACGCACTGCTCGACCTCTCCCAGCAGTCTCGCCAGGCCGCCGACCTGTCGGAGCTCGGCTTTCTGGCCGTCAACGGCACTCACACCCTTGCGCCTTATCGGCAGGGTGCATTATGGTTAGCCGAGGACGGCGTTAAGACCTTGTCAGGTGTCGTACAGCTCGAAGCGAATGCGCCCTACGCCCAATGGCTTGATCGGGTCTGTCGAAGTGTGTCGCTAGACAACAATCCGCATCCCAGCCAGTTGGGTGCAGCACAACTGCCACGGGACTTGGCGCTGGAGTGGGACACCTGGCTGCCCAGCTACGGCCTTTGGTTGCCCATCCCTCTGGATGTCGCGGGTGATCAAGACGCCATGCTGCTGGGTGGCTTGCTGTTGGCCCGCGACACGCCCTGGCAAGAGCAGGAAGTAGCTCTGCTGGCGGAGTGGTTGAAAATTTGGACATTCGCTTGGAACGCCGGCCACCGTCCGACAACTTGGTCTTGGCGTCGCTGGCTGCAACTCGTCCGCGATGAATGGCGCGGCCGTCAGGATCTGGTCTGGTGGAAGCGGCGACGTGTGCTCTGGGCCCTAGGGTTTGCCGTGATTCTTCTCTTACCCGTGCGGCTCACCGTATTGGCGCCGGGAGAGTTGGTGCCTGCTCATCCTGCTGTGATCCGGTCACCATTTGACGGCGTGGTCGGCAGTTTTTCGGTTAAACCTAACCAAGTTGTCAGGGTTGGCCAACCGCTTTTTAACTTTGACGATGCCTCACTGAAGAGCAAGCTCGAAGTCGCCCGGCAGGCCCTCTCTGGTGCCCAAGCGGAATATCGTCAGTCAGCCCAACTGGCCGTCACCGACATTAAATACAAAGGCCAACTGGCCCTGCTCATGGGTAAGGTTGAGGAACGCCAAGCTGAAGCCGATTATTTGAAGGGGCAATTGGAGCGGGCACATATCCTTGCACCGCAAGACGGAATCGCCTTGTTTGATGATCCCAGTGAATGGGTTGGCAAGCCTGTCGCTACCGGGGAGCGGATCATGCGCATTGCAGCACCGGGCGATGTCGAAGTCGAAGCCTGGCTGGCAGTTGGCGACGCGGTGCCGCTGCCCGTTGATGCTCCGGTGAGCCTGTATCTCAATTCCAGCCCTTTGTTCACGGTGGACGCACAGGTACGCTATGTGGCCCATGATGCGGTGCAGCGTCCCGATGGCAGCTACGCCTACCGGGTGCGAGCCAGTCTGGAGCACCCAACCGAGCACAGGGTCGGACTGAAGGGCACGGCCAAACTCAACGGCAGTTCTGTGCCGATGGTGTACTGGGTGCTGCGCCGCCCGATAGCTGCCATTCGTCAGATGATTGGCTGGTAAAAAGAATGCTGCCCCCGCTGCGAGAAGAACTCGTCCTGTACTGCGGACCTCATCTGGCCGATGGGCAGCCCACTTGGACCTTGCATGATCCGGTGCGCCATCAGTTTTTTCGGATTGATTGGCTGACGTTTGAAATCATCAGTCGTTGGGCTATGGATGATTTGCAAGTCATCGCAGATGGCATCAATGCCGACACCGCCTTGCGACCCGATGTGAAGGATGTCGATGCTGTTCACCATTTCTTGTGCGGGAACCAATTGGTCAAGCCCACCGCGGTGGGTAGTGCGCGGCAGTTCTCGGATCGTCTGCGCCGAATGCGTGGTGATTGGAAAACCTGGCTGTTGCACCATTACTTGTTTTTTCGGATTCCCCTGATTCGCCCAGATGGTTGGCTGGAACGATGGCAGGGCTGGGTGGCACCCTTTTACAGCCGCGGCTTTGCCCTGTTGACGCTGGCCGCACTGGCTGTTGGCTTGGTTGAGCTTTATCGGGATTGGGGTCGGTTTTCAGCCACCTTGTTGGATACCTTTTCCTGGAGTGGCCTCGTGGGATATGGGGCGGCCCTGATCGGCATCAAAGTGATGCATGAACTCGGCCATGCCTTTACCGCCAAACGTTTCGGCTGTCGGGTCCCCGCGATGGGGGTGGCCTTTCTGGTGATGTTCCCGGTCGCGTACACCGACACCAATGAGGTGTGGAAACTGGCCCAACGGAAACAACGACTGGCGGTGGCGGCGGCGGGGGTCGCGACAGAGTTGGTCATTGCTGCCTGGGCGACCTTGGCCTGGGGTTTGCTGCCGGAGGGCATTCCCAAATCCATCGCCTTCATGCTGGCCACAACCACCCTGGTTGCAACCCTGGTCATCAACACCAGTCCCTTCATGCGCTTTGACGGTTATTTCTTGATGTCGGACTGGCTTGATATCCCGAATTTACACAACAGAGCCTTTGCCTTGGCGCGCTGGGACATGCGTGAACGTTTGTTCGGTCTTGGCTTACCTGCGCCGGAGCACTTTCCGCGACATCGGAAAACCGGACTGATTTTGTTTGCCTACGCCACATGGATTTACCGGCTGGTGGTGTTTTTGGGGATTGCCGCGCTGGTCTACACCTTTTTTATCAAAGCGCTGGGGATTCTGCTTTTTATGGTGGAAATCGGTTGGTTTGTACTGCTGCCATTTTGGAACGAGGTCAAACTCTGGCCGGCCTTGTTGGCAAAAGAGGGGCAGTCCCCTAGCCTCTTGGCGCTGCTGAGCCACGGCCCAAGGGTGCGGCGCAGTGCCTGGCTGGCGGTTGTCCTGATGCTCCTGTTTGTTGTTCCCTGGCCGACGCGGCAAGCGGCGTCTGGCATGTTGAAACCTGCGGACATCTTTCCGATTTATGCGCCTGCTGGCGCGCAAGTTGTGAGCTTGCCGATAACCGACGGCCGGGCTGTTGAAGAAGGCGCCATCCTGTTGGAGTTGACCTCACCAGAGTTGCAACTTCGCTGGCGGCGCGCTCAGGCGCGCCTGGAAGGCTTGCGCTGGCAGGCGAGGTCGGCTGGCGTCAGCACAGAGCAGCGTCACAACCTGAAAGTGTTTGCGCAGGAGGAGCAAACGGCACAAGCTGAACTGTCCAGCGTTCAAGCAGAAATGGCTTTATACGTGCCTGCGGCACCCTTTGCTGGAATTTTTCGTGACTTGCAGCCGGATCTAAAACCGGGGCAGTGGGTGGGTAACCGGGAGCGCTTGGGTGTATTGGTTAAAACGGATCGCTGGCAAGTGGAAACCTATCTGGACGAAGAGTCTGTCAATCGAATCAAGGAAGGCGATCAGGCACGCTTTTTCACCGATGGCCTAGAGGGTCCGGTTCTCAGTTTGGTCGTGAGCGCGATTGACCAGGATGCTGCCCGGGTGTTGCCCAATGCGCAATTGGCATCCCAAGTCGGCGGCTCGATCATGACGCGAGAAAAGCATGGGCAACTTGTGCCCGAGCGGGCGGTGTACCGCGTGACGCTGAGTGTTGAAGACAATGTGGGTGAGTTAGCTCAGCAAAGCTGGCGCGGCCGTGTGGTGATTCAGGGACGCTGGGAGGCGCCGGGGCTGGCGTTTTTACGCTCGGCGTTGGTGCTGGTTTGGAGAGAGTTGGGTTTTTAAGTTGGCGCTTCGGCGGGGGTGTCCGCCGAGCCCCGAGTCTTTGAGAGTAGGTTTCACGCCTCGTCGCGAATCCCATTGCGCAGAATGCCGATGGCGTCGACTTCGATTTCCACCACATCGCCAGGCTTCATGAAGACCTGGGGGACGCGTTTGTTGCCCACGCCACCGGGCGTGCCGGTGACGATGACGTCACCCGCTTCCAGGGGAATGAAGGTGGAGATGTAGGCGATCTGGCGCGGAATGCTGTGGATCATCATGGCCGTGGTGGCGGTCTGCATGACTTGGCCGTTGAGGCGGGTGGTCAGCGTCATCAATTGATCCGGCTTGATCTCGTCGGCCGTCACCATCCAGGGGCCAAAACCGCCGGTGCGAAAGAAGTTTTTGCCTGCCGTCCACTGCGTGGTGGCGGCCTGCCAGTCGCGGATGCTGCCGTCGTTGTAGCAACTGTAGCCAGCGATGTGGCTCCAGGAGTCGGCCTCACTGATGCGGCGACCGCCTTTGCCGATGACGACAGCAATCTCACCTTCGTAGTCCAGACGTTGCGATTCTGGCGGACGCACGATGTCTTGGCCGTGCGCGACTTGCGACTCAGTCATGCGTAAAAAGAGCGCCGGGCTCTCGGTGAGTTCGCGCCCCGTTTCGCGCACATGCTCGCCGTAGTTCAGGCCGACGCAAATGATTTTGTTGGGGTTGGTGATGACGGGCAAGAGCGTGAGTTGCGAGAACTTCAGCGTCGCCGGATGGGTTTTGGCGGCGGCCGCATCAGCGCTCAGCAGGTCAAGCGCGATCAAGGCTTTCAGGTCTGGCGCTTGCGTGCCGAAGATGGGTGTCAGGTCTAGAACGTCGTCACCGTTGACGATGCCGTAAGAAGGGATGCCTTGATTTAGAAAGCTGATGAGTTTCATGGTGAGAGTCCTTTGAAGTGAAGATAAAAAAGAAAAGGTTGAGTCAGGAAAATCAGGAATGCTGGGAAAATTTAGGGTGTGCGCGACGTGATGTCTTGCGCCGCGCGCGACAGCATTTGCGTCAGCTTAGGCAGATCAATCACGGCCATGCGCGAGACGCTGCTGACCAGCGAAATGGCACCCAGAATGCTGCCATCCGCGCGTTGCAGCGGCGCGGCGAGGGCGGCGAGATTGGGTTCAAGTTCGCCGTTCGAAAAATAGTGACCGGCTTTGCGGATGGCGGCGAAGTACTTGCGGAATTCACGCCAGTCGGTTGGCAGGCCGGCTTGGACAATGTCGCTTTGATGGTCGTCGAAAATTTTGTGCAGCTGGGCGGGCGTGAAGCAAGACAGGATGACCTTTGGCGCAGCACCTAAAAACAGCGGACGGGGCCGGCCACGTCCGTAACTTAGCTTGGCAGGCATGCTGCCAAACTCGCGGTGGGTGTCCAGAACCTGTTGACCGTAGAGCCCCGACATCACGCAGTCGAGGCCGGTTTGCTCGACCAGTTCGGCCATGAAGGGCACACCATGTTGCAGCACCGGATCGGCCATACGGATGTAATGGTCCAGCACGATGATGCGCGGCCCCAGCGTGTAGTGCGAATCGACCACACGCTGCAGCAAGCCAGCGTCGACAAGCATCTTCACGTAGCGGTAGCCGGTGGGCAGTGAGACCTTGAGTGCCTCGGTGATGCTCTCGGCCGTCCAACTCAGTTGGTCGTCGGTGAACAGGTCCAGCACACTCAACATGCGCGACAGGCTGGACGTTGATTTGTCGTTCATGGGCTCAGGTCAATGGGGTTGGAGGGCCGTTGCGCACAAGCAGGCCGTGACAGCATCCAAGTCTTCAGACGTGCGAGCCGTGCCCATGATGTAGCGGTCGGGTCTGAGCATGATCGCAGCAAAACCATGCTCGTCCAGCCAGCTGAGCAGGGCCGGGTCTTGCGTCGGCATGATCAGCACGTCCGTTTCGCGCCAGACTTGCTGCGTTTCTTCACTCACGCCGCTCAGCACGTGGGCACGACCGATCACTGCAAAGTGATTGCCGAGATGCTCGTCGAGCAGGCGGCCGTCAGCCAGCACGGGCTGCGGAAACGGTTGACCCACCGGGGCCTTGTTTCCATGCAAGACGCCGGCGCCCAGGCAGGGCGACGGAAATTCAAAAATTTCGGGCTGGCCAGCCTTGAAGTGCGCGTCGCGTTCGCGCGCCTTGTCGGGGTCGGTGGCCTGGATGATGTCGCCCAGCTTGACCGCCAGTTCAATGAAGGCATGGACGTGTGGTGAGCGTTCCGACTCGTAGGTGTCAAGCAGCGCTTCGCTGGCGCGGCCACGCAGCACGGCCTCCAGTTTCCACGCTAAGTTGGCAACGTCGCGCAGGGCCGCGCACATGCCTTGGCCGAGGAAGGGCGGCGTCTGGTGCGCTGAGTCGCCAGCCAGCAACAGGCGGTCTTTGCGCCAGCCTTCAGCGATGACCGAGTGGAAGGTGTAAATCACAGCGCGCTCGATGTCGGCGTGTTCTGGCTTCATCCAGCGGCTGACCAATGTCCACAGGGTCTCCGGCTGGACCAATACGGCCGGGTCATCGCCCGGCATGAGCATGATCTCCCAACGCCTGCGGTTCTCCGTGACGTTGCACCAAGTCATGGGGCGGGCCGGGTCGCAGTACTGAACTGTGTGATCGGGCAGGGCGGGCGCATGGCTTTTGAGCAGCACGTCAAAGACCAGCCAAGGCTGGTGCAGACCCAGGTCTTTCATGGGGCTGCCGATCACTTTGCGGACCAGCGAGCGGGCGCCATCGCAGCCAACCACGTAGCGGGCTTGCACTTCTGTGGCTTGCCCGGTGCGCGCGTCGGTCACGCTCAAGTTGACGTGGTCAGCCTGTGGCGTGATGTCGGTGACTTCGTGCTGCAAGCGGACGTCGACGTTGCCAAAGTGCGACACGCCGTCGCGCAGCACTTGCTCCAGTTGGGGCTGGTGGAAGTAATAGTTGCTGGCGCAGCCGTGCGGGCCTTGGTGCGCCGTGCCGCCGCGGGTCAGCAGGGTGTCACCCTTGGCGTTGACGAACTGCATGCCTTTGAGCCCGGCACGGGAGATCGTTTCGACGGCCTGACGCAGGCCCACCGATTGAAAAATCCGCATGACCTCACCGTCAAAATGAATCGCGCGTGGCAGCGGATAAATGACGGCTTCTTTTTCAAGCACGAGGGTGGACAGGCCGGCTTGGCCTAGCAGATTGGCCAGCGTGGCCCCCGCCGGGCCATAGCCAATGATGGCGACATCGAACATGGCTCAGGCTTCCTCGTTGTAGCCCATGCGGCGCGCCATCTCGGCTTGCCATACAGAACGCAATTGGAACCTAGGCCGGCTGCGGGCAATGGTTTCTGCGCGCGCCCAAATCACGTCGTCGGGCTGGTCCAGGTCGATGGCTTCGCGCAAGGGTTGCTCGCAATACCACGGAGAGTCGATGAAGACTTCCAGCCGGTTGCCTTCGGGGTCACGGAAATAAATGGACACAGCATTGCCGTGGGTGGCGCAGAGCAACTCGGTGACATCGGCATCGGCGGCGACGCGATCGCGCATCATTCGCAGCGTGGCCAGATCAGGCACCCGCAGCGAGATTTGGTTGATGACGTTGAAGCTCAGATCTGCCGGCCGGCCCGTTGCCAGCACGATCTGGTGGTGCTCCGACGGGTCGCGGCTGAGAAACACCAGTTGTACCGTGCCCAAGTCGCCCCGATCCGTTTCGGTGAAGCACATCACGTCTTGGTAAAAGCGCGCCATGCGCTCAAGGTCGCGCACATAAAAGCCCATGTGGCTGAAGACCAGTGCGTCGCGCTGGCGCAAGCTGCGTGTAGGTTGTGTCATGGGATTTCCAGTTGGTTTTAATGAAAACTGAACGGATTATGCCGTCTTGATTTCTATAAATTATGCGTCAATTCTTATAATTTGACAATTTGATTAATTTATCTAAGAATGCGATGCGGGCAATTCTGATCCATTGCCAAGCCAATTTCACCCCCTCTGGAGACACCACAATGAGCAGATTCAATCCATTCCATCGACGCGCTTGCCTGGCGGCAATCAGCCTCGCCTTTTTGGCCGTGACAGGCGCTGCAGCCGTTCATGCGCAAAGTTATCCGACCAAGCCGATCCGGCTGGTGGCACCGTTTCCAGCAGGTTCCGGTCCAGATGCCAATGCCCGAGAAATCGCCGCAGAACTCACCAAAATTCTGGGCCAGACGGTGATCGTGGAAAACCGCCCCGGCGCTTCGTCCATCATCGGCACCGATGTCGTGGCCAAGGCAGTTCCGGACGGTTACACGCTGCTCGTGGGGACCACCACGTCAATGTCGGTGTTGCAGCACATGTATGCCAAGCTGCCGTTCAATGCGGAGCGGGATTTCGCGCCTATCAGTTTGCTGGGCTTGCTCAACACGGGTCTGATTGCCCACCCCGGGACTTCATTCAAGACGGTGCAAGAGCTCATCGCTCAAGCCAAGGCGCAGCCCGACGCTGTGAACGTGGCCACGCAGGGCATTGGCAGCTATTCACATTTGTCAGGTGAGTGGTTTGGTGCGGGTTCCGGGACCAAACTCAAATTTGTGCCTTACAACACCAGCAGCCCTTACAGCGACCTGCTGGCCGGGCAGATGAACATCATGTTCGATGGTTTGCCGGCCGCTGCGGGCAATATTCGCGCGGGCAAGCTCAAACTGTTAGCGATCACGGGCAAATCCCGTCACCCCGCCTTTCCGGATGTGCCCACTTTTGCAGAGGCGGGCTTGCCGGATTACGCGCCCTTGGCATGGCAAGGTTTGCTGGCACCTGCAGGAACACCGGCAGCGATTTTGGAAAAACTCAGCGCCGCCATGCAGAAGGCGACCCAGAACCCTGTGCTGGCTGAAAAATGGCGTCAATATGGTGGCGAACTCAAGGCCACGACACCCGCTGAGTTTGCGGCTTTCATCAAGGCCGACTCTGCCAAGTGGGGGCAGGTGGTCCGCCAAGCTGGCGTCAAGCTCGATTGATGTTGTGCGCGCCGGCTCAGGGTTAAACGCTATGGAATCCGGGTGAGGTTGAAACAACAATGACGCAAAGATGGAGGAGATTTCAAGGTGTTTAAAAAATTCCTGATGGTGCGCGCTCATGTCATGAGCGCTGGCCTTGGCTTGGCCGTGTTAGCCGGCATCGCGGCGGCTTTGACCGGTTACGCAGCGCCAGCGGCTGCACAAGACGGCTACCCGAACAAACCGATTCGCATTTTGCTGGGCTTCGCACCTGGTGGGGGCAGCGACGTGGTGGCGCGACTGATTGCCAAGTCACTGGGAGAGCGTTTCGGCCAAACTGTCATGGTGGACAACAAACCCGGCGCGGGCGGCAACATTGCGGCGGACATGGCCGCGAAGGCGGCGCCTGATGGCTACACACTGGTCTTGTTGCCGAGCGGCCACGCCAGCAATGCCGCCATGAAAAAGTCGCTGCCGTTTGACCCGGTCAACGACTTCGCTTGGGTCTCGACCATCACCACCTACCCGCTGGCGCTGTCAGTCAAGCCCGATTCGCCGATTCGCTCGTTTCAAGATTTCATGTTGCGCACCAAGGCCGAACCGGGGCGCTACACCTACACCTCGGTGGGCGTCGGCACCGCCATGCACCTGGTGGGTGAATGGATCATGGCGGAAAGCGGTGGCACGGCCGTGCACGTTCCCTTCAAGGGCGGCAGCGCACCGTTGACCGAACTGCTGGCCGGCCGTGTCGATGTGATGATCGACACCATGACCAGCACCGCGCCCTTGCTGAAGGACAAGCGCTTGCGCGGCTTGGCCGTCACATCGCCCAAAGGACAGAGCAACATGTTTGGCGTGCCCAACGTGGCCGACACGTACCCGACGTTGGTGTTTGAGTCTTGGCTTGGCATTGCAGCGCCGCCTGGCACACCGCCAGCCATCGTGGTCAGACTACAGCGCGAACTCAAAGCCGTGATTGAGTCACCCGAGGTCAAACAAAAACTGACTGACTGGGGCGGTCAACCGCAGGCCAGCACGCCAGCCGAGTTCAAGGCGCGGGTTGAGAAAGACATCCAGAGCCTGCGCCGGGTGGTGGCTGACAGGCGTATTGAACTCGAGTGATGGCGCATAAGCTGATGTGAAATGGACTGGTCTCTTTTAGATCTTTCGCCATAGCACCGCCGATACGGCCCCCGACCAGTTTGCGAGGTTGTCTAGTGATGAGTCTTATCGCGTCAATATTGACCTGTGGAATCTTTGCATGCAAAATTGCACGCATATGTCCAAATCATTTTCAACCTCCCCAAACAGCCCTAACGCCCCAAAGGCGATGATTCGCAGTGGCGAAGACTCACCGTCTCTCAGCGACGAACAAATTGAAGACGCTCGAAAACTCATCGGTGTCTGGCTGCGGCGTGACGTGCACACGCCCTCCATCTATGAGCCCTTGTCGGTCCACGACATTCGCCGCTGGTCGCATTACAGCGTAGGGGATGACAACCCGCTTTTTTCAGAAGTCGACTATGCCAAGCGAAGCACATGGGGCACGGTGATTGCACCGCCGACTTTTTTGTACACCATTGACACCGGCATCGTGGCCCCGGGCATGCCTGGGATCCAGTGGATATTTGCCGGTTCGCGGTTTGAGCACTTTATGCCGGTCAAAGCCGGTGACACCATCACCGCCCGCGCCCGTTTGATCGATGTTCAGATCAAGGAAGGCCGCAACATTGCGCGCTATGTCAACCAAGTCGGCGAGGTGCTTTACACCAATCAAAACGGGCAGCTCGTCACCCGCTACGAGGGTGACATTTACCGCGTTCCGCGCAAACGCAGTGGCGGTGGCTTCAAATTTGCGCTGAAAGAAAAAGAAGCACCACCGCCACCATATCGTTACACCGACGCAGAAATTGACGCCATTGCAGACGGCTACCGCAACGAATTCCGGCGCGGCAGTGACAGCTTGTATTGGGAAGACGTCAACCTGGGCGACACCTTGCCGGTGGTGCAAAAAGGCCCACTCACCTTGGTCGACATCGTTGGTTTTTACTCCGGCAGGCGTACCGTCTACAACGTTATGAAGTTGGCGTTTGCCGACCGAGACAAGCACCCCAGCAACGTCTATTACTCACCGGCACGCAACATCCCCATGCACCCGGCAGCGGGCCACTTTGACGTTGAAATTGCACATGAAATTGGCATGCCAGCGGCCTATGACCAAGGCTGGCAACGCATCGGCTGGGCGGGTCACATGCTGACCAACTGGTGTGGCGACCGTGGCTTTGTGCGCCGCCTTGATGGCCGCGTGACCAAGCCCAATTTAATCGGTGACCTGACCAAGCTGACCGGCGAAGTCGTTGCCAAACGCAAAACCGAGGCCCTCAACGGCATGCCCGCAGAGTCGCTGATTGACATTCGCTGGTGGGGTGAAAACCAACGCGGGGAACGCAACTGCAGCGGCGAAGCCACCGTCCGACTCCCTTCCCGCGACATCAGCCTGCGTTGCTAAACCCGATACACCATGACCCCTACCCGCAGACCACTCGAAGGCATCAAAGTATTGGACCTGACCCATGGCGTCGCCGGACCCTATTGCACGATGGTGCTGGGCGACTTGGGCGCTGAAATCGTCAAGATTGAAAAACCAGAGCGCGGCGATGCTACGCGCTACATGAACGTGAGTGAAAAATTTCACACCGACATTCCGCGCGTCGGCGGTGATTATTTTTTAGCCGTCAACCGGAACAAGCGCAGCGTGGCGATTGAAATGAAAACTCCGGAGGGTCGTGCTCTGTGCGAAGAGCTGGCTGCCTGGGCCGACGTGGTGGTGCAGAACTTCAGGCCCGGCGTGACCCAGCGACTGGGGCTGGATTATGAGAGCCTCAAAAAGATCAATCCCAAACTCGTGTACGCCAATATTTCTGCTTACGGCATGGAAGGCGTGCTAGCCGACAAAGCCGGTATGGACATTGCCGTGCAGGCTCGCTCTGGTGTGATGCGCATCACCGGAGCGCTCGACAGCAATGAGCCCTTGCGTCCTGGCGCGTCTATTGCCGACTTTGGTGGCGGTATTTATCTGGTCGCCGGTTTGCTGGCAGCGCTGTTTGACCGCGAACGCACCGGCGAAGGTCAGGAAGTCAGCGTGTCCCTGCTCGACGCCACCATGAGCATGCTCATCAATTACTCGGTCGCTGTGATTGACGGCGGTGCCAACGTCACACCGCTCGGTTCGGGTCATCCGCAACTGGTTCCCTACCAAGCCTTCCCCACGCAAGACGGCTTTGTGGTGGTGGCCACCGGCACCAACAAAACCTACCGCACCCTGTGCGATGCCTTGGGCCGACCTGAGCTCACCACCGATGCGCGCTTTGCGTCGAACCAAAGCCGCGTGGCCAACCGCGCTGCCATGGTCACCGAGCTGTCGGCCGTTTTCAGCCAACAAACCACGGCGCATTGGATTGACGTACTCGAAGACGCCGACATACCTTGTGCTCCGGTTAATGAACTGTCTGAAGCCTTTGAAGAGCTCAAGACCACGGCGCCCGACATGGTGCAGCGCGTGGCGCACCCGGTGCTGGGTTCTGTTGCACAACTCGGTGTGCCGTTCAAATTTTCAGCCTGCCGCGGTGACATTCGCCGCCCGCCGCCGATGCTTGGAGAGCACACGCATGAAGTCCTTAGCCAGTTGCTGGGCCGCAGTGAAGCCACCATCGCCCAACTGCACGCCGACAAGGTGATCTGATGAACCTGCAGCTTGACAGTATTTTTCACGCCCGCTCGGTCGCATTGATCGGCCTGTCCAGCGACCCGCGCAAGATGACCGGAGCGCCGCTTGGCATCTTGCGCCAGACCGGCTTCAGGGGAGCGATATACCCCGTGAACCCGAAGGCCAGTGAGATCGGCGGCCTGCGCGCTTACCCCAGCATCGCATCGCTTCCCGAAGCGCCCGACGTTGCGATGATCATGCTGTCCGCAAAACACTGCGCGCAAGCCGTGCGCGATTGCGCCGCTAGAGGCACACGAGCCGTTGTGGTGCTCAGTTCTGGATTCGAGGAAACAGACAGTGGCCGCCAAGCTGCGGCAGACCTCGCAGCAGCGGCGAGAGACAACGGAGTCGCTCTGGTTGGGCCTAATTGCGAAGGCGTCTGGTCGGTGGCCGCACGCACTTTGCTCACGTTTGGGTCGGCCGCTAAGCGGGATGTTTTGCACCACGCACCCGTGGCGATTCTGTCGCAAAGCGGCGCCATGGCCGGTGCAATCGCCAGACATTTGCAAAATGATGCCATCGGTTGCGCTTACGTCGTCTCGGTCGGCAATGAAACCGTGCTGACGATCTCCGATTACATGGCGTGGATGATCCTGCAAAAGGATGTTCGCGTCGTGCTGTTGTTCATTGAAGGCCTGCGCGATGGCGCACGCTTGCTGAGCCTGATTCGCCAAGCCGGTTCTCGCGGCATCCGTGTCGCGGTGCTCAAGTCGGGCAACTCGAAAGAAGGTATGGATGCCGCCGCATCGCACACGGGCAAGATCGCTTCCGAATTCAATATTTACCGCGACCTGCTTGCTGAGGCCGGCGCGATCCTGCTGGAAAGCTTGACTGAATTGATCGCAGCGGGCGAGGTCCTCAGCGTTGCGCCTTTGCCTTATGCATCCGACCCCACGGCAGGACGCTACGGCCAAAACGGCGTGGCGGTCTTCAGCATTCCGGGGGGTACACGCGCACTCATGGCCGACCAGTGTGACGTCCACGGCGTACCGCTTTCAACATTCGCGCGCAGCACGGTTGCGCAGCTGACACAAGCCTTGCCCGAGTTTGGGGGCGTCGAAAATCCGACCGACTTGACCGGTCAGGTTCTTTCGCACCAAGGGCTGTTCGACCAGACACTGTCGATCATCGCCGGGGACCCACACACGGAAGCGCTGGTCGTCCAAGTCGCCAACCGCGGACCGAGCGACGTGATGGAACGCACGGCTTTGCTGGGCAAGGTCGCCAGAGATACAGGTGTTCCAGTCATCGCTACTTTTCTGGGTGACAGTTTGCCGGCCTCGGACCGCGCGCAATTGAGGGCACTCAAGGTCTTGTGCGCGCGCGACCCAGCCGAGGCCGCGCTTTTTCTCGGCTGGCTGTACAAAGCACGCGCCGCCAGCCAAGCCGATCAATCGGGCGAAACCGCGCGCAAACCGAAGCCGAACCTTGGGGTTTCAGCGCCTTCAGACTGGGCCGAAACCATGGCGTGGTTCGCTGCCTGTGGCATATCGGTGCCGCGCTGGTTTGTCACTTGCGCCAATGACAAGGTTGCGCCGTTGTGCGCCGGCATGGGGCCGGTCGCGGTGAAAGCCTTGCCTGAGGATGCAGCGCATAAAACGGAACTGGGCCTGCTCGCCCTTAACGTGATTGGCGCTGACGCCATTACCGCAGAAGCGTCGCGTCTACGTAAAGCGCTGAACAAGCCCAGTGCCGGCATCTTGGTGCAAGAGATGGTCACGGGCGGTGTCGAAGTTCTGCTGTCTGCGACGCAAAATCCCGACTTCGGTCCCGTGCTGACGATTGGGTTGGGCGGTATTTCGGTGGAGCTTTTTCGCGATGTCGCCTGGCTGGCCTTGCCAACCTCTGAAGCTGCCGCACGCAACGCAATTGGACGCCTCAAGCTCGGCACGGTACTGAAGGGGTTTCGTGGCCAACCGCCGGCAGACATCGATGCGCTGGTGCAAGCCATCATCGCATTCGGGGACCAGTTCGTCGCCACCATGCCCGCCTTGCTAGAGTTTGAAATCAATCCCTTGCTCGTATTGCCGCAAGGCCGCGGCGTCATCGCTGTTGACGCCCTGGTGGTACTAAAGCCAAAACAACCTGAGGCCGCCCAAAAATGACTTCACCTGTTATCGCCACCAGCGGCACACTTCGGCCACTGACCGGACGCACCGCCATCGTCACCGGCTCGGGTAGCAATATCGGCCGGGCCATCGCACTGGGTTTTGCAAGGGATGGCGCAAACGTTGTCATCAACGGACACCGCAACCTCGAAGCGTTGGAAAGCGTTGCGCAGGAGGCCCGCACTCTTGGCGTTGAAGCGATGGTGGCGCTGGCAGATGTCGGCGATCATGCCGCTGTTGCGTCGATGGTCGACAACGCCGTTCAACGATTTGGCAGCCTGGACATCGCCGTGTCGAACGTGTCTTTACGCATGCACCAGCCGTTCCTAGACATCAGCATCGAGGATTGGCAGCGCATCATTAACACCAATTTAAGCGCGGCGTTTTACCTTGCGCGCGCGTGCCTTCCGCACATGTCCGCCAAACGCTGGGGCCGCATCATCCATATTTCGGGTCGTGATGGATTCTCACCCAAGGCCAACCGAGCCCACAACGTGACAGCCAAGGCGGGCGTCTTTGCACTAGCCAAAGCCATCGCCACCGAGTTCGGGCCGCTCGGCATCACGGCCAATGCCGTCGCACCGGGGATTGTTGACACCAGCCGTGATTTGGCCCATTACCCGGATGTCGCCAATGAGGCGATGCAGGACAGCTTCGCCGCACGAAAGTCCGCGATGCCGCTGCGGCGCTTTGGACATGTCGATGAGATTGCCGCAGCATGCCGTTACCTGTGCTCTGACGCTGGCGGATTCATGACGGGTCAGATCATGCATGTCAATGGGGGAGAGTTCATGTTTTGAATCCGCCAATGTTAAAAAGCCTCCTGTCACAGTCTCAATACAACGTCATACTGACATTCAAAACATGAGCAAAAAAATGCCAGACCTGACCCTTGCAATGGCCGACTTTGCCACCCGCAAACAGACTTATCCGCCGCTGGCACGATCGCGCGCGTTGGACGCCATGATTGATTGCATCGGTTGCATGTTGGCCGGAAGTCGTGAGCCGCTGGCTGCGCCATTGTTGAAAGTGCTGCCCACGACGCAGGGCGAATCTGCGCTTCATACGGCTTTGTTGATCGGCACCGGCCGCTACGGCTCGCCCGCAGATGCTGCGCTGTTCAACGGCACGGTTGCGCATGCGCTTGACTACGACGACACCAACCATCCGGCCTATGCCCATCCGAGCGCGGTGCTGGTCCCCGCACTTTTGGCCGCCGCACGAATCACAGGCGCGAGCGGCTCCGACCTGATCGATGGCTACATCGCTGGTTTCGAGATTTTTGGCAAACTGGGGCGTGCAATGAACACCCAGCATTACAAACGCGGCTGGCATGCAACCTCCAGTTTTGGCACCCTCGCGGCCGTTGTGGCTGTCGCCAGAATCCTGGGACTGAACCGGCAGAAAACAGTGATGGCACTGGGCATCGCGGCATCGTCTGCCTCGGGACTGCGCGCTAACTTCGGCAGCATGGTGAAACCGCTGCATGCGGGTTATGCCGCACGTAACGGTGTCTTGGCGGCGCAGCTGGCGCGGGAAGGTTTTGATGCATCGGAGGTCGTGCTCGAACATTCGTATGGCTACTTGTCAGTCTTCAACGCCGGCATTGGTTTTGACGTTGACCCGCTACTGGCGTTGGGTGAGTCTCTGGAAATTCAAACCGAGCACGGTTTGGCGCTCAAACCGTATCCTTCCTGCGGGGCCACGCATCCTGGGATTGAAGCGGCGCTAGCACTTCACGCGGAGCTCAATGGTGAAGAGATCGCCAGCATCGAGGCGGGCGTTTGCGAGATGGCTTTTTCACCGCTGATTCATGTGATGCCAAAGACCCCACTAGAAGGTAAATTCAGCCTGCATTTCTGCGTTGCGGCGGCGCTGGTGTTCGGTGAAGTCAAGCTATCAACCTTCACAGATGCCAAGGTGATGGATCCGCGCGTGCGCGCCTTGATTGCAAAGATGTCGATGAAAACAGATGAGCGCTGGAAAGATGACAGTGAATTTTCAACTGAGATCACCGTGATGACGCAGTCCGGCAGGCGGCTGTCACGTCATATTCCGCTGGCGGCCGGAAAACCGGAGCGCTGGTTCAGTCCGCAGCAGTTGCGCGCGAAATTCGATGATTGCACGGTGGCTTTTGGCGGGGTGTTTCAGAGTCGCGTCTACACCACGCTTCGTGCTCTTGATCAGATGCCAGACGCCATGGCGTTGATCTCGCAATTGACGATCAAGGAATGACCCGATTCGCTGAACACCTGATGCCCCCTTTTTTTGACCGGCACCGCCACCCACCTGTATTCAAGGAGACAACGTCATGAAATCTGCATTCCTCATTGCCGCTGCTGGCGCCTGCGTCATGCTTGCCCTGGCACCCATCACCCATGCGCAGAGCTACCCTAATAAACCGGTGCGGCTGGTGGATCCGTATGCACCAGGCGGCTCGACCAGCGTCGTGTCCCAATCATTCTCAAAAAAATTCCAGGAGTTCACCGATCAGCCGATGGTGGTCGACCACAAGCCGGGCGCGGGCAGCAACATCGGCAGCGATATCGTCGCCAAAGCCGTGCCGGATGGCTACACGGTATTGTTGGCCTCGAGCAGTCTGGCTATCAACCCCAATCTGTATCGAAGCATGTCATTCGATCCGATCAAAGACCTCACGCCTATCGCTCAGCTGATCCGCACCCCGAACGTGCTGGCGGTTAATCCAGCCTTGCCTGTGCGCACGACGTCCGAACTGATTGCCTACGCACGCGCCAATCCAGGCAAACTGAACTACGGCTCGTCAGGCAACGGCGCCACCAATCACATGGCCATGGAATTGTTCAAGTCAATGGCCAAAGTCGATATCCAGCACATACCCTACAAGGGAGGCAGCGAGGCGATGGCCGCGCTTCTGGGTGGACAGGTACAGGTGCTGTTCAACCCGGCATCGACGCTCGCGCCGCAGGATAAATCCGGCCGATTGCGCATGATTGCTGTCGGCAGCCCTGAGCGCATCAAAGGCCTTAATCTGCCGACGGTGGCAGAGTCAGGACTGCCGGGATTCCAGTCGGAAGTCTGGTTCGGTTTGTTCGCTCCCGCCGGCACGCCAGCGCCTGTGATCGCGAAACTCAACGCGGTTACGAACCGCATCCTGAAAGACCCCAGCGTCGCTGAAGTCCTGAACAAAGCCGGGCTGGAACCGGTCGGGGGAACCATCGAAGACATGGGCAAACTGCTTCAGACCGACACCGCGCGTTGGTCGGAGGTGGTCAAGGCCACTGGTGCGAAAATCGAATAGTAAAGCCTCACATCGTTACTGCACAAACACCTCCTGATTCTCCTGATGTCCAACCTGAAGCCAATCAAAGTCCCCACATCAGCTGATGTCGAGGCGCCTGATGTTCTGGTGCAAAGCACCTACCAAGCCATCAAGGATTCGATCCTGGGCAACCGCCTGAGGCCGGGGCACAAGCTGATTCACCAGACACTGGCCGAAAGTCTGGGTGTGTCGAGAACGCCGGTGCGCGAATCGCTGGAACGGCTGTACCAGGAAGGTTACGTCACACGCATTGCGAATCGTGGCTACTTTGTCGCAGAGATCGATGTGCAGGAAGTCAGGGAGCTTTACCAGACGCGTGAAGCGCTGGAAATATTCTCCTTGCAGCTTATCTTCAAGACCGAAATCGCCCCCGAGTCCATCACCGCACTCGAGGCGATTAATACACGTTATAAAACCCTGTGCATGGAAAACCTCAGCCGTGAGCGCCTGATGGTGGACCGCGAGTTTCATCTCGCACTGGCGGCCCTGTCTGGCAACCAGTATTTGCGTCGGACGCTGGGCGGCATCTTTGATCGGCTGATCCTCAAACGCCGGGTTGAAGGATTTCACGACCTGCGCGGCATCGAACCCTGCGAAGACCACGTTCGCATTCTGGCGGCAATCAGCGCAAACGATGAGCAAGCAGCGGTCGGGTTTCTAAGCAACCACATCGGTGGCGCGTGCGCCCGCTTTACCCGCTACCTCGAGCCCGGCGATGCGCCTACTTCGTCAACGGCCAAATCCTGAACGGTGTCGCTAAGGGGCAGAAAATACATCATCTGCCCCAGCGATGATCGCTTGCGGCACCAGCGACAGCTTGAGATGTATTCAATCCCCGCCTGAAAAAGTCAATTGTCAGTTTCGCCCGCACGGTTCAACATGCTTCTATCGAAGAGGCAATTGCCAGATGCGCACGAAACGAACCCTGATCACATGCGCCGTGGCCTTGATGGCCCTGCCTGCGTTCGCCTTGACCCCGCCATGGACGAGCGGGTCATCGCTCAGCGTGGCGAGATGACGTCAGCCTTCAACATCATAAAAAGGAAGCTGCTTGGGACCCCTTGCCGGATTGAAAATCGTCGAATTCGCCGCTGTTGGCCCAGCGCCCATGTGCGCTATGCTGCTGGCCGACCTCGGCGCGACGGTACTGCGCATCGACCGCGTCACGCCTGTGGAGCTGGGTAGTAAACGGCCGCTGGAATATGACTTGCTGCTGCGCAATCGTGAAGTCATTGCGCTGGACTTGAAAAGCGCGCAAGGCCGAGCGATGGCCATGGAAGTGGTCGCTGGCGCAGACGCGCTGATTGAGGGGATGCGCCCGGGTGTGATGGAACGCTTGGGACTGGGGCCGGAAGAATGCTTGAAGCGCAATCCCAAACTCGTCTTCGGTCGCATGACCGGCTGGGGCCAGAAGGGTCCGCTGGCCGATGCTGCCGCGCATGACCTCAACTACATCGCTGTCACCGGCGCACTCGATGCTATCGGCCGCCAGGGTCAACCACCCAGTATCCCGATCAACCTGCTGGGCGATTACGCGGGCGGTTCGCTGTACCTGGCGCTCGGCATACTCGCCGCGCTGCGTGAAAGCGGCCAGTCCGGTCAGGGGCAGGTGGTGGATGCCGCCATCGTGGATGGCGTCACGTCGCTCATGACCAGCATGTATGGAATGCTCGCGGCGGGCATGTGGGCCCTCGAACGCGGGACGAACATCGCCGATTCCGGCACGCCTTTTTACGATGTGTACGTCTGTGCCGATGGCAAGTATGTTTCAGTCGCACCGATTGAGACCCGATTTTTTGAAGATCTGCTGCAGCGCTTGGACATCGCCCCTGCGGATTTTCCAGATCGGTGGGACCGGACGCAATGGCCGCGGCTGCGCGAGACACTGGCCGCTAAGTTCCGCGCACGCACACGTGCCGAGTGGTGCGAGTTGCTTGAAGGCACGGACGCCTGCTTTGCGCCCGTTCTCACGATGGCTGAAGCGCCCAACCATCCTCACAACGCAGCACGCGAGGTCTTTGGCGACGTGGGCGGTGTGCGTCAGCCCATGCCGGCGCCGCGTTTTAGCCGCAGCGTGCCGGATCGGCCTACACCACCGCAAACGTCAAGTCGCGACCAAGCACTCACCACACTGCGCCAGTGGTTAGGCGATGACCGCTTCACCCATCTCGAACTGTCGGGACATCTCCACGCCGTGCAGGGCAGCACTGGCGCTTGAATGAAGGAAACAAAGCCATGATCAACGAATCCCGTGAAGGTGCTGTCGTCACCATCTGCATGCACGATCCGGAGCGTCGCAACGCGTTCTCGATGCCGATGCGTATCGCACTGCTCAATACCTTTCGTGCACTAGAGGCCGACTCGAGCGTGCGCGCCATCGTCTTCACCGGCGGCGACAAGTTGTTCTGCGTGGGGGGTGATGTGACCGCCATGGGCCACCAACCCATGGGCGCTGCTCTGGACCGCATGCGCATCGTCCACGATCTGGTGCGACTGCTGGCCCAAAGCAGCAAGCCGATGGTGGCTGCCGTTGAGGGCTGGGCCGTTGGCGGTGGACTGTCGCTGGCGCTTCTTTGCGACACGGTGGTCGCTGCAGAAACCGCGCGTTTCAAGGCCGGCTTTGGCGAAATCGGCATGGCGCCGGACACCGGCATCCTGCACACCTTACCGGGCCGCGTGGGTCGTGGACGCGCACGACAGATCCTGCTGTACAACGAGGTCTTCAGCGCCAAAGAAGCGTTGGACTGGGGCGTGATCGACCGCATGGTCGGCGCCGGGGAAGCGGTCAAGGAAGCTTCGCGCCTTGCGGCGATTTTGGCGACCAAGGCGCCGTTGCCGATGGCGCTAACGCGCTCTGTGCTGGCCAGCGGCCTAGACGACGTCCTGCTGCGTGAACGTGAAATTCAGGCGATGCTGTTCAGTTCCACTGACCATGAAGAAGGCAAGGCTGCATTTTTCGAGAAGCGTGCCGCTGTTTTCAACGGCAGCTGATGATGAGTCTTGACGATGCGCAGGAAAACCTGCGCCTGATCCGTCACAGCGCCAGCGCTGTGGTGCCCCGCGACAAGGGCCCGCAGCGCGCACGCAGCCTGCGCATGCGGCAACCCGGCTTCGACCGCGGACTGTGGAAGGAGATGTGCAGGCTGGGTTGGGCTGGCCTGCGTGTGCCCGAAGATAGTGAAGGCTCGGGCCTAGACGTGGCGGCACTGTGCGCAGTGGCGCAACAACTGGGCGCCTCACTCAGCCCTGAGCCCTTTATTGCCGTTGCGGGCACCGCTACGCTGTTGTCTGGCGCGCGGCTGCAGGCCGTGATACGTGGTGACTGCGTCGTCGTCCCGGCCTGGATGGAGCAGCCGCATGATCTGAACCCTGCCGGCCAGGCGCGCTTTGTGTCTGGCCGCGTGAGCGGCACCAAACTCCTCGTTGCCAGCGCTATGGCAGCTGACGCTTTTGTGGTGGCAACGCTCGACGGGCTGGCGCTGGTAGATCGCGACGCGCCGGGCGTGACCATCACCAGCGTCAGCCTGCATGACGGAAGCTTTGCGGGCGATGTGGTGTTTGCCGATGCGCCCGGAGAGATGCTACCTGGCACGCTAGAACGGGTGTTTGAAGAATCGGCTCTCGCCAGTGCTGCCTACTTGCTGGGCGCCATGGAAGTCGCATTCGACATGACCTTGAGCTACCTGTCTTTACGCCAACAGTTCGGCAAGCCGATCGGTAGCTTTCAGGCGTTGCAACACCGTGCGGTGGACTTGAAGATCCAGATTGAGCTCACGCGCGCGGTCATCAATGACGCGGCTTGCGCGCTGGATCGCGACACCTGTGATCTAGCTGCACGGCACGCCTTGGTGTCTCGCGCCAAAGTGCGCGCGGGCGACGCCGCCATGCTGGTCGCTCGCGAGTCGGTGCAGTTTCACGGCGCCATGGGCATGACTGACGACTGCGACATTGGCCTGTATGCACGCAAGATATTGACCGTTCACAATGATTGGGGCTCCGTGGTAGCGCACCGTCAGCGCTTCGCTGCCATCGAACAGTCGCGGGAGGGTTGACATGACCGTCGACTACAACGCCATGAGTGATGACGCCTTCCGCACCTTGGTGCACGAGTTCGTCAGTCACCACTACCCCAAGGAACTGCGCTTCCAGATTGGCCAGCTCCATCATGAAGTCACCAAAGGTTGGTACCAGACGCTGTCGAGACGCGGCTGGGTCGCCCCGGGGTGGCCCGTTGAAAACGGCGGCATGGGATTGAATCCCACCAAACGCATCATCTTCAATGAAGTCTTTGATGCGCACGGCTGTGCGCGCTATGCCGACAACGGCGTGATGATGGCAGGCCCGTTGCTGATTGGCTTCGGTACGTCGGCACAGCGTGAGCGCTTCTTGCCGAAGGTCCTGAATGGCGAAGAGGTCTGGTGCCAAGGCTACAGTGAACCCGGCTCGGGGTCCGACTTGGCCAGTCTGCGTACCGAGGCCGTTTGGAACGGCGATGGCTGGAACATCACAGGCCAGAAAATCTGGACCTCGCGTGCCAACCAAGCCGACTGGTGTCACATGCTTGTGCGCACTGACAAGAACGTGACCAAGCCGCAAGACGGCATCAGCTACTTCCTCGTGCCGCTCAAGGTGGCGGGTGTCACTATCCGCCCCATCAACATCTTGTCGATGAAGGACGACTTCTGCGAGGTCTTCCTGGACAACGTCAAGGTGCCGGCCGATGCACTGGTGGGCCAACTGCACAAAGGCTGGGCTATCGTCAAGGCGCTGATGGGCGGAGAGCGTCTTTTCATCGGCGCGTCAGCCCAGTCGTTCAATGCCTTGAAAATCCTGCGCCAGCTGGCCAAAGATACCGGGCGCTGGGGCGAACCCGCGTTCATGGACCGCTATGTGCGCTTGGTCGCCGATCTGTATGACCACAACAGCCTTTACGAAGCGGGGCTGGAAAAGGTTCGCGCAGGTGGCGAGCTTGGCCTTGAGGGTGCCATGCTCAAGGTGCATCAAACCGAAATGTACAAGCGCATTGCCAGCGCCGCCGTCGAGCTTGCGGGGCCGTATGCCGGCGTGAGCAGTGCCCAAGCGGATGGGCGTGACAGCCAAGTGGCGGCGCACTTCCTGGCATCGCTGTCCACGACGATTTACGGCGGCTCCTCCGAAGTACAACGCAACATCCTGGCCAAGCAGGCATTGAACCTGCCCTGAGAAAACAACATGACCGAAGTGACCTCACCGGGCGCGCGCGCCAGAGCTTTCCTGAACCCTCGCTCCATTGCCATCATTGGCGCCTCGGCTGACGAAAATAAGATCGGTGGACGACCCATCCGATACCTCAAGCTCGCTGGCTACCAAGGCCCCGTTTACCCGATCAATCCGGGACGCGACACGGTGCAAGGACTCACGTCCTACCCTTCACTCGATGCCGTTGAGGGCGAGATTGACCTGGTCGTCATCGCGGTGCCTGCGCAAGACGTGCTGGCTGCCGTGCAAGCGTGTGTGGCTAAACGTGTGCAGGGCGCCATGGTGTTTTCCTCTGGCTTTGCAGAAGTCGACGACGAAGGCCGGGCCTTGCAGCAGCGCATTGTGGAAATCGCGCGGCAAGGCGGCGTGGCACTGCTCGGCCCCAACTGCGCCGGCACCTTCAACACGCGCATTGGCTTGCTCGCCACTTTCACCAGCGGCATCGTCGACAAGCCGCCGCGCGTGGGCTCGATTTCACTGGTCAGTCAGTCGGGCGCTTTCGGCATCCACATGATCGTGCTGGCCGCCGAGCGCGACCTCGGCCTGAGTCTGTGCCTGACCAGTGGCAACCAAGCCGACGTGGACGTGGCCGAAGCGCTGGCTTATGTGGCCGAAGACCCCGACACAGAAGTCATTGCCATTTGCCTAGAGGGCGTGCGCGATCCAGACCGGTTGCTGGCTGCGTTTGAGGTTGCGCGTTTGCGCCGTAAACCAGTCATCGTGCTCAAGCTTGGTCGGTCGGAAGTCGGCGCCCAGGCGGCGGCTTCGCACACCGCCAGTCTGGCCGGCTCGGATGACATCTTTGAGGCGGTGATGCGCCAGCACCATGTGTACCGCGCCCATTCCATTGATGAACTGATGGATGTGGCCTACGCCTGCTCACTCAAGCGCTACCCGGTGAACGACAAAGTCGGCATCATCACGGTGTCGGGCGGCGTGGGCATCCTGCTGGCCGACCAGGCCGAAGAGGCCGGACTCGACGTTGCTGAAATGCCGGCCGCCTCTCAGGCTGCCATCAAGGCGCTACTGCCCTTTGCGGCTACCCGCAATCCGGTCGATGTGACCGCCCAAGTGATCACGCATCCGCACCTTGTGGGGCCGATGTTTGAGCACATGCTCACAGGCGGCTGTTACGGCTCGGCGATCGCTTTCTTCACGCACATAGCCAGAAACAAGGAACTGTTTGGCAAGCTACTGCCGCATTTTGAAGCCGTCGCTAAAAAGCACACAGACCGATTTCTGGTGCTGTCCACACTCGCGAGCGCCGAAACCCGCCAGCACCTCGAAGGCCTTGGCTACGCGGTGTTCGAAGACCCTGCGCGTGCCATCAAGGTGATCCGCGCGCTGGTGCATTTTCGCGCCGCGTTCGATGCGCCGGCCCTTGAGGCCTCGGCGACTTTGGCGGCGACTGCATTGTCTGTAATGCCAGGAGTGCGCTACGACGAGTTCGCGTCCAAACGACTGCTGGCGCTGGCTGGTATTCCCTGTGCCGCCGAAGAAGTGGTGACCTCCCAAAGTGCAGCCGTGCAAGCTGCCGGTCGCATCGGTTACCCGCTGGTGATGAAGATTGTCTCTGCAGACATTCCTCACAAATCGGAGATCGGCGGCGTGCTATTGAACATCACTAACGACGCTGACGTGAAAAGTGGTTACGCCACCCTGATGGAGCGGGCACAGACACGCGCTGCTAGCGCGCGCATCGCTGGCATATTGCTGGCCCACCAGGTGAATGGCGGCGTGGAAACCATCTTGGGCGTGACGCGTGACCCCGTGTTTGGCCCGATGGTGATGTTCGGCCTAGGCGGTGTGTTCGTGGAGGTGCTCAAGGATGTGACCTTCCGGCGTGCCCCTTTCGGCCGTGACGAAGCCCGCCGCATGATCCGCGAGGTCAAGGGCTACGCCATGCTGCAAGGTGTGCGCGGTGCACCACCCTCGGACGAAGCGGCGCTGGTCGATGCGCTCAGTCTTTTGTCGGTCTATGCCGCTGCACAAGGCGATGCGCTGGCGAGCATTGACATCAATCCCTTCATCGTCCTGCCAAAAGGCGAGGGCGCGTGGGCGGTGGATGCGCTTATCGAGTCGAGCGCAAGCTGAACACGTCAGTGTTACCTCATTGATCGGTGCGAATGCCCGCGCTTTCAACGACTCTTTTCCACTTGGCCAGTTCGGCATCAACATGCTGCGCGAGATCGGCGGGCGTCCCACCGCGGGCGACGCCGCCACCAGCTGCGACCCAGTTGGCAAGCGTCGACGACCTCATGGCCTTGTTGGCCTCGAGATTGACACGCTGGACGATGGCGTCAGGTACGCCGGCGGGATAGTGCAGTGAGATCCATGAGAGCACCTCGAAGTCGCCCATGCCTGGGGTCTCGGCGATGGCCGGGATGTCCGGCACCGCCGTTGAGCGGGCTTTGCTCGTCACGCCCAGCGCTCGCAGCGTGCCACTCCGAACATGCGGCAACGCCGTGGCGAAATCAGAAAACACGATGTCCACTTGGCCACCCAGAAGCGCTGTGATGGCGGGTGCGCCGCCCTGGTATTGGATGCCGGTGATGTCGGTATTTGACAGGGCCTTGAAAAGCTCCGCAGACAGATGAAAAGTCGTGCCAATGCCAGCTGATCCGTAGTTCAGCACGCCCGGATTCAGTTTGGCTAAGCCAATCAGTTCTTCCACCGTTTTCGGGGATTTGCTGGGGTTGATCACCAGCACCCCGGGATGGGCGGCGAGCAGGATGACGGGCTTGAAGCTTTTGACCGGGTCGTAGTCCAGTTTCTTGTGCAGATTCGGCAAGGAGCCATGCGATGCAATCTGACTCAGGAACAAGGTGTATCCGTCTGCCGGTGCCTGGGCCGCCGCGCGCGTTCCCAGCAACCCGCCAGCGCCTGCCCGGTTTTGCACCACGACAGCCTGCCCGAGCGAGACGGACAACTCCTTGGCCACCATGCGCGACAACACATCGGTCACGCCGCCTGGAGGGAACGGCACGATGATCGTGATCGGCTTGTCATGGGGCCATTCTGCATGGGCAAAGCCGGAAGCCACAAGGCCCAACGCTATCAAGACTGTGGCGACACTATTTTTAAGGCTTTGCATTTGTTTGGCCGGTTAATGAGTGAAAAAGTTCGACGGGTTAAGGCGATGTGCTGCGTTGTCGGTTGCTACGAAGGCAGCCTCAGGACTTCGCGGGCCATGACGTTGCGCTGGATTTCGTTCGTGCCGCCGTAGATGGTGGAAGGCATTGCGCGAAAGAATGGTCCAAGCACATCGACCTCGCTGTCTCCGACCCTGGCCAGTCCACGCAGTTGGGCTGCTTCGCCTGCCGCGCGGATCACTTGGTCGGCAATGGCCTGGAAGCTTTCTGTGGCGATTATCTTGAGCATGGAGATGTCGGGCGGCACTGGTTCGCCACGCTTCACCATGTCGATAAAACGCTCATAGCAAGCCGTGTGGTCCTCGACCGCCATCCGGAGCTTGGCAAACAACTGCACAAACGGTGGGTCCTGCATCAGACCGCGCGCTTGCGCAACACGTGCCAGCACGCCCAGCGCATATGTCGGGTACTTGGGACTGCCGAGGAAGATGCGCTCAAAGCCCAGCAGCCCTTTGGCAATGGCCCAACCTTCATGGGGTGCACCCACCAAGTTAGACACCGGGACGCGCACATCTTCGAGAAAAACTTCGCAGAGTTCATCGTGACCGGCCACATCGCGTATGGGTCGTACGCGCACACCAGGCTGGTTCATGTCGACTAAGAAAAAACTGATACCAGCCTGTTTCTTGGCCACCTTGTCGGTGCGAGCCAACACGAAGATGTGCGTGCCGTCGCTGGCTAGAGTGGTCCAAATTTTCTGACCGTTGAGGACGTATTCCCCGTCCTTCAGTTCAGCCTCAGTCCGCAGTCCGGCGAGGTCTGATCCAGCATTCGGCTCGGAATAGCCTTGGCACCACAGGTGCTCGCAAGCCAGAATGGAGGGCAGCCATTGCTTCTGCTGCGCAGTTGTTCCAAAGCGAATCAGCATCGGACCCACCATGAGAATGCCCTGGTCGAGGAAGCGCGACACGCCCCAGCGTTCATGCTCCTCGTAGAAGATCAACAGTTTGCCCGTGTCGAGGCCCATGCCGCCATGCTCACGCGGCCAGTTGGGTGCAATCCAACCCACCGCTGACATCTTGCGGTACCAAAAACCGATTTCAGGCCAGAACAGGCGGCGGGACGGATAGCGCAGCTCAGATGGATAGTTCGCTTCTAGAAAGCTGCGGATACGCTGCCGAAAGTCATCGTCGGTGATTGCGTTCCAGTCGCCAGGGGTGTCGATGATCGTCATGCTTCTGCTGCCTCAAAGGGAGCCACGTGCTGTGCATAGCGCGCCACGTGCTCGTCAGCGTTGCCCAACCAGGCAGACATCACCAGCGCACGGTTCAGGTACAGGCTCAGGTCGTATTCGTCCGTGAAGCCTATGGCACCATGCAACTGCACGGCCATGCGCACAATGTGGTCCAGCGAATCACCCGCGCGCGCCTTGGCACGACTGGCCAAGCAGGCACGCTCTGCGGGGGGGCACCCGGCATCCATGCGGGCACAGGCGTTTTGTGCCACATCGCGCGCGAGTTGCTCAGCGATGTGCATATCCACCGCCTTGTGTTGCAAGGCCTGGAAAGAACCGATTGGTTTGCCGAATTGCACACGGGTGCGCAAGTAGTCCTGCGTCATGGTGTTGACCGTCCGCATGATGCCCGCCATGTAAACCGCCGCCATGACCAGCGCATGATCGCGCGCCAGTTCGCCGGCCTGGTCTGCCAGGGAGCCCTTCACGATGCACACCTCTGTCCCCAGTTTGACGCCCTGCAAGGTCAGGCAGGCGGCATCGCTGCCGTCAACCCGACGCTCGCGCGTCACGCTCAAGCCGCTCGCGCCCGCGGCAAGGTGCAGACACGGATGCCCGCTGCCCGGCTCAAACACCAGCAGAAAATCAGTCGCGTCAGAGGGCGTGACAAAGCGGGCTGTGCCGTTGATGACCCAACCTTGTGGTGTTGCAAGAATGCTGGCTGACGGCTCCATCCAAGCGATGGCGGGCAACACGTTGCCAGCCATCGTGCCGGCCAGCAGGTCGTCGCGCACCGGTCCATCGCCTTGCACCAGCAGGCTCAGTGCGAGTACGCCAGAGGCCACCAGGGGTTCAGGCCCGCAGGCCGCGCCCCATTCGTACACCAGTTGCCCCATATCGGAGAGTCCGCTGCCAAGGCCGCCATCTGCTTCGGGTGCGAGCACGGCGAGCCAGCCGAGATTTGCCATGGCCATCCACACGTCGGCATCGTGGTTTGGCGTGCGGTCACGGCAGGCGCGCAGGCGGACGGATGTGCAACGCTTTTGCGCAAATTGCTTTGCCGCGTCGGCGAGCATTCGCTGCTGGTCAGTTTGGGGGTGCACGAAGGGGATACCTCAAGGGTTCAATAGGTCGGCGTGCGCTTGGCTTCGATGGCATCCAGCGCAGCGGCAAAGTCCGGCCCTGACAGCAACGTGCCCTGCTGCAGCAGGTTGAACTCCCACTCGCCAGCCAATGTGCCTTCCATGGATCGGCGCAGTGCCACCTTGGCGACACGCATGGCATTGGGCGAGCGGCAGGCCAAGTCTTTTGCGAAGAGATGGCCTTCGGCACGGAGGTTTTCAGCATCCTCCACGAGCTGACTGGCCAAGCCGATTCGAACGGCCTCTTCACCGTAAACTCGCTGGGCTCGCATGATCATGTTGGACGCGCGCTCCAACCCGATCAGCCGTGGCAACAGAAACATACCTCCTAGCGGCGGGATCGTGCCAATGGCCGTCCAGTTCTCATGAAAAAACGACTTCTTCGCTACCACGCGAAAGTCCGCGGCAATCGCCAGTTCACAACCTGCGCCCACTGCGCCACCATTGATCACCGCAACGGTCGGCTTGGAACACATCTTCACGGCTCGCACAACGCCCTGGAAGAAGCCGTAAACAGCGGTTTGCACCTGCTCGGGCGGCATGCTTTGCACCTCGCGCAGGAAGCCCTTGTCGCCACCCGAGGAAAAATCCGGCCCGTTGCCGGTGAACAGAATGGCGCGGACACCTTTGTCGGCTTCGAAGGTCTTGATGGCGTCCATCACTTCGCCCAGAAAGGCGGGTGTCAGGCCATTGCGAGTCTCGGGACGGTTGAAAATGATATGGGCCACCCGGTCGACGACCTCGGTTTGAAGCTGTTCGCTCATGTTGATGTTTCCTTGTCTTTTGATGGGTCGTTTTAAGGCCGTGCTGAAGCACGCCGGATCATGTGCTTTGCGATAGTGACCTGCTGGATCTGTGTTGTGCCTTCGTAAATTCGGAATACGCGCACGTCGCGGTACAAGCGCTCGACCACGCTGTCCTGCATATAGCCCGCACCACCGAAGATCTGCACTGCGCGATCAGCCACGCGGCCGACCATCTCTGACGCAAACATCTTGCAGCAGGACGCTTCCATCGATATGTTTTCGCCGGCGTCGCAACGCGCGGCGCTCTCGATGACCAGTGCGCGCGCGGCTGCCATTTCAGCTTGGCTGTCGGCCAGCATGGCTTGCACCAGTTGGAAGTCGGCAATGGGCTTGCCAAACTGCTTGCGCTCAAGCGCGTAATGCAGCGCTTCGTCGATCAGGCGGCGGGCCACGCCGACACAGATGGCTCCCATATGCAAGCGACTCCGATCAATGCCTTGCATGGTGAGCTCAAAGCCGCGGCCTTCGACGCCCAACAACGCAGTGGCCGGTAAGGCGCAGTCATTGAACGACAGCTCGGCCACATGCGTGCCTTGTTGCCCCATCTTTCGCTCGGGCTTGCCGCGCATGATTCCCGGTGTGTCGCCGGGGACCAGAAATACCGATACGCCCTTGCCGCCAATGGACGACGGGTCGCTACGTGCCACCACAATGAACAGGTCGGCACAGTCGGCGTGCGTGATGTAGGTCTTGCGCCCGCTCAGCAGCCAGGAGCCATCGGCCTGACGCGTCGCCTTGGTCTTCAGCGCGGCAGCGTCAGAGCCGGACTCAGGCTCAGTGAGGGCGAAGGCGGTGAGGATCTCGCCACTGGCAATGCGTGGCAGGTATGTCGCCTGCTGTTCTTCAGAACCACCGACCAAAATGGCGCGGCCGCCTAGGCCATTGTTGGCACCTAAGTAGCCACGGAATGCCGGCGCGGCATAGCAGAGTTCAAACACCACCTTTACCTCTTCAGAGGCGTTGAGATCAAGGCCGCCGAAGCGCTCGGGCAGAGTCATGCCAAACAGTCCCAGCTCACCCATGCTTGCGATCAACTCACGAGGAATATGGTCTTCAGTGGAGACGGCTGATTCTGCCGGGATCAGGCGTTCGCGCACAAAACGGGCCACCGTTTCTGTGAATTGCGTCAAGCTTTCAGCGTCAAGTGCCAACTTGTTCTCCTTCTGCTAGCGGTAACGGCGCTGTAGAAATTCAGCCACACAGACCGGCTTGGCCTCACCCTCCCGCTCCACACTCATCTCCCAGTTCAGCTGCACGCCATCGCCGGCGACTTCTTCGCACGTCAGCAACTTGATGCGGCAACGCAGGCGGCTGTTCACGGGCACCGGCGCAGGAAAGCGCACCTTGTTGAGTCCGTAGTTCACGCCCATCCGCGTCTTCTCAATGCGAATCAGTGAGGCATACATTTTGGGCAAAAGGGAGAGCGTTAAAAAACCGTGGGCGATGGTTGAGCCGTAAGGCCCTTCTTTCGCGCGCACCGGGTCCACATGGATCCACTGGTGGTCGCCAGTCGCTTCGGCAAACAAGTTGATCTGTTCCTGCGTGACCTGTATCCAGTCGCTCACGCCGAGGTCTTGACCCACGACCGGTTTTAGGTCGTCTAGGGTTGCAAATATTTTCATGTTTTGATCCTGTTTGAATTCATGGTGACGACAACTTTGCCCAATGCGCGGCGTCCAGACAGTTGTGCCAAGGCTTCGTTGGCTTGCTCGAGTGGAAATCTCTGTGAAATAAACGGCCGGATGTGGCCGGCGGCATACAGCTTGAACAGGTCTTGCGCGCTTTCTGCAAAAAGCTGCGGCTCGCGTCCGATCCATTCGCCCAAGCTGACCCCCACCACCTGGCATCCCTTGAGCAGCACGAGGTTGAGTGGTAACCGTGGGATGCCCGCTGGAAAGCCGACCACCAGAAAGCGCCCCTCCCAAGCGGTGGCGCGCAGGCAGGGCTCGGCAATGTCGCCGCCTACCACGTCGAGCACCACATTCGCGCCGTTCGGACCCACGACATCTTTGATGGAAGCGGCCAGGGCGCGCGACGCATCGCGGCTCAGCTCGCCGACCGGATACACCCACCCGGCATCTGCACCATGGCGCAACGCGAAGTCAAGCTTGTCCGATGATGAGACTGCCACGACCACGCGTGCCCCCCAGGCTTTGCCGAGTTGGATGGCCGCAAGGCCCACCCCTCCGGCGGCCCCGGTCACCAGCAGCGTGTCGCCCGTACTGAGGTGGCCACGATGGCGCAAGGCATAGTAGGCGGTGCCGTAGGTTAACAACAGTGCGGCACCCTCGTCCATCGGCATGCCCGCCGGCATGTGGACGCATTGGTTGACGTTCAGCACCAAACTTTGCGACAAGCCGCCAAAGAGCGCGCGGCCCAACACGGCATCATCGAGCTTGAACCCCTGCACCCCAGGGCCGATGGCGTCTACATGTCCCGCAACCTCACCACCGGGCGCAAAGGGGCGCGATGGCTTGAACTGGTAACGGTCGTCCAGCAGCAGCGTATCCGGAAAGTTGATGCCGCATGCCGCCACTCGGACCCGAACCTGCCCCGGGCCTGGTTCGGCTGGCGTGATGTTGCGCACGACCAAAGGTTGGCCGGAAACTTCACTGAGGGCTGCCTTAGTCATGCGTATTTTTTCATGCGTATTTTTTAATATGTCTGTTTCACCCGACCATCGTCAGGCCGCCGCTCACACTCAAGACCTGCCCGGTGACGTAGTCTGCGTTCGGCCCGATCAGGTAGCGAACGGCCTGCGCCACATCAGCAGGTTGCCCGAGGCGGCGAAGTGGAATCGCGCTGAGCAGCGCCTCCCGGAGTCCTTCGGAGGCTTGCGCATTAAACAGCGGTGTGTCGGTCGGTCCCGGGCAGACGCAATTCACGTTGATCTGGTAGCGCGCCATTTCGCGGGCAAGCGACTTGGTGAAGGCTATCAGGCCACCCTTGGTCGCCGCGTACGCCGTCTCACCCATGCTGCCGACACGCCCGGCATCACTGGAAATATTGACAATCTTGCCAGCCTTCGCCTCGATCATCGACGGCAGCACCAGTTGCGTGAGGCGCATCGCACCCAGCAAATTGACAGCCACGAGTCGCTCCCACAGCTCAGGATCGTTCTTGATAAAAGGGCCAACCTTGTCAAAGCCCGCAGCATTCACCAAACCATCAACCCGGCCATGAAGGCTCAGAACTTTGGCCGCGAAGGCCTTCACCGAATCGGCCGAAGCCAGATCCAGTTGTGTCGCAGTGATCTCGCCTTGTCCACCGGGATGCTCTTGAATCGTCCGCTCTGCACCAGCCATGTCCAGATCGCCAATGTGCACGGTTGCGCCTTGCGATGCCAACACCTGGACCGTGGCCTTGCCGATGCCAGAGGCGCCCCCGGTGACAACGATGATTTTGTCTTTCAATTCCATGGCGATCCTTTGAGGTTTCTGTTTTACTTGACCGACCGAGCGAGGAAGGCCGCCACCAACTCTTGCGTGCACGGGTGCGCTAAGCAGCTTTTGACGCAGTCTGTCTCTACCGCATATCCGTCACGGCCTGACTCGAAGGCGACGCGAATGGCCGCCTTCGCCGCTTGGGCCGCATGGGGCGGCACGGCAGCGAACTGCCGCACGACAGCCTCGACCGCTTCGTCAAACTGTGCTGCTGGCACGGCCCATTGCACCAGGCCAAGCGCCAGCGCCTGTGCGCCTGTCACTGGGTCGCCGCTGAGGATCATTCGCATGGCGGTGGCGCGACCGACCAGCCGTGGCAGCCGTTGTGTGCCGCCGGCCCCCGGCATGAGGCCCAACTTAACTTCGGGCAGGCCAAGCTTGGCTTCCTCGGAAGCAAAGCGCATGTCGCAGGCGAGCGCGAGCTCTAAGCCACCCCCCAGCGCAGAGCCCTTCAGCTCTGCAAGCGTTGGCCGCGTCAGCGCTTCGATGCGCGAAAACAGCTGTTGGTAACGCAGACCCGGCCCGGCTTGTTCTTCAATCGAGCGGCCAAAATTACCTTCGATTTGCTTCAGATCGGCGCCGCCAGAAAACAGCTTGAGGGCACTGCGCAGCCGCAAGAGCGACCAGTCGTCGCGCGACTCCAAGCCATCTAACAGATCGTGAAAACCCTGCACCCAAGCATCGTTCATCGCATTGACCGGGGCTCGCGTCAGCGTGACCGTCGCTACTGATTGCGCTACGTTCAACTCAAACATCGTCGTCTCCGGTTCACAGGGCATAGGCGAGGCGCGTGCCCTCGTCGATGGCGCGTAGTGCGTCGAGTTCGGTCGCGATATGGGCACCGCCAATCACGTCGACCTTGACACCTGCGGCGATCAATTCGTCAGCCAGCGTGCGATTCACTTCCTGGCCGGCGCAGACCACCACGGTATCAACCGCCAGCAGCTTGGGTTCACCATCGACCGTGACGTGAAAGCCGGCATCGTCGACCCGCTCATAGGTACAGCCGGTCATCGTCTTCACGCCGCGCAAGCGCAGCCGGCTTCGGTGGATCCATCCGGTGCTCAGGCCGAGGCGGTCACCTATCCGCGTGTTGGAACGTTGCAGTAATGTCACTTGGCAGTCCGCCTTTGACATGTGCATTTCTTTGAGGCCGGTAGGTGACTCAGGCGCGACATCAACGCCCCAGTCATTGAAGAACTCTTCCGAGGTCTCGCGATGTGAAGCCGGGTGCGGCGCCGTGAGCAACTCCGCCACGTCAAAGCCAATGCCGCCGGTGCCGATGATGGCCACACTGCGACCAGCCGACTTCTTCCCCGTCAGGAGATCAAAGTAGGAGATGACCTTGGGGTGGTCGGCACCCGGAAAATTCACCTGACGCGGCACGATGCCGGTGGCAATCACCACCCGGTCGAACTGGTCCGATGCCAGTTGCCGCGATGTGGCGCGCGTATTGAGCTGCACGTCAACACCAAGGCGCGTGAGCTGTTCGCGAAAGTAACGCAAGGTCTCGGCAAACTCCAGCTTCCCCGGCACACGCACGGCGAGGTTCAACTGGCCGCCGATCGCATCGGAGGCTTCAAACAAGGTGACCTGGTGCCCGCGCTCCGCCGCCTGCGTGGCAGCCGCCAGCCCGGCCGGCCCGGCGCCAACCACGGCGACACGCAGCTTGCGGGTAGGCTTCGGTGTCTGGAACTCGAGCTCGCGCCCAGCCTTCGGATTCACCAAACAAGTGGTGGTCTTGTTGGCGAAGGCATGGTCTAGGCACGCTTGATTGCAAGCGATGCAAGTGTTGATCGTTTGCGGCAGGCCCGCAGCGGTCTTGGCGACGAAAAAGGGATCGGCTAAAAAGGGACGGGCCATGGAGACCATGTCAGCGTCGCCACTGGCCAAGAGTTCTTCGGCGAGCTCGGGTGTGTTGATTCTGTTGGACGCCACCACCGGGATGCTGATGCTGCGCTTGACGCGCGCGATCGCAAAACGGAAAGCGGCGCGCGGCACCGGATACGCAATGGTCGGCACGGCCGATTCGTGCCATCCGATGCCCGTGTTCAGCAGGTCTGCACCGGCCGCTTGCACCGCTTGTGCCAGAGCCACAATCTCCGCAGCGCTACTGCCGCCTTCGGCGAGGTCGAGCACCGAAATGCGGTAAGTGATCAGGAATTTTGGGCCCACAGCAGCCCGTATGCGCCGCACGATCTCCACGGGGAAACGCATGCGTTTTTCGGCGCTGCCACCCCATTCGTCGGTCCGGTTGTTGCAACGCTCAGCCACGAACTGGTGGATCAGGTAGCCTTCTGATCCCATCACTTCGACGCCGTCGTAGCCAGCCTCTTCAGCCAGCTTGGCGCAGCGCACAAAATCGTCTACCGTCTGCTCCACCTGATCAGTGGTCAAAGCGCGCGGCTTGCGCGGATTGATTGGCGAACGAATGTCTGAGGCGCCCACGAGGTTGTCCATCTTGCCGTTACGCCCGGCGTGCAGCAGTTGCAACAAAATTTTGCCGCCGTGCGCATGCACGGCATCGGTGACCGGGCGATGCTCATGCAGCGCCTGATCCGAAGTCAGCAGGGCGGGCGCACCGGGCTCAATCAGGCCTTCATCATTGGGCGAACAACCGCCGGTCACGATGATGGCCACGCCGCCCTTGGCACGCTCACCATAGAAGGCCGCCATGCGACGCACCGGGTCATCCCCCATGTCGATGCGCGTGTGCATCGAGCCCATGTAGGTCCTGTTGCGCAAGACCACACGGCCCAAGTCCAACGGCGCTAGCAGGCGCGGAAAGTGGTGAGCGCTCATGTCAGTCCTTGCGATTACGGACGCCGCGGAAATCGGGTTTGCGCTTTTCACGAAAAGCGTTGGCCCCTTCTTTAGATTCGGGCGTCTGATAAAAGAGCGCCAGTGCTTCGAGGCCTGAGTTGCCAATGCCGCGGATGTTGTCGCTGTCGGCATTGAAAGAACGTTTGGCAATGGCGATCGCCGTTGGGCTCTTCTCCATCAACTCCGCGCACCAAGCGTCCACCGTAGCATCCAGCTGGTCATGCGGCACGACCACGTTGACGAGGCCCATGGCTGCGGCATCAGCGGCGCTGTAGCGGCGGCAGAAGTACCACATCTCGCGCGCCTTCTTCTCACCGACGATGCGCGACAAGTAGGCTGTTCCCCAACCAGGATCCACCGAGCCGACCTTGGGTCCGACTTGACCAAAGATGGCTTTGTCGGACGCAATGGTGAGGTCGCACATCGTGGCCAGTACATTGCCGCCGCCGATTGCAAATCCCTGCACCCGCGCGATCACCGGAACGCGGCTGTCGCGGATGCAGGCGTGGAGCTCTTCAATGGGCATACCCGCCACGCCGCGTCCTGCATATTTGCCGTCATGCGACGACTGGTCACCACCGGTGCAAAAGGCCCGCTCACCCGCACCCGCCAAGACAATGGCTCCGATCTCTGGATCGGCATCTGCATCGCGGAAAGCCAGAACCATTTCTTCCACAGTGTCGGGACGGAAGGCATTCATCACCTTCTCGCGGTTGATGGTGATGCGCGCCACGCCATTTTTTTTGACGTAAATGATGTCGTTGTAGTCCATAGTCAGTTTTCCTTTTCGCCGATTTACGCCTCAGATGGCACCGGCACTTTTCATTGAATCAATCTCACCTGTACTGAACCCCAGTTCGCCCAAGATGGAATCCGTGTGCTCCCCGAGAGCTGGCACGGGGCCCATCAACGGATCATCTTCTCGTTGCATCCCGGGGGGAAGCAACGCCTTCAAGTTGCCTACCGGCGAGCCAATCTCGGTCCACCGGTTTCGCGCCTTCAATTGCGGATGCTGCCAAACGTCTTCCATGTCATTCAGCTGCGCATTGGCGATGCCGGCTTCGTCAAGTCGCGCAATCAACTGAGGTCCGGTCAGTTGCTTGAACACGCCTTCCAGCATCGGCTTGAGCACGTCGCGCTGCGCGACCCGCTTTGCATTTCCGGCATAGTCAGCGTTGGTCAAAAGGTCTGGCAGTTGCAGCACGGTGCGGCACAGTGAGGTCCACTCACGCTCGTTCTGCACCGCGAGGATGACGGTCACGCCGTCGCCGGCTGTGAAAGGTCCGTACGGATAAATCGCAGCATGGGAGGCTCCGGCACGCGGTGGCGGGGGCGCGCCGTCATAGGTGTAATAAAGCGCATAGCTGGTCCACTCGGTCATGGCTTCCAGCATCGACACTTCAATGTGCGAGCCCTTGCCGCTGACATGCCGCCGCAACAGCGCGGCCAGAATATTGCTGTAGGCGTACATGCCTGAGGCAATGTCGGCCACTGAAGCTCCCGACTTGGAGGGCTCCTCCGGCGTGCCGCTGATGGACACCAAACCCGCTTCGCTCTGAATCAGCAAGTCGTAGGCTTTTTTATCGCGGTAAGGTCCGTCCAGTCCGTAGCCTGAAATGTCGCACAGCGTCAGCTGGGGATGCTTGGGCGCCAGCTGATCCCATGACAGGCCTAAGCGAGCTGCAGCGCCGGGCGCCAGATTTTGAACCACCACGTCGGCCTTGGCCATCAAGGCATCGAGGACCGGTTTGGCCTGCGGATGCTTGATGTCTAAGGTCAGACTTTCCTTGGAGCGGTTGACCCATACGAAATGCGAAGCAAGCCCGCGCACACGCGTGTCATAGTTGCGCGCGAAGTCGCCAGAGCCCGGGCGCTCCACCTTGATCACACGTGCGCCAAGGTCTGCCAGATGGCGCGTGCAGAACGGCGCGGCAATCGCGTGCTCGAAGGTGACAACCGTCAGACCCTGGAGGGTTCGCATAGGATGGCCCTCAGAAAGACCGCGGCAGGCCAAGCACATGCTCGGCCACGTAGGAAAGAATCATGTTGGTCGAAATCGGTGCCACCTGGTAAAGACGGGTCTCGCGAAACTTGCGCTCCACGTCGTATTCGGTGGCAAAGCCGAAGCCGCCATGGAACTGAAGGCATGCATTGGCCGCTTCCCAAGAGACATCGGCAGCCAGCAGCTTCGACATGTTGGACTCAGCGCCACAAGGTTGGTGAGCATCAAACAGAGCGGCCGCTTTGAATCGCATCAGGTCGGCCGCCTGAAGATTGACCCAAGCACGCGCGATTGGAAATTGCACGCCTTGATTCTTGCCGATAGGTCGATCAAAGACGATGCGCTCGTTGGCGTACCTCGTGATTTTTTCGATGAACCAGTGGGCGTCACCAATGCACTCGGCGGCAATCAGCGTGCGCTCAGCGTTGAGTCCGTCCAAGATGTATTTGAAGCCCTTGCCTTCCTCGCCGATCAGGTTGTCCGCGGGGATCTCGAGGTTGTCAAAAAACAGCTCATTGGTCTCGTGGTTGACCATGTTGGCAATCGGACGAATGGTCATGCCGTTGCCGGTGGCGGCACGCACATCGACTAAGAAGACGGACAGACCGTCAGACTTGCGCGCCACCTGATCCACCGGGGTGGTTCGGGCCAGCAGAATCATCAACTCGGAGTGCTGCACCCGCGACGTCCAAACCTTCTGCCCATTGACGATGTAGCGGTCGCCTTTTTTGACGGCCATGGTCTTGAGCTGGGTGGTGTCTGTCCCGGTGGTGGGCTCGGTCACTGCCATGGATTGCAGCCGCAGCTCACCCGTGGCAATGCGCGGAAGGTAGCGCTCTTTTTGCGCCGTTGAACCGTGGCGCAGCAGCGTGTTCATGTTGTACATTTGGCCATGGCAAGCCCCCGCGTTGCCACCGCAGCGGTTGATCTCCTCCATGATCACCGTGGCTTCAGTGAGCCCCAGACCAGAGCCGCCATATTCTTGAGGAATCAATGCCGCCAGCCAACCGGCTTGTGTCAGTGCGTTCACGAATATTTCCGGGTACGCCTTGTCCTCGTCAACGCGGCGGAAATAGTCGCTGGGCAGCTGCGCCGCCAACGCACGGATAGCATCGCGGATATCTTGATAAGAATCGTGTGGACTGAACATGCGGGTCAGCTTCGCTTATGCGGGCCGTCATGACAATGGAATTGTTTTAGCCTCGATTGAATAATTTTGACTGTGTGGCTGACGATCTGGTTCCCGTTCGGATTGACTTATGATCCAAAAATGAATTGCACAACCATCGTCACTTAATCAAGATGCGGGATCTACCGCCCCTCAACGCGCTGCGCGCGTTCGTTTTTACCGCCCGCCACCTGAGTGCGACCAAGGCGGCGGCAGAGCTTTCCGTGACGCTGGGGGCAGTCAGTCACCAGTTGCGCGCGCTGGAGGAATTCTTGGACGTGAGCCTGTTTGTTCGGGGTCACCGACAGTTGACGCTGACCGATGCGGGAGAACGCTATTTCCGCGACGTCTCAGCCGCCTTTGAGTCGATCCGGGAATCGACGGTCGCGCTGACCAATCCCGGCCACAAGGATGTTTTGCGGGTTCGCGCTTACACCACCTTTTCTCTGCGATGGCTGATTCCGCGCCTGTCGAGCTTTTGCATCGACAACCGATCACAAGAGCTGGTCCTTTCAACCGGCATGGACCCCGTGGACTTCAGCCGCGACAAGCTGGACTTTGCGATCCGTCTGGGCTTGGGGCATTGGCCAGGCACTGTAGCCGAGCGACTGATTCCCAATGTGCTGGTTCCGGTCTGTAGTCCGGCGTTGCTCACGCGCGGCCCCGCGGTGCAAAAACCACAAGATCTTGCCCACCATGTGCTGCTGCAATCCACTTGGTCCGAACGCCGAGACGACTGGTCGCAGTGGTTGCGTGAACAGAGCGTAGAGATGCAGGAAGACTATAGTTTTCTCTACTTCGAGAGTTCGGCGCTGAGCTATCAAGCCGCCATTGAAGGGCAGGGCTTTGCAATGGCGCAGCTGGCGTTGGTTGAGGAAGACTTGGCTGCTGGCCGCCTGGTCTGTCCGATCCGGCATTACCTCGACAAGGGCGAGTTCACCTATTACCTGGTCTACCCAGAGAACAAACGGCTGACACCCCAAATGAAGCGTTTTCGAGACTGGCTGCTCGCGGAGTGCGATGTCTTCAACAACAAAAGCAGCGCGATCGCGGGATTGGCTGTCGAGCAAACTGCACGCTAGCCAAGCCGGCGTCTGGTGTTTGGTCTACCGACCCATGAATGAAGCGGCTCGCTTGCCCAACATGGCTGCAATACCTTCATGCGCATCTTCGGTGGCTGCTGTCCGCGCAATGGCCAGCGCCTCGGCCTCCAACTGCCCCTGCAGTTGCGCTTGGCCAGCCCGCAGAAATAAACCTTTGATCTCGCCATAAGCCGCTGTCGGCCCTTGGGCCATCTGGCGTGCGCAGGCGAGGGCACGCGCTTCGACATGATCTGGCGCAACGACTTCGTCCACCAGACCGCAAGCCAGTGCCTGCGCACTGTCCAGAACTTCAGCTTGCAGAACGAAACGCCGCGCGCGCGTCACCCCCATGCGGGCTGTCAGCGTGACGCTTGTCCCTGAATCACAGCTGAGTCCGATGCGCGCGAAAGCCGAGCCGAATCGGCTGTCACTGGAGGCGATGACGACATCGCAGCCTGCGGCCAGTGACAGCGCGCCGCCCATCACCGCGCCCTGAACTTGTGCCACCATCGGGACCGGCAAGGCCCACAGGCGTTGCAGGGCGGTGTGCAGATCAGCCGTCCAAGCATGGACCAGAGCCGGCAAGCCTTGGGGTGGCTCATGGAGGGATCGCAGGTCGCCGCCGTAGCTGAAGTCGCGTCCGGGTGCGCGCAACAACACGCAGCGCAGCCCCTGGCACTGCCAAAGCCAGAGCACATGTTCTTTCAGCGCCAACACAAATGCCTGATCCATCGGATTGCCGCGCAGCGGCTGAGCCAGCGTCAGGACGGCTAAGCCGTCAGAGAAATCGACGTCGATGGAAGAGGTCATGCGATGCGCCAGCCTAGTACTGCACGGCCGCACGGCCGATGCGTTCGCGGGCGATCACCAGCTTCATCACGGCCGCCATTCCGTCGCCAATTTCGAGCCCCATGACATCGCGCATCCGCTGCTGGTGCGGCGAGTCCTTGGACCAGCCGTAATGCCCGAAGGTCAACAGGCACTGGTGGATCACGTCGAACGCATGGCGCGGCCCCATCCATTTGCACATGGCGGCCTCGGCAGTGTGCCGCTCACCTGCATCACGCAGCGCCAACGCGTGGTAACCCAGCTGGCGCACGGCTGCAATCATCGACTCGCCTTCTGCCAATGGAAAGGTCACGCCTTGAAACTGCGCGATCGGCCGACCAAAGGCCTCGCGCTCCTTGGCGTAGACCCACGCTTCATCCAAGGAGGCTTGTGCCGCGCCGCAGCATTGCAGGCCGATGAGCGCGCGGCTGTAATCAAAGCCCTGCATGCCGATCACAAAACCCTTGTCCAGCTCTCCCAGCATATTTTCGGGTGGCACACGCACATCATCAAAAAATACCGATCCCCGACCGGTGGCCAACCCGCCTACATCGTCAAAGCAGGTAGTGGCAATGCCTGGCGTACCGCTGGGCACAAAAAAGGCTGAGACGCCTTTGGCGCCAGAATCGGGCGCACCTGTGCGCGCAAACACGATGTAGCCATCCGCGCGGTCGGCAAAGCTGATCGATGTCTTCTCACCACGGATGACATAGCGCCCGTCCGTGGCGTCAAAGCGCGCACGCACTTGCAGGTTGCTGGCGTCGGAGCCACCGCGCGGCTCCGTCAGGCAGATCGCCACGATGGCCTGTCCGGAGGTCATGCGCGGCAACCATTCCTGCACGATAGACGGCCGCGCATTGCGCAGCAGGATGTCGCCGTTCAGGGATGTCAAAAGCATGGTTGCACCAATGTTGAAGTCGCCGTAAGCCACTTCTTCGAACAGCAGCCCAGCGGTCACGCCGTCGAGTCCCATGCCACCCACTTGCTCGGGCAAGTCCATGCCCAGCAGGCCGAGCTGCCCCATCTCCTGAAGCAGGTCCCGGTCTAGGGTGGCCTTCTTTTCACGCAGGATGTAATCGGGCAGCAATCGCTTGCGAGAAAACTGGCGCGCAGCTTCTTGCAAGGCTTTTTGTTCTTCATTGAGGATCATGATTTATTGGACTTCCGCGCTGGTAGTCGTGCAATCGAATTGTTTTGCACTTGATTGAATGCAGCTCAAGCGCCGTGCTGGGTTGAGGCTCATTCCATCACGCCAAAAATAACTCAATTGCCGAGGCTTGACGATCTCTCCACAATCGGCTCGAAGAAGGAGGCTTCCGCATGAATATCGCTGAGATTTTGCCGCGCACTCTGTTTTCCGGAAAGACCGTTTTCATCACCGGGGGCGGTAGCGGAATCAATCTGGGGATTGCCCGCAACTTTGCCAGCCTGGGCGCCAACGTGGCCATTTGCAGCCGCGACCTGGCCAAGCTGGAGCGTGCTGCAGCCGAGTTGCGTGAGCTGGGTCATCAGGTGTTGCCGGTGTCTGCTGATGTGCGCGACCCCGCCGCTGTGGCCGCCGCCCTGGCACGCTGCGAGGCAGAACTGGGTCCGGCCAGTGTCATCATCAGCGGAGCCGCAGGCAACTTTATCTGCGAAGCCGAAAAGCTGTCTCCCAACGGATTCAAGACCGTCGTGGACATCGACCTGCTGGGTTCGTTCAACGTGGCCCGTGCCGGCTTTGAGCAGTTGCGGCAAACGCGGGGGTCTGTCATTTTTATTTCAGCTGGTATTGCCTGGCTGCCGTACTCACACCAGATTCATGCTGCCGCGGCCAAGGCGGGTATTGACAGCATGATGAAAAACCTCGCCTTGGAATGGGGTCGCTATGGCATCCGCGCTAACAGCATTGCACCCGGCTATATCGGCGACACGGAGGGAACCAGCCGGGTCGCCGGGGGCCCCGTGATGGACGCCGTCATGGCCACAACGCCCTTGGGTCGCCTCGGCACCACCGACGACATCGGGCAGGCGGCTGTCTTCTTGGCCTCGCCCTTGGCGTCGTTCGTGACGGGCACTGTGGTCGTCGTCGATGGCGGTCACTATCTGGAAGGCTCAGCCATGCTCAATGCGGCGCAACGCGCACTGTCTGCGCAAGCAACATGACCATGGACACGCAGGCGAGCGGTCTGGACCTCACGGTACAAGACGTGTCCGTCGCCTTTGGCGGTGTGCAGGCGCTGCGCAGCGTGAGTCTTCATGCGCCAGCGGGTCGCATTACCGCCGTGATTGGCCCGAATGGCGCTGGCAAGACCAGCCTGTTCAACACGATCTCTGGGTTTTACAAACCCTCTGGCGGACGCATTCATCTGGGGGGCACCGACATCACCTCGGCACCTTTGCACGCGCGCGCCGGCATGGGTCTGGCGCGTACCTTCCAGAACGTTGCTTTGTTCCGCGGGCTTTCGGTGCTTCAAAACATCAAGCTCGGCGGCCACCACGCCATGCGATCGGGCATGCTGTCTTCGCTGCTGGCGACACCCGCTGCACGCCGCGAAGAGATGGCGCTGCGCAGCGCAGTGGAAGATGTTATCGACTTTCTAGAGCTGGACAACGTGCGCCACAAACCGGTAGAAATGCTCTCGTACGGATTGCAAAAGCGGGTCGAACTCGCTCGCGGCTTAGCCATGAGTCCGAAGGTCCTGCTGCTGGATGAACCGGTCGCCGGAATGAACCGCGAAGAGACCGAGGACATGGCCCGCTTCATCCTGGATGTACAGGAAGAACGAGGCGTGACGATCGTGTTGGTCGAGCACGACATGGGCATGGTGATGGATATTTCACACCACGTTGCGGTGTTGAACTTTGGCGAACTCATCGCCCAAGGGACGCCCGCAGAGGTGGCGCGCCATCCAGAGGTGGTGAAGGCTTACTTGGGCGGTGAACCGGCTGCTGCAAACGCATGCTAGACGTCTACATCTTCATCGAGTTTCTGATTCTCGGGCTGCTGTCCAGCGGCGTGTCTGCGCTGATTGCACTGAGTTTTGTGCTGATCTACAAAGGCACGCATGTGGTGAATTTCGCCGTTGGCGAAGTGATGATGCTGGGCGCTTATTTGTACTACACGGCTGCCGTCATTTTGAACTGGCCGCCGGCCGCAGCGCTGGTGTTTGCCCTCGTCTTAGTTGCCGCAGCCAGCGCACTGATTGAGGCGATGGTCCTTCGCCCCTTGGCCGGGCAACCCACCATTTCCATCCTGATGGCGACTATCGGACTGGCCAGTCTGATGCATGGCGGTATTGAAATGGTCTGGGGCCAAAGTCCTCTGGAGACCCCGGCGCTGTTGCCGCGTTTCCCTTTGACCATCGGCGAAGTGATGATCCCCGGCGCAGCGATGGGTAACTTCCTGGTGTCCGCCGTTCTGATCGGGTTGCTGGTTGCCTTTTTCCGTTACAGCTTGACCGGTATCTCTATGCGGGCCACGGCGAGTGACCCAGTGACGGCTGCCACGCTGGGCGTTGATGTTCGAGCATCACAGCGCCTGACTTGGATTCTGGCTGGCGCCACTGCCACCGTCGCCGGTGTGCTGATTGTGAGTTCGGGCAGCGTGTCGCCAGCCCTGGCGTCTACCGCGCTCAGCGTCTTTGCGGTGGTTATTCTGGGCGGGCTGGACAGTGTGGCTGGTGCGATCATCGCCAGCCTCATCGTTGGCGTGCTGGAGAGCTTGACTGTGGGTTACGTTGGCGGCAAGATGCGCGACGTCTTTCCTTACCTTGTTGTCCTGGCCATCTTGGTTATGCGGCCTTACGGGCTGCTGGGCACCCGCGAAATCGAGAGGCTCTGACCATGCGCACCGGCATCTATTTCGAAGGCTACCGCACCGAAGAACAACTTTGGGACTCGCCGGTTTCACGCGCATGGATGGCGATCTTTGTGACCGCGATGATCTCGCTTCCTTGGTGGGGCTCGGACTATGTGTTGGCCATGGCCTGCATCGTCGGCATCCACCTCATCGCGACGATGGGCCTGAACATCACCACGGGTGGCGCGGGGCTCATTTCACTCAGCCATGCCGCTTTCATGGGTGTGGGTTGTTATGCCGTTTCATGGTTTGCTGGCTGGGGCATTCCCTTCTTTCTAGCGATCCCGCTGGCGGGTGCAGTGGCCGCCGCTGTGGGCATGCTGGTCGGTGTGCCCAGCTTGCGGGTGAAGGGCATGTACTTCGCTATCGCCACACTGGCCGCTCATTTTGTTTTGAGTTTTTTGTTTCGCGAATGGACACCGGTGACTGGCGGGCCGAGTGGGGTGAACATCGTTCCTGCTGAGTTGTTCGGCTTCGAGCTCACGGGTGACCGCCGGATGTTTTACCCGATTTATGGCTTTGCGCTGTTGCTCGGCTTGGGCGCGGCCAATCTGAACCGCAGCTATATCGGCCGCGCGTTCATCGCCGTTCGCGACCGCGACATTTCGGCAGAACTGATCGGCGTCAATTTACTGCACTATAAAGTGCTGGCCTTCATGACGGGCGCTTTCTATGCCGGCGTCGCCGGCGGATTGTTGGGCTACTTTTACGGTGCCATCACCTCGGAATACTTCACCTTCGGTCTGTCGGTGTTCTACGTGGCCGCCATCATCGTCGGCGGTCTCGGTCGCGTGTTGGGCAGCGTGCTGGGTGCTGTGTTCATGACGCTCGTGCCCGAATCACTGCGCTTGTTGTCCAGCGCTACCTCGTCTTGGTTGCCATCGCTGGCCACGTTGTTACTGCCCGTCGGACAAGTTGTCTTTGGCGTCCTGATCATTGCCTTTCTTGTGCTTGAGCCGCATGGCCTCGCCCAAGTCTGGGCCCGTGTACGCCGCATTTTTCATCTCTGGCCATTTCGCACCTGACGACCGAGCACCTTTTCGTTACATCACACCAGGAGACAGTCATGACGCAGAACCGCAGAACACTACTCAAGGCAGCCGCAGCCACCGCCGTGGGGGTCGGAACTTACCGCCCACTCTTTGCCCAGGCCAAGGCGGATATCGTCATCGGAGCGGCGCACCCGATGACGGGTTTCATGTCCTTCGCCGGGGTGGCCAGCAACTACGCCATGGGTGACTACATCAACTGGCGCAACCAAAACGGCGGCGTTCTCGGCCACAAGATTCGCTATGTCGGTGAAGACAGCGCCTACAAGGTGGACCAAGGCGTGGCCGTCGTGAAGAAAATGATCGCATCGGACAAACCGTCGTTCATTTTTCTGGACGGCTCACCCTTGTCCAAAGCGGTCGGTCGCGATGTGCTGGCCACCGGCACCGTGATGACAGGCGGCTTCTCGTCATCGGAGGCGCTGCTCGATCAGAAACTCTACCCGCACCACTTTCTTTCGGGTCCGACATTTGGCGCAACGTGCCAGATCTTGATGGAGTACATCGGACGGGTCGCCAAGGCCAGCGGCAACGTGCCGAAGATTGCGCTGGTCACGACGGATCAGGAATGGGGCACTGAGTCGCGCTTCCATTTGATGGCGCACGCTGAAAAGTTAGGCCTGCCGATCGTCCAAGATATCGTCACCAAACCCACTGGTGTGGACGTCACCTCCGAGGTCGCGAAACTGCGTCGCTCGAAGCCTGATATCGTGATTTTCCAAGGCTACATCATGAATCCGGTGCCTGAGTTCGTGCGCCAGATGCGCGAGGCCGGTATCACTGCGCAGGTGATGTCGGCCACCTATGGCGTCGACCGCATCATGTACGAGGCGCTGGCCAAAAACGGCGAACGTCTCACCGGCGTGATGCCTTACCGTTATGGCTACGACACTGATTCAAAAACGATGGTGACGATGCGTGAGTACGTGGCCAAGGTGCGCCCGCAGCAGGAATCGATCTCCCTTTTCTACATTCATGCCTGGCTCACCGGCATGATCTTTTGCGAGGTCGCCGAGCGCTGCCTCAAGGCTGGCAAGAAGCTGACGCTGCCCAACATGAAGACTGCTTTGGAATCCATCCGCGACTGGGATACCGGCGGCCTGACGGGCCTGCTGGTCGACTTGAGCACGCACCAAATTAAAACCGGCCGGGTCTACAGCTACGACCCAGCCTCTCGTCGGATGGAGCCTGCCAGCGGATGGATCAGAGTCTGAACGCCGCTCCGGACAGCGCGCCGGCTCTCTTGGTTGAAAACCTCGAGGTGGTTTACCACCACAGCATCCAGGCGCTGCGGGGGTTGTCGGTTCACGTGCCGGCGGGCGCCATCGTGGCATTGCTTGGTTCCAATGGCGCCGGAAAGACAACCGTCTTGAAGGCCGTCTCGGGCATCTTGCCGATGGAAAATGGCCGCGTGGCGGCAGGCCGATTAGGCCTGTTCGGCGAGAACATCGGTACCCGCCCTGCGCATGATCTGGCCCGCGCAGGCATGGCCCACGTCCGCGAAGGCCGGCATGTCTTTGAGGACCTGACGGTAGAGGAAAATCTCAAGGTCGGCGCAGGCGCACTCAAAGGCCGTGGCGGGGGCGGACCCGAACTGGATCTGGCTTTCAATTATTTCCCCCGGCTCGCCGAGCGACGACAGCAGCTCGCGGGCTACCTGTCCGGCGGCGAGCAACAGATGCTGGCGATTGGCCGCGCCCTGGTGGGTAAGCCAAAGCTGATGTTGTTGGACGAGCCTTCGTTGGGCCTGGCACCGATTGTGGTGGTGGACATCTTTGACATCCTGTCACGCATCAACCGTGAACAGGGCGTGGCCATGCTGGTGGTCGAGCAGAACGCGCGACTGGCACTGGCCGCAGCCAGTTATGGCTACATCATGGAGAACGGCCGTATCGTCCTCAACGGCACCAGCGCAACGCTGCAGGCCGATGCTGACGTGCAGCGTTTTTATCTAGGCAACAACGGCGCCGCAGGCCAGCAACTGAGCTTTCGCGACGTCAAGCATTACAAGCGCCGAAAGCGCTGGCTGTCATGAACGAAGTCGCACCCGAAATCCTGCGCATGACGTTGCCCCAGCGGCTCTTTCACTGGGCTCGACTGCGCCCGCAAGAAGTTGCCCTGCGGCAAAAAGACAGGGGCATCTGGCAGCCCGTCAGTTGGTCGGGCTACGCCAATGCAGCCGCCCACTTCGGCCTCGGTCTGGTTGAACTCGGGCTCAAGCGCGGCGAGCACGTCGCGATCCTCAGCGAGAACCGCAAAGAATGGGTGTACACGCAGCTCGGCGTCGGCTTGGTTCAAGGCGTGCCGGCCGGCGTTTACCCAACGTCACCCGGGCCGGAAGTGGAGTACCTGCTCTCGCTGATCGGTGCGCCTTACATCGTCTGTGAAGACCAGGAACAATTGGACAAGGTGCTCGAAGTTCGCAGCCGCCTGCCAGGGCTGCGCTGCATCATCGTGATCGATCCGAAGGGGCTGCGTCACTACGACCAAAACGGCATCATGGCGTTCAGCGACGTCACGGCGCTGGGCCGCCAGCGCGCGCTAGTGCTGCCGCAAGCTATACCGGATTACTTGGCCGCGCAGGACATGAACGACGTCGGGCTTGTCGTCTTCACCTCAGGCTCCACCGGCCGTCCCAAAGCCGCGATGCTCACCTGGCTCGGCCTGTGCCGCGCCGGTGAAGGACTCAACACCGTGCTGCGCGCCGGCCCGCAGGACAAGGTGGTGTCATACCTGCCGCTGTGCCACATGGCTGAGCAGATGTTCGCCGTGCAAGTGCCACTCACCACGGCGGCGGTTGTCAACTTTGCCGAGAGCTTGCGCACCGTCCAGGAAGACCTGCGGGAGATCGCGCCACAAATCTTTCTGGCGGTGCCGCGTATCTGGGAAAAGTTTCATTCCGGCATACAGATCCATGCGCGTGAAGCGGGTGGCATGCGCTACTTTCTTTACCAAACAGCGATGTGCCAGATCGCACCGTTTGCCCACATGCCGCGCGTGGGCTGGAGCCTGTGGCAACACGTGCTGTGGCGGTTCTGGTACCTCACGCTGCTGCGCTCCTTGCTGAACTACGTGGGACTGCGCCGTTGCCGCATTGCCGTGTCCGGCAGCGCGCCGATCTCACCGGACATTTTGAAGTTCTTCAAGTCGCTGGGGCTGTCCGTGCGAGAGGCCTACGGGCTCACCGAAGCCTCTGGCGCCAGCAGCCTGCAGCCCAGCGATGCATCGCCGATGGGAACGGTGGGTGCGCCCTTTCCCGGCGTCGAAATGAAGCTTGCCGAAGACGGCGAGATCCTGCTGCGCGGTGAAGTGGTGTTTCGCGGTTACTACAACGCCCCGGCGGCCACGGCCGAAACATTGGACGATCAAGGCTGGCTGCACACGGGCGACATCGGCCGGCTGGAGCCAGGCCCGATGGGGGATGAATTGCGCATCGTCGATCGCAAAAAGGACATCATGATCACGGCTGGCGGTAAGAACATCACACCCAGCGAGATTGAGAATGCGATGCGCGTGAGCGCCTACATCAAGGAAGCCATCGTCATTGCTGACCGCAGGCGTTTTGTGGCTGCGCTGGTTCAGATCGATCCGGAAAGTGTTGGCAAGTGGGCCGAGGAGCAAGGCATCCCCTACACCAACTACCGCAGCCTCTCGGAGCTGGACCCCGTGCGCGAACTGATCCAGTCTGAGATCGACGCCGTCAATTCCCGCATGGCACAAGTGCAGCATGTGCGCAAATTCCACATTCTGGCGAAGGAGCTAGACCATGACGATGGCGAGGTGACCGCCACGATGAAGGTCAAGCGCTCAAGCATTGAGCAAAAGTACGGACATGTGATTGAGCAGCTGTACAACTAACGTTTGTCACGCCTCAAGCCTTGAGCCAATTTCAACAAAAGTGAATAAATCTCCATTGCCTCTGCATCGGTAGACCGCGATGCTCGGCGTGCCGGCACCCTCCTGGCGCGTCCGGCACCTCAACATAAGGAGACACGATGACCCTCGCAAGACTCACCCGACGGCGCTTCGCCGCGATGACCGGTGCAATGACCGGCGCCGCATTTGTTTCGCAACTGCACGCGCAAACAGCCTGGCCGAACAAGCCCGTCCGTTTTGTCTTGGGTTACGCGCCTGGCGGTGGCTCTGATGTGATGGCGCGCACGGTGTCGCAGCCGATCGCGGATGCGATCGGCCAGAGCATCGTTGTCGATAACAAGCCTGGGGCCAGTGGCAACATCGGTACCGCCGAGGTAGCCCGCGCCGCGCCAGACGGCTACACCTTCATGGTCGGGCCAACCACGCAGGTCAGCGCCAATCCTTTTCTGTTCAAGCTGAACTTCAATCCGGCGACGGAACTTTTGCCGGTTGCCGCGCTCGGCCGCTTTCAGTTGCACCTCATCACCCGGGGGGATTTTCCGGCCAAGACCGTGCGCCAGTTGATCGAGTACGCGCGTGCCAACCCCGGCAAGCTGACCTACGCATCGACGGGTCCTGGCACGCCGCCACACTTGGTGGCCGAAGCCTTCCTGAAGCAGGCCGGTATCACCGCCTTGGCGGTGCCTTATCGCGGCTCGGGTCCGGCGCTGCAGGCCATGCTGGCCGGCGAGACCGATTTCACCATCGACCCGGGCGTCGCTTTTCCGCACGTCAAGGCCGGCAAACTTAACATGCTGGGTGTTGCCAGCGCCAAGCGGCCGCCGCTCTTTCCCGATGTCCCCACGTTGATCGAGTCGGGCGTGCCAGGCATGGAGTTCGATGCGTGGGTCGGCGTCTGGGCGCCCACAGGCACACCCGCGGACATCAGGGCCAAGATGTCCGCAGCCGTTGCGAAGTCGCTCATGCTGGCGTCGACAAAGGAGCGGTTTGCAGGGCTCAGCGGCGAAGCTTCTTTCCTGGACGCTGCCGCCTTTAAGGGGGTGATCGACCGCGAGACGGCCGTCTTCAGCACCCTGATCAAGGACCTCAACCTCAAGCTGGACTGAGCACGCCATGAGCCAAGACAGCGTTGCTTTCATCGGTCTTGGTGACATGGGCGAGCCAATGGCCCACAACCTGTTGGCTGCGGGTTTTCGCGTCACGGTGTTCGATGTGCGCGCGGAACCGCTGGCGCTGGCGCGCGACAAAGGTGCCAGCGTTGCGACCTCATTGGCCGACATTCCGGGGCAATGCCCGGTCATTGGTCTGTGCCTGTGGAACGAGCAGCAGTTTCATGAGGTGCTGCACGGCGAGCAGGGTCTTTTTCAGAGTACCGCCAAAGACGTGACCCTGCTGATCCACAGCACGGTCACGCCTCAACTGGTGGAGCGGGTGGCAGAGGCCTGCGCTGCCCGGGGCTGGACGGTGCTGGATGCGCCGGTCAGCGGCGGGCGCGCGGGCTCGGTGGCGGCAACGCTGACGCTCATGGTGGGCGGTGACAAAGCCGCCTTCGACCGCTGCCAGCCGTATTTCAAGGCGGTGGGCAAACATGTGTTTCACGTGGGCTCGTGCCCTGGTGCGGGGGCTGTGGCCAAACTGTGCAACAACCTCATGGCGCTGTGCAATATCTTTGCCTTGGCCGAAGCCACGCAACTTGGCTCAGCCTATGGGGTGGACGAGAAGACGATGCTGGAGGTGGCTCGTGTCAGCACCGGCAACTCTTGGTGGATTGAAAACTGGGGCTTCTTTGACAACCTCATCAGCACGCACGTACAACCCGATGTTCTGTCCAAAGACTTGTGGGAGTGTGTGGAAGCAGGGCGCGAGAAAGGTCTGGAGCTGGTGATTGCAGGTGTGACCGCGCTCAGCGCGCCTCGGCTGACGCGCGAGCGACTAGAGCGCTTGGGTCGGTTGGCGCAGCTAGGTGACGCTGCTTCGCACGACCAGTGAATGTGTATGTCCACCACGCCTTCACAGATTGACGCTGGCGCTTACCGCTGGCACCCCACGCGCGAAATGGCAGAACAGAGTAATCTGCGCGCCTTCCTGGACACCCTTGGGCTTGCGAGTTATCAAGATCTGCTGGCGCTGTCGAACCATGACCCCGACCGTTTCTGGCGCGCCGTGCTCGACTTCGCTGACATCCGCTTTTTTCGGCCATATGACGCGATCAGCGACCTGTCGCGCGGACTGCCTTGGGCACGTTGGTGCGTGGGCGGCACGACCAATGTCGTCCTCAATGTTTTGGACCGGCACATGGAAGAAGGTCGCGGTGGCGCGACCGCGATCACTTGGGTCGCCGAGACGGGCGGTACCAAGGTCTGGACCTATGACGAACTCAACCGCCAGACCTGTCGGATTGCGGCCGGCTTAGACCGCCTAGGCTGCCGCAGTGGCGATGTCGTCGCGCTGTACTTGCCGACGGTGCCCGAGGCGGTCGCCACCTTGTTGGCGGTGGCCAAGCTCGGTGCTGTGGTGCTGCCACTGTTCTCGGGCTTTGGCGCCGAGTCGGTCGCCACGCGGGTCAATGCAGCGGGTGCACGCTTCATCGTCTGTGCCGATGGCACACGCCGTCGTGGCAAAACCATCGCCATGAAATCGGTGATCGACGAGGCCATGGCGGCCATGCCGGGTGTGGCGCATGTGGTGGTGCTGGACAGTGCCGGTGTGGCTTGTGAATTTGACCCGCAGCACGATGTGTCTTGGAAGGACTTTCTGGACGGCACGCCCGAACACTATCCCACCGCAGAAGTGGACGCGGAGACGCCACTGCTGATCATGTACACCTCTGGCACCACCGGGTTGCCGAAGGGCGCCGTGCATACCCACTGCGGTTTCCTCGCCAAGATGGCGCTGGATTACATCATCTTCAACGATGTCAAACACACCGACCGCTGGCTCTGGATGTCGGACCTGGGTTGGTTCGTGGTGCCTGCAAAAATCGTCGGCGCGTTTCTCGCCGGCGCCAGCATTGTGCTGGCAGAAGGCGTGCCTGACTACCCCGCCGGCGACCGCCTGCTGCAAATCGTTTCTGACCAGCGCGTCTCTGTGTTCGGCATGTCGCCCACGGTGGCGCGCATGCTCCGGGCCGCGGTCAATGGCACAGCGCCGCGTCAAGACCTGTCGGCGTTGCGCATCATCATTTCCGGCGGTGAGCCTTGGGACATGCCGACTTGGGAGTGGGTCATGCAGCACATGTGCCACGGCGTTGCGCCCATCTTGAACCATTGCGGCGGCACGGAACTGGGCGCACTCGTCCTGTGTTCAATCCTCGACCCGATGAATCCGGGCGGCTTTTCGGGCCCTTCACCGGGCACGGGCGCAGACATTGTGAATGCGCAGGGCCATAGCGTCGGGCCCGGTGAAGTCGGCGAGCTCGTCATGCGCAACGCCTCCATGGGGACCACTCGCGGGCTGTGGCGAGATCCCGAGCGCTACCTCGCGTCTTACTGGTCACGCATCCCGGGTGTGTGGGTCCAGGGCGATCTTGCCTCGCGCGACGAACTCGGTATTTGGTACGTCCATGGCCGCTCAGACGACACGCTCAAGATTGCCGGCAAACGCATGGGCCCGGCCGAGATCGAGACCGCACTGCTGGTGAGCGGCGAGATCATTGAAGCGGCGGCCGTGGCCGTGGCCGACCCGATCAAGGGCTCAGCCCTCGTCTGCGTGGTGGTGCCCAAGCCCGGACTCGACTTGAAAGCACTGGGCGAGCGCCTGAAAAAAGTGGTCGTGCAAAAGCTGGGCAGTTCTTACGCGCCGCGTGACGTTTTGTTTGTGGATGAACTGCCCAAGAATCGCACCAACAAGCTGGTTCGACGCTTGGTGCGCAACGCACTGATGGACGAAACGCCCGGCGACTTGTCTTCCATCGTCAACCCGGAAGTGGTGGGCCGCATCCGCACCGACTGGCTGCAATTGAAGGATCACCCGTGAAGTACCCTGACTACGAATCGCTGGTGCTCGACCGTCCGGCTGAACGCGTCCTGCGCGTGACGCTGTCGCGCGGCACGATGAATGCGATGAACTACCAATTGCACAGCGACCTGGCTGAGATTTGGCGATTGATCGATGACGACCCAGATACGGCAGTGGCTATCGTGACCGGGCAAGGCGATGTGTTCTCTGCCGGTGCTGATTTTGCGATGCTCGATGCCATCGTTGAAGACAGTCTGTGGCGCGAACGCATGTGGAAGGACGGACGGCGCTTGGTCGAAAACATGATTCACATGAGCAAGCCCGTCATCTCGGCCATCAATGGCACGGCTGCCGGCAGCGGACTGGTCGTGGCCCTGCTCGCCGACATCTCGATCGTGGGCGCTAATGTCAAGCTGGTGGATCCACACACCCGCATTGGTGTGGCCACGGGCGACCATGCCGCCATCATTTGGCCGTTGCTGTGCAGCTTTGCCAAGGCCAAGTATTACCTGTTGATGGGTGAGCCCATCTTGGGCGAAGAGGCCGAACGGATCGGGCTGGTCAGCTTCTCTGTACCAGACGACCAGGTGCAACAGCGCGCGCTGGATATTGCGACCCGGCTAGCGTCCGGCTCCGCCTCGGCCACCCGCTTCACCAAGTATTCAATGAACAACTGGTTGCGCGTCATGTGGCCCACTTTTGATGCTTCTCTGGCTTTGGAAATCCTGGGTTTCAGTAGCCCCGACGCAAGGGAGGGCGTCGCCGCGTTGAAAGAGCGTCGTCAGCCGCGTTTCGGCCCCTCTGGCGCCTAGCATGTGGTCACGCTCAACTCGCCAATCATGCAATCCACGCCAGTTGTAACAGACAACTCAAAGCATCACGCTTCTCAATGGATGACTGCGCTATGACAAGCCCTTTACGGCCACTCGCTAATCGAGTCGCTATCGTGACTGGCGGAGCGTCTGGCATTGGAAAGGCGATTGTTTTTGCCTTGTGTGCAGAGGGGGCCAGCGTGGCCATCATTGACAAAGACGAGTCGTTGCTCAACCACTTTGCAGAGGCATTGCGAGAGAAAGGGCTGCTCTGCAACGCGTATCGATTTGATCTCAGTCAGCACAAAGAGATTCCAGCTTTGGTTGATTCAATCCATCAAGCCTTCGGACGCATTGACATCTTGGTCAACTCTGCCGGTTTGATTGACAGTGGGCGAACTTTACTGGACATCGACGAAAGCACCTGGGACTTGATTCACGGTGTGAACTTGAAAGCGCCCCTCTGGCTCATGCAGGCGGTGGCCAAACACATGATTCAAAAAGGGGAGGGCGGGAGGATCGTCAACGTGACATCGAGTTCGGCTTTTCGCGCCGTCATGTCGTACCCCGCGTACGGCAGTTCTAAAGCCGGTCTGACACAACTCACGCGATCGGCTGCTGCCGAGTTAGGGGCTTACGACATCAACGTCAATTGTGTCGCTCCAGGGGTCACTGTGACGCCATTGGTTGAACGTATAGCGGGTCTTGCAGGGACTCAAAAACTGTCTGAAGAAGGGCCGCTGGCTAATTTGCTCAAACGCCCATCTTTGCCAGAAGACGTGGCAAGTGTGGTGCGGTTTTTATGCCTGCCTGAGAGCCGTCAGATCACCGGTCAGACGATTCATACCAGCGCCGGCGCCATTGTTTAGGGTTGTCTATCTTGGTGGTTTTTTAATTGATTTTTCGATCAAAAAGGATTTCTAAATGGCAGACATGATGAGCGACACGAATGCCGGGACGCTACGGGCCAAAAAGGAAACAGGCAATCGGTTCACCGACACAAACAAGATTCCCTGGACGGCTTTCTTCTTGAACGGTGTTGACTACAAATTGCTGGACTTTGCAGGTGACCGTTGCACCTTGCTGGTCAAGGTTGAAAAAGGCACCAAGTTGGCGATTCATCAGCACCTCAAGCCTGTAGAGCTCTATCTGATCTCGGGTTCATTTGGCTATACCGATCCTGAAACAGGGCACACCGACATGATTTATGCCGGTGGGTATTTGTATGAGCCGCCTGGCACCGTTCACGAGCCCACGTCGCCAGACGGTTTTATGGGCGTGGCGGTGATTCATGGGCACGTGCTTGGTTTTTCAGCGGATGGTCAGGAAGTTCGCATTGGCCCGGAGGACTACTACCGGCGCGCGAAAGAGAACAACGCCGTTGCCCATTTGGGCCTAGAGCCTTGACGTTGATTCCGCTGATATCTTGAATATCAAGGGATGAGAGTACAGACCATAAGAGGGGTTTTTAATGGGCAGAAGAAGCGGGAATTTTTCATTGGAAATCAAACAATCCGTCCGGGATCTGTACGACGACTACGCCGCCGTTCTGGACGCGATGGACATCGAGGGATGGGCGGGATTTTTTACGGATGACGCTTTGTATCGCGTCATTGCGCGCGAGAGCTATGCCTTGGGACTTTCGCACGCCACTATTTATTGCGATGGCATCGGCATGATCAAAGACCGGGTGACGATGCTTGACAAGGTGGCCGTGTATGAGCCGCGTGTCCTCAGGCATTTCATCACGGGTGTAAGGATCCATTCCGTGACTGATCAAGTCATCAAGGCATCGGCCAACTTCCAAATCATCGAGTCTCTGTTTGATGCCGAACCGCAGCTGCTGATGGTCGGTGAATACAGGGATGAAATTGTCATGGCCGAAGCTGGCGCTAAGTTCCGTTGCCGTGACGCTATTTACGACCAGTATCGCGTCAGGACCACGCTGATCGTTCCTGTCTAAGCAGCCAATAAATCAAGGGAAACGTCATGACTTTGAATGCAAGACCCGCAGCATCAGTACTTGTCCAACAGCGAAAGTGGCCCGATGAAGGGGTGAGTCGCGTCCCCGCTTGGATTTATTCGGACGAGGCCTTGTTTGAGCGTGAAATGGAGACGTTTTTTGCCGGCAATACTTGGAATTACGTTGGGCTAGAAGTGGAGGTTCCAGAACCCGGTAATTATTTGCGCACTTTTATCGGCACCAAACCAGTGCTTGTGACGCGCGATTTAGACGGCAAGATCAATGTCCTTGAAAATCGTTGCGCGCATCGTGGCGCACCAGTTTGCTGGAAGCAGCGCGGAAAATCCACTGATTTGACGTGTCCCTACCACCACTGGACCTATGACTTGGGCGGCAACTTGCTGGGCGTTGCTTTCATGCGCGGTAATCCAAAGCCGAACCCTGGCATGCCCAACGATTTTGACAAGCGCAACCACGGTATGCGGCAATTGCGCACGACCGTCAGGGGCGGTGCTATCTGGGCCAGCTTTTCAGACGCAACGCCAGAGCTTGACCACTACATTGGCCCTCAAGTTTTGGAGTTTGTGGATCGCGCTTTCAATGGGCGACCCTTGAGGCTTCTTGGCTACAGCCGCCAAACTATTCCATGCAATTGGAAGCTGTATTTCGAGAATGCTCGTGACCCCTATCACGCCACTTTGCTTCATACATTTTTCACGACCTTCGGACTGTTCAGGGCTGACGCTCATACAAGGGCCACCCCCAGCGACGATGGTCGTCATGAGGTCACCTATTCTTGGTTTGACAGCAAGGCGCAAGAAAAAAATGCTGACTTGTCGAAGGACATCAAAAACATCATCACGGATTTGAAACTTCACGACATGGAAATCGTGAAGCCTAAGCAAGAGTTTGCTGACGGACGGATTGGAACGCTTGAAGTGTTTCCTAGCATGGTCTTACAGCAGCATGTCAATACACTGGCGGTCCGCCACATCATCCCGAAGTCGCCAACGGTCACTGAACTGTCGTGGATTTATTTTGGCTACGAAGACGACGACGAAACACTTCGGCGCCTTCGTTTAAAACAGGGCAATCTGACCGGTCCTGCGGGTTATGTGTCGCTCGATGACAGTGAAGTTTTGAAGCAAATGCAGCCCGTTGTCCAGAACTATCCCGACTCAGTACAAGTTGTTGAGATGCATGGCCGTGATCATATTGGTGTGTCTGAAACCAGTGTGTCAGAAAGCATGATCCGGGCTTTCTATACCTTTTACCGGCGTGAGATGGGCCTGTAACTGTTATTTGAGTCGATAGCGAAAGAGTCGGGGGTAGCCACTTGCCATCAAGTGGTGCACGTCAATAGTGTCGGTGCGATCTATCAAATCGACCGACAAGGCTACGTACCATGCCAAAGATGCGGGAAGAAATACGGTTAAGTTATTTGAAACTCTGGACCCGGTTTGCACTGCTTTTTCGGAGGCGGGGCCACCTGATAAATTGGGACAAATGGGTTGAAAGCTGACGATTGCGACCGGCGAAAACAGATTTGTTCAATAACGCCAAATTTATTTGGCATGATGTCGACCTATGACTTCTCGACAACTTCGAACGCCCACCGTTTCTTGCGTGTTACCCGCTTTCAATGAGGCTGGCAATCTTCCCAATGTGGTCCCTGACATATTGAAGACGCTGCACGGACTTTTCTCGGCGGTTGAACTGATCATCATTGACGATGGCAGCCGAGACGACACGCTGAAAGTGGCTCGCCGTTTGAGCGAGATTCACCCCGAAGTCGTGGTGCTGGAGTTGTCGCGTAATTTTGGCAAAGAGTCCGCCTTGACGGCAGGTCTGCAGGCTACTCGTGGCGACGTGGTTGTCCTGATGGATGCTGACGGTCAGCATCCGGTGTCACTTTTGCAGGAGATGCTGGCGCAATGGCGCAAGGGCATGGATGTGGTCTATGCCGTGCGCCGTTCGCGTCACGATCAAACACCCTTGCAACGGCATCTGACGGGCTTGTTTTATGAGCTGGTGAACTTTGGAAACCGTGTGAAGATTCCCGCCCACGCCGGCGACTTCCGCTTGATGGACTCCTCGGTGGTGAATGCGCTGAATGCCCTGCCGGAGCGCAATCGCTTCATGAAGGGCTTGTACGCCTGGGTCGGTTTCCCAAGCATCGCGATTGACTACGAACCGCTCCTGCGGCAAGCAGGAAAGAGCAATTTTGGGTTGATGGGATCCGTGAAGCTGGCCTTGACCGGTTTCACCGCATTCTCCATTGCGCCGTTGCGCTTGTTGGCTTTGCTTGGTCTGATGATGGCCGTCTTGTCCGTGGCTTATGGCGTGTGGATCACCATCGACTATTTCGTCTGGGGCATCGATGTGCCGGGTTATGCGACCGTCATGGTCAGTACCTTGTTTTTAAGCGGCGTTCAAATGCTGGGCATTGGCGTGGTGGCCGAATATGTCGGGCGCATTTATGAAGAAGTCAAACAGCGTCCGACCTTTCTGGTGCGTCAGCGCGATGGCGCCGGGCTGCCAGCGCCGTCCATTGCGCCAACCGACACCCCCTTGCGCTAAGCCGGTTCATGTCTTCGCGTCTGGTCGGTGTGTGGTTTTTGGCGGTTGGCGCAAGTGCTGCTTTGACGCATGTGCTGGTGTTTGCGTTCACCAAAAACTGGGTGTTTCCGGAACTTGCCAACGCGCTTGGTTTTTGCGTGGCATTTTCAGTCAGCTTTTTAGGCCATCGTTGGCTGAGTTTTCAGGACACGACGACGACCTTGCTGCAAAGTCTGCGCCGCTTTGCCGTGACAGCCGTGGCCGGGTTTATTTGCAACGAACTGGTTTTCATGCTGATGCTGCGCGGCTTTGGCTGGGCAGACATGCCTGCCCTCCTGTTGGCTCTAGTGCTTGCAGCCGGCCAGACCTTTTTGCTGAGCCGGTTCTGGGCTTTCGCTCGTTGAACGCAGCAGTGTCCAACTGACACCTTCCTGCACAGGCGTCCAGCCGGCCGGGCGTTGTTGCTGTGTCATGGCGCTGGGAAGAATCAACCAGTTGCCGGGTTGACTCCTGGCGGTGGCCAGCGCCTCTAACTCTTGTAAGGCGCTTCCGGCAGCCGCATCGAAATCAGCGCCTTCAAAGAGTTCACGTTGCCAGCTGTCTCCCGCGCTGCGGCGTAATTCGGCCCAGTCCTGAATGACCACCATGGGTTTTGTCGCGCCAGTATAAAAAGGCAGATCGTACGGAAATCCGTTCAGCGCATAGACCGTGTCGGTCGGGCTGGCTTCACAGGCTAAAGTTTGCGCCACGTCGAGGGTGCTTTGGGTCAGGCTGAATCGGCCACCCAGCATGGTTGTTCCCGTCGCGATCAGCACGGCCAGCAGCGCCAATGTGGGCAACAACCAGCGGCTCACTTGCGGTCGGTTCTTCATCCACTCGCCGTAGCCGATGGCCGCGAGCAGCGCCAAGGCGGGCATGACTGGCAGCACGTAACCAATCAGTTTTGAATGAGGGATTGAGAAAAATCCGACGATGGCGACGACCCAGATCCACAGCAAAGACAGCCAAGCTTTCTGCCGTGTGTCCAGCGCTGCATAGGGCGTCGGGCGAACAAAAAAGGCCCATGGAAATAGCAGTAGAACCAAGCAAAGCAGGTAAAACCACCAGGCTCTGGCGTTGTTGAACGTTGTGCCGGTGAAGCGACTGAATTGCTGAGTGCCAAACATGTAGTTCAACATGCTCGGGAACTGTTGATGCACCAGCGCAAACCAAGGCAACGCCAGCACTGCAAACAGTGCCAGCCCGCGCAGCCATGGCAGCCGGGTGATTTTGCGCAATTGACGCGTCCAGATCAGCCAAAGCAACAGCACCAGTCCGGGCAGGGCGATGCCAATCAGCCCCTTGGTCAGAACCCCTAAGGCGCAGGCCACAAAACCGATCAGCGCCAAGCGCACATCGGGCTTTTCGCCGTGCATGAACGATCCGGCGAAAGACCAGATGGCGACGCCGATCCAGCATGCCACCAGCATGTCGTGGTTGATGTATTGCCCGCCGATGAGAAATGACAAGCTGCACCCCAGCATGAGGGTTGCGCGCCGCGCCAAGAGTTCACCACCCATGTGCCTTGCTGCGAGATACAAGGCCGTCAACATCAGGCCGGCATGCAGAGCCGGCACCAATCGCGCGGCCCAGGCATGAACGCCGAATAGGCCCAAGGAGATGGCTTCAAGCCAGTAGAGAAGCGGCGGTTTGTGAAAAAAGGGAATGCCGTTCAGGCGCGGCGTGAGCCAATCGCCAGAGACCAGCATCCAGCGACCAATCTCGCTGTAGCGTCCTTCATCCGGGATGGCCAAGGGGCGCCAAGCTGAGATCAGCAGCAGCATGCCCCACAGCATGACGAGCAGTAACCACGAAGATGTCGGGGCTCTTGGTTTTTCCACGTTAATTAGGCTTTGTACAGGCGCGAGCCGCGAACCAGTTGAATGCCGCGCGCTTTGAGTTGTTTCTGGAATTCTGCGCCGGCCAGGTAGCGGTATTCGGTCAGTCGGGCCCGGCCAATCGAATCATGGACCTCGATACTTTGAGCGGGGTGGCACATCAAAATAGTGCCCTCAGGGCTGGTCCGCAGCCAGTCGTTCATTCTTTGAGCGTAGCTGATGGGGCCATCGCTGAAGTCATACACACCGGAGAGTGCCGGTGCGCTAGGTACGCCATTCAGGCCCGTCAAACGACGCAGCGGCTCTGCGCCCATGGCCGCGATGATGCGGGCTTTGAAGTCGGCTTGCAGGGGAGGGAGCTGAGAAATCCGCACATAGGGTCGCGTGCTGGCGCTGCCGTAGCGTTCAGCAAGCAGCTGCAACAGCGCTTCCCGTATGACAGGAAATTGATGGACATGTTGGTGTCCGTCAACGAAGTCTGGTGGTGCTTGCCAGACTTTTTCAAAGTCATTCAGTTGCTGTTCGATCACGGTCTTGGCTTGCACCGGTTTGATTTGTCTCAACCAAGCTGACAGCATGGTGCGCGGGAGTGTCATGCCGTGGCCGGCGGTGATGGCGAATTCGCTGGTCCAGTCTACATGCAGGCCAACGTCGATTTGACCTCTCAAAGCTTGCAGCAGTTTCGCATCTGTTGGCCAGCGTGGCGACAAAGCCATGACGCTGGTTGCGGTGATGCACCCCTTTCGTGCAAGCGTCACAATTCCCTCAGAGGCTGCGCCGTGCAATGCAAAATCGTCGGCACAAAAGACCAGTTTTTTCATTTGAAAAGTTCTGAGTTCCAGTAACGACCGTCCTGCGGTGTCCTGTCTGCGGCTTGATTCGGGTGGAATTATAAAGAGACGGATAAGTTATCCCGATCCATCAGATGCTTATTTTATTGATGATTAATTGGTGTTTCCGCTGTTGCTTTGTTTTTGTTGTGGAACGTTGAGCGGGGCGTGTTTGTCTGCTTCTGAATGGCGAGCTTCGCGCTTGATTTGTTCAACCTGCTCTAGGCGTTCAGTTTTTAGGCTAGAATACGAGGCTTAGCGGCTGTAGCTCAGTTGGATAGAGTACTTGGCTACGAACCAAGGGGTCGTGGGTTCAATTCCTGCCAGCCGCACCATACGTAAAGCCTGCAACGAAAGTTGCAGGCTTTTTCGTTTGTGGCGCCATACTGTCTGCAGGTTGCCATTCGGTTGCCATTTTGCGAAGCTTAACTTCTCGCCACATCATGAGCAAAGCCTTCACCAAAGAGACCGATTCGGACGATGACGAGGTGCAACTGCCGCCGCTCCCCGTGGGTGGCAAAAACTACATCACGCCGGCAGGTTACGCACGGCTCAAAGCCGAGCTGCTGGACCTCATTGACAACGAGCGGCCAAAGGTAGTGGACATTGTTCATTGGGCCGCCAGCAACGGTGACCGGTCTGAAAACGGGGACTACATTTACGGCAAAAAACGTTTGCGTGAAATTGACCGACGTATTCGTTTCTTGACGAAGCGGATGGAGATCGCCGAGATCACCGACCCTTCTGTGCACCACGGGGGAGACCAAGTTTTTTTTGGCGCGACGGTTCTTTACCTGGTGGACGGTAAGACCGAACAACGCGTGACCATCCTAGGGATTGACGAGGCAGACAGCTCGGCCGGTGAGATCAGTTGGGTGTCGCCGGCGGCACGCACACTGCTGAAGGCGCGTGTAGGCGATGAGGTTAACTTGGTCACGCCGAGCGGCGTACAGGTGGTCGAAGTGCTGGAGGTGCGTTATCCAGCGCCGCCTTCTACGTCCCCGATTTGACCCTTTGCACGCGCAGCACGGAGGTGGCACGCTTGACATTGCGCATGATAGCCGCCAGATGAACACGGTCGCGCACGTCAATGCTGAAGCGCAGGTCAGTCGCGTCTTGTCCAGAGCCTTGATCAATGTCGACCTGGTTGATGTCCGCCTCGGCTGATGCCATGGCCGCAGCAACGCGGGCCAAGACCCCTTTGCCGTTAGAAACGGTCACCACTAAATCGGTTTCGAATGCGCGCACAGGCTCGTCAGACCAGTCCACGGCGATGAAACGCTCGCTGTCGCGCTGAAGCAACCGCCTGGCCACGGCACAATCTTCGGTGTGCACCATCAGTCCTTCGCCGCGGCCCAGATAGCCCATGACGTTGTCACCTGGAATCGGTTTGCAGCACTTCGCAAAATGGATAGAGGCTCCTTCGCTGCCGTCCAGCAACAAGGCGCCTTGTGAGACTGACTCATGCGCGGTGAATCGTTCCCGGCTCATCAGCAGGACGTTCGGTTTTTCTCCGATTTCACCTAACAGTACAACGATTCGCTTGGCCAGAATGGTGGCGATACGTTTGCCAAGCCCGACGTCAGTCAGCAAATCGGCGCGTGAACGGTTGCCGCTGAAGCGCAGAATTTTTTCCCACAGCGGGCGGTTTGCTTCGTTGTCGTCAGGCAGCTTGTCAATGCCTTCCGCGCGCAAAGCATGCGCCAACATCTTTTCGCCCAAGTCTTGTGACTCGGTGAGTGCCATGGTTTTGAGGTGATGACGAATTTTCGATCGGGCTTTGCCTGTGCGGACAAAACCCAACCAAGCCGGGTTGGGGCTGGAAACCGGGGTGGTGACGATCTCGATCACGTCACCATTGTGCAATTCGGTGCGCAGGGGCACTTGTTCGCCGTTGACCTTGGCAGCTACCGCACGGTGCCCAATGTCGCTGTGAATGGCATAGGCGAAGTCGACGATGGTCGCACCCCGAGGCATCGCCATGATTTTGCTTTTCGGCGTGAACACATACACAGCGTCAGGGAAAAGATCAATTTTGACGTGGTCCCAAAACTCTGCTGCATCGCCGGTTTCGTGCTGGATGTCGAGCAGCGACTGTAACCATTGGGTGCCTAGGTTTTGTGAGTCATCGCTGCCTGGGGTCGTCGCCTTGTAGAGCCAATGCGCGGCAACGCCAGACTCGGCCACCACATGCATGGCCTCAGTACGCATCTGAAACTCGATATTGGTGCCGAAGGGCCCGACCAGGGTGGTGTGCAGGGACTGGTAGCCGTTGATCTTCGGGATCGCTATGTAATCTTTAAAGCGTCCTGGCAGTGGTTTGTAGAGTTGGTGCAGCACGCCCATGGCGGTGTAGCAAGCTGTCAGCCCGTCGACGATGACACGAAAGCCATAAATGTCGGTTACTTGTGCAAAAGACAGGTGCTTGTGATCCATCTTGCTGTAGATCGAATACAGCGTTTTTTCCCGCCCGTTAATTTGCACGGGCATGCCTGCGGATGCAAAGGCGGCTTCAACTTCAGTCTTCACGCGGGTGATGACATCGCGGCGCCGTCCGCGTGATCGCGACAGCGCTTTTTCGAGCGTTGCGTAGCGCCAAGGGTGCAGATGCTGAAACGACAAGTCCTGCAACTCGCGGTAAGTCGTGTTCAGACCAAGGCGGTGCGCAATCGGCGCATAAATGTCCAGCGTTTCACTGGCAATGCGCGCCCATTTCGATCGCGGCGCATCGCTCAGAGTGCGCATGTTGTGGGTGCGGTCGGCCAGTTTGATCAAAATGACGCGCACATCGCGGGCCATGGCAAGCAGCATTTTGCGGAAAGACTCCGCTTGATTTTCTTCGCGGGTGTTGAACTCCAGCTTTTCCAGCTTGGTCAGTCCATCGACCAGCTCGGCCACCGGTGCACCAAAGCGCTCGATCAGATCGGGCTTGGTGACGCCGCAGTCTTCAATGGCATCGTGCAGCAGCGCGGCCATGAGCGCCTGCGCGTCGAGCTTCCATTCAGCGCATTGCTGCGCAACAGCGATTGGGTGCGTGATGTAGGGCTGGCCACTGTTGCGAAGCTGCCCGAGGTGCGCTTCATCTGCAAACCGATACGCGCGGCGCACGTTGTCTACGTCGGCTGGGCTCATGTAATCAAGCTTGGCCGTGAGCATGGCAAAGCTCGCTGCTGCAGCATTGACTGCGGCAGGGGTTGGCTTAGCCATGACAGGCGAAAGAAGCGAGCTCATAGCCTTAAATGTATCTTGAGAGCGAAAACCTTCGCCATACAGAGAGATTTTCAGGATCTGGAAAGCAAAAAAGCACCGACACGCGGTGCTTTTGAGTTGACGCGAAAAATATCAGAGCGGTACTTTTTTCAGCATCTCGAGACCGATCTTGCCAGCTGCGATTTCGCGCAGAGCGGTCACGCCAGGTTTGTTTTTGCTTTCAATCTTGGCGGCGTGACCTTGGCTTAGCATACGGGCGCGGTAAGTGGCAGCCAAAACCAACTCAAAACGGTTGGGAATTTGTTCCAGGCAGTCTTCAACAGTGATGCGGGCCATGATGTTCTCCGGGTAAGCAGTAAGCGCTGGGTGAGCGAGGATTTCAGGGAATGTTCAGGGCTTGAAAGATGTCGGATCGGGCGCGACGCTGAGCCGAAAACTTGAGCCGCTGGGCATGAACAATGGTTTTCAGATCGAAAACCGCACGCTCGAACAACTCGTTGATTATAACGAAGTCGAATTCTTGGGCTTGCGCCATCTCCAAGGCCGCATTCTTCAGGCGCAATTCAATGATCTCGGCGCTGTCCTCGCCGCGGCGCTGCAAGCGCGAACGCAGCTCTTCCCAGCTTGGCGGCAAGATGAAAATCAGCACCGCATTGGTGAAAATTTTCTTGATGTTGATGGCGCCCTGAAAGTCAATCTCCAGAATCACGTCAGCGCCGTGTTGCATGCGTTCTTCGATGGTGTGACGCGACGTCCCGTAGCGTTGGCCATGCACATGGGCCCACTCCAGAAAGGCATTGCGCTGGACCATGCCGTCGAACTCGTCGTTCGACAAAAAGAAATATTCCCGACCGTGCTTTTCTTGCCCACGCGGTGGCCGCGTGGTGTGCGACACGGCGGGTTGCACTCTGGAGTCCAGCTCCAGCAGTGCCTTGACCAAGCTGGATTTACCAGCGCCACTGGGCGCTGCAACAACAAACAAGTTTCCGGGGTAGTCCATAAAAAGGGGGCTGTTAATTGATGTAAGGAGGGCCGTGCGCCGCAGAGGCCAGAGGCGGAGACTGATTATTCGATGTTTTGGACCTGTTCCCGGATCTGCTCGATCAGCACTTTCATGTCCACAGAAATGCGTGTGAGCTCAAGTGCGGCTGATTTGGAACCCATGGTGTTGGCTTCACGGTGCAGTTCCTGAATCAGGAAATCAAGACGCTTGCCGACTTCGCCGCCTTTGGCCAGAAGGCGGTCGATTTCGTCCAGGTGCGACGCCAGACGGGTGATCTCTTCCGCCACATCGATGCGAATGGCAAAGGCCGTGGCTTCAGTCAGCGCCCGGTCTTGTGCGGCCTCGGGCTGGGCGGCACTGTCGGCCAGTGCCATGGCTTCTTTCCAGCGCTCCATGAAGCGGGCTTTTTGCTGCTCCACGAGTTTGGGGACCAGCGGGCCGGCTTGCGCCGACAGCGCGCGCAACTGGGCGGTGCGCTCGGTCAACATGGCTGACAGGCGGGCGCCTTCACGTTCGCGCGCTGCCAGCAGTTCTTTGACGGCTTTTTTGGCAAGTTTCAGGAGTTCAACGCCAAAGTCGTGCGGTTTCTGGTCTTCGTTGACGGCGATGCGCAAGACATCGGCAACGCTCAAGCCGGCCGCGTGAGGCAGCCACGACTTGATGGTGTCTTCAAAAGAACCGAGGCGTTGCAGAGTTTGCGCGGTAGGCGCACGCAGGTTGCTGGCAGAACTGCTCTCTAACCAGACACGGAGTTCGACTTTGCCGCGTTTGAGCTGGCTGGTCAGAATTTCGCGCAGAGCCGGTTCGGCTTGGCGAAGTTCGTCCGGCAGCCGAAAGGACAAGTCTAAAAACCGACTGTTGACGGACCTGATTTCAATGCCCAGTCGTGCGTGAGCTTCGGCCGAAACTTCGGTGGCCGGAGCGGCTCGGGGGGCCGTGGACTGGGCAGTCGCGTAGCCCGTCATGCTGAAAACTGACATGGAGGTGCTTTTTCTAAAGGAGTCCGGACGCGGGACCTGGCCCAACTGCACGTCGAAATAATGGCAAAAGGCAGTTTCAACTTCATCGGGAGGTTGGAACGACCGCGTCTGGCTGGAAGGCCATCTGAAAGCTTGGGGCGTAGTTTACTAGGGCCGCGAGTTGAGCAGGCCGATTGATAATGGCGGATGCGGCACGCGTTGCGCCATGAGTCCTTGGCTCGCATCACGCGCTTACCTCCTTCTTGCCCACTTAGAACACCATGACCAAGCCAAGCTTCATCCGAACTTCCGACCGCCAAGCCCACCAACTCCGGCCTGTGCGCATGACGCGCAACTACACGGTCTATGCCGAGGGCTCTGTGCTGATCGAGTTCGGCGCGACCAAGGTCTTGTGCACTGCGTCGGTTGAAGAAAAAGTGCCGGGCCACAAAAAAGGCAGCGGCGAAGGCTGGGTCACCGCCGAATACGGCATGTTGCCGCGCGCCACCCACACCCGCAGCGACCGCGAGGCTGCTCGCGGCAAGCAAAGCGGCCGCACCCAAGAAATCCAACGCTTGATTGGCCGCTCGATGCGGGCTGTTTTTGACTTGAAAAAACTCGGTGAACGCACCATTCACCTCGATTGCGATGTGCTCCAGGCCGACGGCGGCACCCGCACGGCGGCCATCACCGGTGCCTTTGTCGCGGCGCAGGACGCGGTTAACAAACTCATCGCCAGCGGCAAACTGACAGAATCGCCGATCACAGACCACATCGCCGCCATCTCGGTCGGCATCGTCAAAGGCACGCCGCTGCTAGACCTTGAATACATCGAAGACGCAGGCTGCGACACCGACATGAATGTGGTGATGACCGGTGCCGGCCATTTTGTGGAAGTCCAGGGTACGGCAGAAGGCGCGGCCTTCACCCGCAGCGAAATGAACGACTTGCTGGAGCTCGCCGAGCAGGGCATTCGTGACTTGGTGTTGCTGCAGAAAAGTACGATGGCAACTGCGGCCTAAACGACTCTGAATTTATGAAAATTGTTCTGGCTTCGAATAACGCTGGCAAGTTGGCTGAACTGCAAGCCATGCTGCTGCCACTCGGCATGGAACTGGTGCGCCAGTCGGATCTCGGCATTGGCGAAGCCGAGGAGCCTTTTCGCACCTTTGTTGAAAACGCGTTGACCAAAGCTCGGCACGCGGCAACTTTGAGCGGCTTGCCCGCACTGGCCGACGACGCCGGTTTGTGCGTTCATGCCTTTGGCGGTTTGCCCGGGGTTGGCACGGCTTACTACGCCACGCAGTTTGGCTATGCCAAAGGCGACGACAACAATGTCAAGGCCTTGCTTGAGCAAATGGCCGACGTGACTGATCGGCGCGCTGCGCTGGTCAGCACCTTGGTAGCGGTTCGCACAGCAGACGACCCTGAGCCTTTGATTGCTGTTGGCCGCGTCAGCGGCGAGATAGCCCGCACGCCAGTGGGCAGCAACGGCTTTGGGTTCGATCCGGTGATGTTCATCCCGAGCTTTGGCAAAACCTTTGCGGAACTGCCGGTCGAGGTCAAAAACGCCAACAGCCATCGCGGTCAGGCCGCGCGGCAAATGATGCAATTAATGCGCGAGCGCTGGTTGTCATGAGCGAGTTGAAAGACATTCAGCACTACATGCGCGACGGTACGCTGCGGCTGACCGCGTTGCCGCCGCTGTCCTTATATGTGCACCTGCCGTGGTGCTTGAAAAAGTGCCCGTACTGCGACTTCAACTCGCATGAGGTGACGAGCGGCGCCATGCCCGAGCAGCGCTATATCGATGCGCTGGTGGCCGACCTAGAAGCCTCTTTGCCGCTGATTTGGGGCCGGACTGTGCACAGCATCTTCATTGGCGGCGGCACGCCGAGCTTGTTTTCACCGGCTGCCATTGACCGGTTGTTGGGTGACATTCGGGCTCGACTGCGGCTTGAAGCCGATTGTGAAATCACCTTAGAAGCCAATCCCGGCACCTTTGAGAAAGACCGTTTCAAGGCTTTTCGAGGTGCTGGCGTGACGCGCCTGTCGGTGGGGGTGCAAAGCTTTGATGACCAACACCTGAAAACCCTCGGCCGCGTGCACGACCGGGCGCAGGCCATTGCCGCGGTGGAAGAAGCAGCAGCGAGCTTTGACACTTTCAACCTCGACATCATGTATGCGCTGCCTGGGCAGACTTTAGAGGGGCTAGAAAAAGACATGCTGCAGGCGCTCGATTTGGAGCCGCCGCATATTTCGATCTACCACTTGACGATTGAGCCGAACACCTATTTCGCCAAATTCCCACCCGTCATTCCCGAGGAAGACTTGGCCTACGCCATGCTCGACCGCATCACGGAAATGACCGGTCAAGCGGGTATGGGGCGCTACGAAGTGTCGGCCTATGCGAAGCCCGGCCACCGCTGCTTTCACAACCTGAATTATTGGCAATTCGGGGATTACCTGGGCATTGGCGCCGGTGCCCATAGCAAGCTCAGTTTTGCGCACCGCGTGGTGCGGCAAGTGCGCTGGCGCGACCCCAAGCTGTACATGGACAAAGCCTTGGCGGGTGAGGCTGTGACCCAGGAAACGGAAGTCAGCCGTGCGGATCTGCCGTTTGAGTTCATGCTCAACGCGCTCAGGCTCAGAGACGGCTTCAAGTTGCAGGATTTTTCCGAAAAAACCGGTTTGCCCATCACCGCGCTGCAACCGGGACTCGACGAAGCTGAACGCAAGGGCTTGATCGAGCGGGATCTGGTGCATGTCAAGCCGACCGAACGCGGCTTCGACTTTTTGAATGATCTTCAGGGGCTTTTTTTGGCAGACTGAATGACTGATTTAACTTAAAGCCTACAAAAAAAATCAAAACGCCATGGAAACCTCCAGCATCATTCTGCTTCTCGTCAGCGCGTCCGTCAGCTTTGCCGCGGGGAGAGTCATTGTTCACTTCCGGAACGTCAAACGCAAACGCCTAGCGCTTGAGCGGCAAGCGAATGAAAAGCGAGATCGTCCTGCAGAGCCTGAAGCCAAGAACAAATCCAAACGCAAGCGTCAGTTGCAAGAGCGGGACAAAGCATCTCGACATCACGGCAAGTCGTCGTCCTAAGCGCGACCTTGAAAGGCGCTTTGGGGGTTCGACGCTGAATTTTGTGAGGGCGGGTATTCCCGATTGACAAAGTATTCAGGCTTTTATTTGTGAATTCTTTTGATTTATTATTCTTTCGAATTTCCGTTGTCCGGATGCCCATTTGTTAGTTCGATACACATCTTATTTCTACTCATTGCCAAGAGGGAAAGCAAACTTGCATTTCATTTCCGGAACGCTAACATTCGTCGGTGAAAAATTTAAACGACCATAGCGAAATTTATTTGAACTTTCTCCGCATCTCTGGTGATGTGCGGAAAATGTCAGCATATCCATCGCTTGATTTACCTGAAGAGCGGCTTTTAGATTTACTCGCCACGTTTTGGAGTTCGGGCAAGAAAATAACCGTTTTGAAGGCCATGCAAATGTCATCAGACGCATCTTCGACAACCGTTCATCGGCGGCTAAAGACTCTGCGGTTGAAGGGCATGTTGGAGCTTCAAATGGACGAAGACGACAACCGCGTTAAGTACATCAATTCAACTCAGCTGTCGCGAGACTACTTGAGTCACTTAGGAAAGTCGGTGGTCGCGGCTGCGTCTGCTGGTAAATCTGACCATCCTCAATAATTGTTCTTAAAAGTAGCTCGGCAGCATTCATAATGTCGCCCATGCAGCTTCTTCGCCAGTCACATCTGATCACCCGCCTCGCGCTGGTCTGGTTTGCCTTGTTCGTCTGCGTAGCAGCGGCATCGCCGCTGGTCAATCCTCAGTCGATGGAGATGGTCTGCTCGGGCTCCGGCGTGATGAAGATGGTGATTCAGGACCAGAGCCAGAGCGATGAAGGTCTTGGCGTGGCTTCCGCTCACACGCAGGACTGTTCACTTTGCGGAGCTGTCGGTGCACCACCGCCCGTTGCCATCAATCTGCCTGCGCTGCCACAGCCGCTGGCCTATGCCCTTCAAAGCATCCCCGCAGCCCGCATCGCGGCGCTGACCGGTGCGCCGCTACCCGCGCGCGGACCCCCCACTTTCTCCTGAACCATTGATCCGATAGCGTCCTGACCGCCCTTCAAGGCTGGGCTTGTACGTGAATTGCTTTGCTGTTTTCTGGAGAATTTTTCGTGCCCTCAAATTATTTAGCGGCGGCTTTAGCCGCGTCCTGTCCAATGCATGGCCACAAGCTCGGCTTAGCGTTGACCCCGCTGTCCTTGTCGATGGTCTTGGTTTTTTCTGGCTCGGCCCTTGCGCAAAGCGACGCTCAGGTCAAGTCGTTAGGCGTGGTGACGGTCACCTCTGGTCAGCCTTCCTCGCTGCCAACGCAAATCCCGACGACGATGGAAAGCGTGACGGCCGCGCAAATTGCCGAGACCATCAACGCGACCGACAGCGAAGATGCGCTCAAGTACCTGCCCAGCCTGTCCGTGCGCAAGCGCTACATCGGTGACTACAACCATGCGGTGCTGGCCAGTCGGGCCTCAGGCGCCAACAATCCGGCGCGCAGCGCGGTGTACGCCGATGGGATTTTGTTGTCTAACTATCTGGGCAACTCAGCCACCAATGCGCCGCGTTGGGGCATGGTCACGCCGGAAGAAATAGAACGCGTCGATGTGATGTACGGCCCGTTTTCGGCTGCCTATCCCGGTAATTCAGTGGGCGCTGTGGTCGACTATGTGACGCGGATGCCGACTCAGTTTGAGGCCTATGTCAAAGCCACGGCCTTTAACCAAGACTTCAAAATCTACAACACCAACCAACATTTTGGTGGCTCCAACGCCAGTGCCAGTTTGGGGAGCAAGTCAGGCGACTGGTCTTACTGGCTGACCATGAGCCACACGGACAGCAGCGGCCAGCCGATGGTGTTTTCTGCGGTAGCACCGACAGCTTGCACGACGCCGGTTTGCGGCACGGGTGGTGTCGGCGGGACCAGTACACGCGTCAACGGAATCTTTGATGCATTCGGCACCGATGGAAAACGCAAAGATATTTTGGGTACCACGACCCAGTACCACACGGTGCAAGACCAAGCCAAACTGAAAGTGGCTTACGACGTGTCCTCCACCATGCGGGTCTCTTATGTGCTGGGTGCGTGGGACAACACGAGCAGAGGCACGCCAGACTCCTACCTGACGAATGCCGCGACAGGCGCACGCGTTTACGCCGGCACTGTCAACAATGGCGTCAACTCATACACCGTACCGTCGTTTGGTGGAACGCAAGAATCGATCACGCATTACATGCACGGCTTGTCGGTCAAAACGAATACACAAGGCGTCTTTGACTGGGAAGTCGCGGCGAGTCTTTACGACTATGCGAAAGACCAAAACCGCGCATCGGGCGTTAGCCAGACCAGTACCTTGTACACCGGCGCTGGCCAAAAAGTTCTCGATCAAGGTGGCACGGGTTGGAACAACGTCGCACTCAAAGGCACTTGGCGGCCTGAAGGCGTGAAGGGTGCACACGTGATGGATTTCGGTTTCCAGCAAGAAAACTACACGCTTAAAACGCTGACCTCCAACACCACGGGTGACTGGACGACTGGCGCCCCCACCACGGTACAAAGCCAAGCTGGTGGCAAGTCACAAATGCAAAGCATCTACGCGCAAGATGCATGGGCTTTCGCGCCACGTTGGAAGACAGTGCTGGGCCTGCGCGCCGAAGACTGGAGCACCAGCAACGGCTACGTGGGCACCACAGGGGCGCCGACGGCTTATGCCAGTAGGCAGGAGACTAACTTTTCTCCGAAAGCGGCACTGTCGCATCAATGGGCGCCTGATCTGGTGATCAAGGCGTCGACAGGGCGTTCATTGCGCATGCCCACGGTTCAGGAAATGTATGGCAACACATCCATCGGGGGAACTGCCTTCCTGAACGATCCTAATTTGCGGCCCGAACGTTCATGGACGTCTGAGTTGAGTGCAGAAAAAGACGTGGGTGTCGGTATCTTGCGGGTGACTGGCTTTACCGAGAACACGCATGATGCGATTTATTCACAAACAAGCACGTTCACGGACAACGTGCAGCGGACCTTTGTTCAGAATATCAAGCGCATGCAAAGCAACGGCGTCGAAACGGCTTTCTTCGGTAGCGATGTCTTCAAGCGCGGCTTAGACATGTCGGGCAGCGTCACCTATGTCGATTCGCGCATCAAGGAAAACGACGGTCAGGTCTTGGTGGCCGGTGACACCATCGACAAGGTCCAGCCGCGCGTGCCCAAATGGCGTGCCAATGCACTGGCCAATTATCACTGGGATGACAAGCTCAGCACATCGGTTGGCGCTCGCTACAGCGGCCCTCAGTTCGGCTCTCTGAACAATGCAGACACCAACGGTTTTGCTTACACCGGCGTGAGCAAATTCTTTGTGGTGGATGTGCGCGCGCGCTACAAGGTCGACCGCCATTGGACGGTCGCTGGAGGCGTTGATAACTTGAACAACGACAAGTACTGGAACTACCACCTGTACCCGATGCGGACGTTTTTTGCAGAAGTTCGATACGCCCATTGATCTATTTTCAAACAAGGATAAAGATGTCAATAGACTGTCCATCAACTCGAACAGCGCGCCGTCGCAGTCTGCTTTGGCGCCTGCATTTTTGGTCCGCGTTGATCGCATCGCCATTTGCCGTGATCGCTGCGAGCACGGGCTTGCTGTATGTCTTCACGCCGCAAATTGAGAGCGCTTTGTACGCGCACTTGGACGCGGTGACACCGCAGGCACAAGTCAAACCGCTGGACGATGCTGTCGACGCGGCGCAACAAGCCATGCCGGCGGGTTGGGTGCTGCACTCGGTGTCGCCCGCGCAAGATGCGGATGACAGTGTCAAGGTGGCGTTCATGCCGCCCATGGCTATGCCGCAGGGTGGCCATGCCGGTCATGGCGACGCTGGCCACGCGGGCAAAAGCGCACCGGCTTTTTTACGCCCTAGTTTTGGTTTCCCTTCGCGTTCCACCGTGGTCTACGTCAACCCGTATTCAGCCGAGGTGCTCGGTCAGTTGCCGCAAGCTGACCGCTTCAATGTCTGGGCCCGCAAGCTGCATTCAAGCTTGCAGCAGCCCGACCGTTGGCGCTGGATGATTGAGCTGGCCGCCAGTTGGCTGATGGTGATGCTGGTGACCGGCGTCTTTTTATGGTGGCCCAGCACGGGGCAGTCGGCCTTGCCGCAAGCCGGTGCCAAAGGGCGCGTGGCTTGGAAGCAATGGCATTCATTTATCGGTGCCACTCTGGGGCTCATGAGCGCCGTGATGTTGACCACCGGCCTGACGTGGAGTCAGTACGCCGGCGGTCAAGTGAGGTTGGCGCGTGACGCGGCCGGCCAAACCTCGCCGCGCATTCCAGCGCAATTCAAATCTACGATGACGCCGGGCCAAGCCGCCTTGAGCTGGGAGCAAGCATCGCAAGCCATTCGGCAGCAGGCGCCGCAGGTGTCTATGCAAATCATGCCGCCGAAAGGCCCCACCGGGGTGTGGCGTGCCAACCAGTTGGAACGTGGTGACCCAACCAAGCGCTTTGACTTGCTGCTCGACGGTTACAGCGGTGCCGGTTTGTATGTCAGCGGCTGGAAAGAGGAGACCCTCTTCGGCAAGGCCACGGGCATTGGGATTCCTTTCCACCGGGGTGAGTTTGGCTGGTGGAACCAAGCCTTGCTGTTCATCTTCGGTGCGGGCGTGCTGTTCTCGATCATGTCCGGCTGGGTGATGTACTTTCAGCGCCGCGCTCTTGGCTTGGTGGGTTTGCCAAAACTACTGCCCGGCGCTTGGCGCTGCGTGAGCCCGTGGGCAGGCTTGGGCGGCTTGGTGATGCTGGTGGCCATGCCGCTGTTGGCCGCTTCTGCGGTGGTGGTGGTGTTGGCTGAAATCTGGTTGGGCTGGCGGGCAAGCAAGGCAGCGTGAAATTTCAGATGTCATCAGGGGCTCATTGATAATCAGTTTTTTTAGCAGACTCTTCTGTTTACCAATGTTCCCCCGACATGTCTGCTTATTGCTGATGGCCAGCTTTGTCAACGAAGGCCAAGCGCAAGACCAGCATCTTCCAGAGGTCGAGGTTTTCGGCCCGCGTGATGCAAGCATCGGCACCGCAGACAGCGCCAGCGAAGGCGCTGCAGACTTGGCTTCATTCCGGGCCCGCCCCAAGTTAAGACCCGGCGACATCGTCGAAGCTGTACCCGGCGTCGTGGCCACCCAGCATTCTGGGGACGGCAAAGCCAACCAGTATTTTTTGCGCGGCTTCAACCTTGATCACGGCACTGACTTCACCATCACCGTGGACGGTATGCCGATCAATATGTCGACCCATGCGCATGGGCAAGGCTTCGCTGATCTGAACTTTTTGATGCCTGAACTGGTCTCTGGCGTTCGCTACAGAAAAGGCCCTTACTTTGCTGAGTCTGGCGACTTCTCATTGGCCGGCAGCGCTTCCATGGACTACGTCAGCCGCCTGGAGGCGCCATTTGCCGAAGTGACTGTGGGCGCTCACAACTATCGGCGCATTCTGATGGCAGGTTCAAAAACCGAGCAAGACCACACATGGCTCGGTGCCGTCGAGGTCGGCAGCAACAATGGGCCATGGGACTCACCAGAAAACTTACGCAAACTCAACGCCCTCGTGCGGTTCTCATCTGGGTCGCCCACACGCGGCTTCAGCATCACCGGCATGGCTTATCAAAGTCAATGGAACTCGACCGACCAAATCCCGCAACGCTTGATCAACGACGGCTCACTCTCCCGTTTCGGCACACTCGACCCCAGCGATGGCGGCAACACGCAGCGCTTGAGCCTGTCGGGCAAGTGGTTTGACAACGGACCCAACACCAAAACCCAACTCAGTGCCTACGCGATTGACTACCGCTTTGACTTGTTCTCAAACTTCACCTACGCGTTAGACAACCCTGTCAATGGCGATCAATTTCAGCAAACAGACCACCGTCATGTCTTTGGCGCGCAGGCGTCGCACAGCGTCGGCAACCAACTGTTGGGCCTGGACGGGATGGCCAGTTTTGGGGCCCAGTGGCGCGGTGACCGGATTGGCGAGCTGGGTCTTTATAGAACCGAGGCGCGTCAGATTTTGTCTACTGTGCGCAATGACGCTGTCTCGCAAGATCTGTTTTCTATTTACGGTCAACAACTGCTGAATTTCAGTGACCGCTGGCGGGGCTACTTGGGTGTTCGGGGCGACACCCTCCAATACGACGTGCAAGGCCGTGAACGGCTTTACGGCGCTGCCAACTCAGGTGCCGGACAAAGCACACTCGTCAGCCCCAAAGCGGGCTTGGCATTCACCTTGACACCCAGCGCCGAGCTGTACTTGAACGGCGGCGTCGGCTTTCACAGCAACGACGTGCGCGGTGCGACGATCACGCTAGACCCGCAAACCGGCTTGCCCGCAGACAAGGTGCCAGCCCTGGTGAAAGGAACCGGTGCTGAGGTCGGCTGGCGCTTCAAGCCGGATGAAAACTTGAGCCTGACCGCGTCGCTCTGGAAACTCCATCTCAACTCCGAGTTGGTCTTCGTCGGCGACGCCGGCACGACTGAAGCTGGCCGGGCCAGCAGCAGGCGGGGCGTTGAAGCGACATTGCGCTGGCGCGTGAATCCGCGCTGGCGCTTGGAGCTGGATGGGGCTTTGTCGCGCGCCAGTTTGACCGGCAACGCCCCTGTGGGCGAAGGCAACTATGTGCCCAATGCGGTTGAACAAGTAGTGGCCTCAGGCGTGACCCACACGGACGGACGCTGGACAACGTCTTTGCGTTGGCGCTACATGGGGCCGCGCGCCTTGGACAGCCTCAACGTGGTGCGCTCAAGCGCCACATCCCTGTTAAGTTTGGGCACACGTTATGCGGTTAACAAGCGGCTGTCGTTGGGCGTGGATGTTTTCAACCTGACCGGTAAAAATGGCAACGACATTGACTATTTTTACGCGTCTTGCACCGCTGGCGAAGTCAGCAGTGGCCGCTGTGGCGGCGGCATAGCCGACCGGCACGTGCACCCGATGGAGCCGCGCACCGTTCGGCTCAGTGCGCGGATGGGGTTTTGAGCGTACGTCCGTTTGTCACGGCTTGATTGCTTGGCTTTTCAGCGCGCCGCAAAAAACCGCGCAGCCGCAGCCACAGTGGCTTCAATGTCTTCAGCGGTGTGTGCTGCGCTGACAAAGCCGGCCTCATACAGCGCTGGTGCGAAATACACGCCGCTGTCCAGCATGGCGTGGAAGAATTGGTTGAAGGCTGGGCTGTCGGTGGTCATCACGGTGCTGTAGTTTTGCGGCAGCTTGTTGAGCAAAAAGAAGCCGAACATGCCGCCTTCGCTGTCGCCGCAAAAAGGCACACCGGCTTGGTTGGCCGCTTGCGTCAAGCCGGTCACCAAACTTTGGGTACGGGCGCCCAGCGCTTCGTAAAAGCCGGGTTTTTGCAGTTCGCGCAGGGTGGCCAGTCCGCAGGCGGTGGCGACCGGGTTGCCCGACAGCGTGCCGGCTTGGTAGACCGGGCCTTGCGGTGCGAGTTGTTCCATGACCGCGCGCTTGGCGCCAAAAGCCGCGAGTGGCATGCCGCCGCCGATGACTTTTCCCATCACCGTCATGTCGGGCTCAAAGCCCGGAATGAGTTTGGCGTAGACGCTTTGCGCGCCGCCCAAAGCCACCCGAAAACCGGTCATGACTTCGTCAAACACCAGCAGCGCACCATATTGCGTGCAAAGCTCGCGGCAGCGCGTCATGAAGGGCACGCTGGCGCGCACGAAGTTCATGTTGCCGGCGATCGGCTCGATCATCACGCAGGCGAGTTCTTTGCCGTGCAGGCTGAAAGCTTCTTCCAGCTGAGCCACATTGTTGTATTCCAACACCAGTGTGTCGCGCACGACTTCAGGCGGTACGCCAGCGCTGGTTGGGTTGCCGAAAGTCGCCAAGCCCGAGCCGGCTTTGACCAGCAATGCATCGGCATGGCCGTGGTAGCAGCCTTCAAACTTGATGAACTTGTTGCGGCCGGTGGCACCGCGTGCCAAGCGCAGCGTGCTCATGGCGGCTTCGGTGCCGGAACTGACGAGCCGGATCATGTCAATCGACGGCACCAGCTTGATGATTTCTTCCGCCAACTCGACCTCGCGCTCGGTGGGTGCACCAAAGGAAAAGCCATCGAGGGCGGCTTTCTGCACAGCTTCGAGCACCGCCGGGTGGCCGTGGCCGAGGATCATCGGGCCCCAAGAGCCGATGTAGTCGATGTAGCGCTGGCCGTCAGCATCCCAAAAATAAGCGCCTTGCGCACGCTGTACAAAGCGCGGCGTGCCACCAACGGCTTTGAAGGCCCGCACAGGGGAGTTCACTCCGCCAGGAATAACTGCCTTGGCGCGTTCAAAAAATGCGTCGTTGCGGGACAAAGTAGGGGCTGCGGAATCAGTGTTTTGTGCCATTCGGGGGGACGTCAAAAGAGGGGGTCGAGATCATCGGATCTGAAGGGGAGGAGGGTTCGTCGGCGTCATCTGCGTCGTCGGCTTGCGCCCAGAACATACGGTCGGGTATCAAGTGGCCCATGCCGGGCTGAAAGCCTGCGTTCAGGCTTTGGTCAAGATAGGTCAGAGCTTCAGTGGTGGCGCTCTGCAAGTCATGTCCGTTGGCCAGCAGGGCCGCTAGGGCCGCGCTGAGGGTGTCACCTGCGCCAGCAAAAACCGCATCGAAATGCTCGAATTTCTCGCTGTACAAAACGCTTTGCGGCGTGGCCAGTACGTTCTCAATGAACTGCTCGGCAGCTGGAATGCCGGTGACCAGGGTGTAGGGCACGCCCAGTTCGCCCGCAGCCTTGGCGATGTCGCGCGCGCTCGGACTTTTGTCGCCCGACCAGTCGGGCAGCAGCCAGCGCCAAAGCGTGCTGTGGTTGCCGGTGAGCAGGGTGGTTTGTGGCAACAAGAGTTCGCGAAAAGCATCAAGGTAGCTGTCGATCTGGTCTTCTTCCCACCACGACAGGTTGGGCATGTAAGCGACCAGCGGCGCTTCCGCGTAGTCGGAGGCAATTTCGGCGATGGCGCTGACGTTTTCAGGGCTGCCCACAAAGCCGACCTTGATGGCGCTGACGGGCATGTCTTCCAGCGCGGCTCTGGCCTGCGCCGATACGGCATCGTCGTCAAAGGCAAAGTGGTCCAAGATTTCCGCGGTGTCGCGTGAATAAGCGCCCGTCACGATGGCCAAGACGTGGCCGCCTGCCGAGGCCATGGCCAGGATGTCAGCACTCAAGCCGCCAGCGCCGCTGGGGTCGCTGGCGTTGAAGCTCATGACGCAGGCGGGTGCGCTGTCGACCGTGTCTAGGTCTGGCGTGAGGTCTGCGGGGGGAGTCAGGGCTTGTGGCATGTGCGGTGTTATTTGGCTGAGGATTTTGCCGACATGACAAAAGGCACCGCCTCGCCGATACAATTCTTTGATTGATTCTATTCGCGAAAGCAAAGTAAACGCTGTGACTACAACTGCAACAAAGACTTGGATGTGCCTGATCTGTGGCTGGCTCTACGACGAGGCCGCAGGCGCGCCTGAGCACGGCATTGAGCCAGGCACCCTGTGGGCCGATGTACCCATGAACTGGACCTGCCCTGAGTGTGGCGCGCGCAAAGAAGATTTCGAGATGGTCAATATCTAAAGTTGGCCGACCTTGGCCGGATTTGACTCAGGCCAAGGTCTTCTTGACCACCGCATACCGCGCCAACGTGCGCATCCGTGCTTCTGCATGCTGCACCAGCGGCATCGGGTAATTCTTTCCTAATTCAACCCCTGCGGCGGCTAACTCCAGCGGCGCTGCTTCCCATGGGCTATGCAAAGCGTTGCCCTGCAGGCCAGCCAGCACCGGCAGGTACTTGCGGATGAACTTGCCGTCAGGGTCGAACTTCAAGCTCTGGCTGACGGGGTTGAAAATACGAAAGTAAGGCTGCGCGTCACAGCCGCTGCTCGACGCCCATTGCCAGCCGCCGTTGTTGGCCGATAGGTCAAAGTCATTCAATTTTTCGGCAAAGTAACGCTCACCGCGCCGCCAGTCAATGCCCAAGTCTTTGATCAAGAAGCAGGCCGCGACCATGCGCAACCGGTTGTGCATGTAGCCGGTCTGGTTGATCTGCGCCATGGCGGCATCTACCAGCGGATAACCGGTGCGGCCTTCGCACCAAGCGGCAAACAGTGCATCGGCTTCAACGCCGGTTTCCCACTGAATAGCGTCGTAATCAGGCTTGAAGGACGCTTCAGCCACGTGCGGGAAATTGCTCAAAATCTGCGCATAGAAGTCCCGCCAGATCAGCTCGCTCAACCAAACGGTGGCACCGGCGCTGCCTGCGAGCTGGCGTTTCAGTGCTTCGGCGGCCAGCTGGCGAATCGACACCGTGCCAAAGCGCAGGTGCACGCCTAGGTAACTCGGCCCTTTGACGGCCGGAAAGTTGCGACTGTCTTCGTAGTCGTCGATGCGCTGTAAAAATTCTTCAAACAGCTGGGCACCGCCCGAGATGCCGGCGGGCAGTTTCAGCGCCTGCAAGTTGCTGGCCTCGAATCCGATCTGGCTCAGCTTTGGTACTGGCTTGGCGTCGGCCGGCTTGTTGGCCAGCGCTGCGGCATGGGCCTTGATGGCGTAAGACTGCAAGTAATAGCTGTCGACCTTTTTCAGCCAGCTGTTCTTGTAGGGCGTGAAAACGCCATAAGGCTTGCCGCCTTGCGTCAGCAGTTCAGTCCTTTCAAACACCACATGGTCTTTGAAGCTGTGAAAGGCCACGCCGTGGGCGGTCAAGCTGTTGGCAACCAGTGCGTCGCGTTGCATGGCTTGCGGTTCGTCGTCGTGGTTGGTGAAGACCGCTTGCACCTGCAAGGCTTGCGCCTGCTGCTGCACCGCTGTGCTGGCCCAGTCGTGCACCACCAGCAGCCCGGCGTTATTCACCCCGTGCGGCTCGGCCAGTGCTTGCAGTGCGGCGTCAAGCTCGGTCAGCGATTGCACGATGAAATCAACCCGCCGGTCTGCGCGCGGCAGCTTGTCGAGAATCTCGCGGTCCAGCACGAAAAGGCAGAAAACCTGACGACAGGTGCTCAGGGCGTGGTGCAGTGCGGCGTGGTCATGCGCCCGCAGGTCGCGGCGGAACCAGACCAGTCCGCGCTCGTATTGTTTGCTCATGACGAGGATGTTAGCTGGCCGCTGGCCGTTTTAATCAGAACCCGACCGCTGTTCGTCACGTAAAATTGCGCGCATGGCCATGGACTTCGACCCGATCAACTTCACGCATCACTTTCTGATCGCCATGCCTGGCTTGGATGACGAGCCTTTTGTCGGCAGCGTGATCTACATGTGCGAGCACAGCGAGCGCGGCGCGCTGGGCTTGGTCATCAACAAGCCGAGCGACATCAGCTTGAAAAGCCTGTTCGACAAAGTCGAGCTGCCGCTGCGACGCGACGACCTCAGCGAAGCCCCCGTTTACAAGGGCGGGCCGGTGCAGACCGAGCGCGGTTTTGTGCTCCACGAAAGCATGTTGCCGGGGAATGAGTCGGTCTACGCTTCGACCATGTCGATTCCCGGCGGGCTTGAAATGACCACCTCCAAAGACGTTCTTGAAGCGTTGTCAACGGGCGCCGGCCCCCGGCGCGTTTTTGTGTCGCTGGGTTATTCAGCTTGGGGAGAAGGGCAGTTGGAGTCTGAAATTTCCGACAACAGCTGGCTCACGGTGGCGGCTGACCCTGCCGTTATTTTTGACACCCCGGTCGAGCAGCGCTACGACAAAGCCTTGATGTTGCTTGGCCTGCAGCGCTGGATGCTGTCGCCTGAGGCTGGCCACTCATGAGCGCCGGGGCTGCCATTGAGTTGGCCCCCAATGTCCAAACCTTTCTAGCTTTTGATTTTGGGCTCAAGCGCACCGGTGTGGCCAGTGGCAACCGGCTGACGCGCACCGCCACGCCGCAAACCACCATCAGCGCTGTGGGTGACGCGCGTTTTGTGCCGATTGCTGCGCGCATCAAAGAATGGCAACCCGACGCCTTGGTGGTCGGCGTTCCTTATCATCCCGATGGCGCCAGCCACGAGAACACGTTGCGTGCTCAAAAGTTTGCGCGCCAGTTGCGCGGTCGTTTCGGGCTCAGCGTCTTTGAAGTTGATGAGCGTTACAGCACCACCGAGGCGCATGCGCTCGGGGCGGCAGATGCTGACGCGGCATCAGCCTGCATAATTCTTGAGCAATTTTTAAGGAGTCTTACTTGAAGACCGTCGAATCCCTGAACGCTGAAGCGCTCTACCTCGAACTGCTGCACAGTCTGCAGACACTGTTGGCCAGTTATCCCAAACCACCTCGCTTGGTGGGTGTCGCGTCGGGCGGCGCCTGGCTGGCTGAGCGTCTAGAAAAAGACCTTGGTTTGAATGACCCGATCGGCGTGCTGTCCTCGGTCATGCACCGTGACGATTTTGCAAGCCGCGGCTTGGCCTCCAGCGCGCAGACCTTGCTGCCTTTTGACGTGAACGGCGAGCACCTGATCGTGCTTGACGATGTGCTCTACACCGGCCGCACCATTCGCGCGGTGCTGAATGAACTCTTTGACTATGGCCGGCCCGCCAGTGTCAAACTGGCGGTGCTGGTCGACCGCGGTGGTCGCGAGTTGCCGGTGCAGCCCGACTTGGCAATGGCGCGCGTCACCCTGCCGGCGACGCAGTCGCTGCAACTGGCGCGCTCAGACGCCGGTCAATTCAGTTTTGAAGTCCAGGGAGCCTAAAACGTGTTATTCCGACGAAACCCCCAGCTCAACAAACACGGCGAGCTGATTCACCTTCTCTCCACCGAAGGTTTGCCTAAAGCCACGCTGACGCAGATTTTGGACACAGCGGCGAACTTTGTCAGCGTCAGCGACCGCGAGGTCAAGAAGGTCCCGCTGCTGCGCGGTAAGAGTGTTTTTAACCTCTTTTTTGAAAACTCCACCCGTACGCGAACGACTTTTGAGATCGCCGCCACGCGGCTCTCAGCCGACGTCATCAACCTCGACATCGCGCGCTCGTCGGCCTCTAAAGGCGAGTCGCTGTTGGACACGATTGCCAACCTCAGCGCCATGGCCGCCGACATTTTTGTGGTACGCCACAGCGAGTCGGGTGCGCCGTACCTGATTGCCCAGCACGTGGCGCCACATGTGCACGTGATCAACGCCGGCGACGGTCGCCATGCGCACCCGACGCAAGGCCTGTTGGACATGTACACCATCCGCCATTACAAGAAAGACTTCAGCAACCTGACAGTGGCCATCGTCGGCGACGTGCTGCATTCGCGGGTGGCACGCTCGGACATTCATGCGTTGACTACGCTCGGTTGCGCCGAGGTGCGGGTGGTTGGCCCTAAGACGCTGGTGCCGTCCAACATGTCGGAAATGGGCGTGCGGGTCTGCCACACGCTGGAAGAAGGCATTCGGGGTGCCGACGTTGTCATCACCCTGCGCCTGCAAAACGAACGCATGTCGGGTGCCTTGCTGCCGAGCAGCCAGGAATATTTCAAGAGCTTTGGCCTGACGCCTGAAAAACTGCAGCTGGCCAAACCAGATGCGATCGTCATGCACCCCGGGCCCATCAACCGCGGGGTTGAAATCGATTCGGCGGTGGTCGACGGCCCACAAAGCGTCATCTTGCCGCAGGTCACTTACGGCATCGCTGTGCGCATGGCCGTCATGAGCATCGTTGCAGGAAATGAAGCATGAAAATACTCATCAAAAATGGCAGGGTCATCAACCCTGCGACAGGCTTTGACGAACGCGTTGATGTGGCGATTGCAGCCGGCCGTATCGTCAGTATGGGCGCTGTAGCTGCTGATTTTGTTCCCAACAAAACGATCGATGCGACGGGCTGTGTGGTGGCGCCGGGGCTGGTCGATTTGTCGGTGCGACTGCGTGAACCCGGTCACGAACACGAAGGCATGCTGGCCAGCGAATTGGCCGCAGCCGTCGCCGGCGGTGTGACCAGTCTGGTCTGCCCACCTGACACTGAACCAGTTCTAGACGAGCCCGGCCTGGTCGAGATGCTGAAGTTCCGCGCTGAGAAATTGCACCAGTCGCGGGTCTTTCCTCTGGGCGCATTGACGCGCGGATTGCGCGGCACCGCCTTGACTGAAATGGCGCAACTGACCGAAGCCGGCTGCATCGGTTTCAGCCAAGCGGAAGTGCCGTTGGAAGACACCCAAGTGTTGATGCGCGCCTTGCAGTACGCCGCCACTTTTGGCTACACGGTGTGGCTGCGTCCCCAAGACATGCATTTGGGCAAAGGCGTGGTGGCCAGTGGCCCCTTGGCCACGCGTTTGGGCTTGAGCGGTGTGCCGGTGGCGGCTGAAACTATCGCGCTGCACACGATTTTTGAGCTGATGCGATCGACCGGCGCACGCGTGCATCTGTGCCGCATCAGCAGCGCTGCGGGCGTGGCCTTGGTGGCGCAGGCCAAGGCCGACGGTTTGCGGGTGAGCTGTGATGTCAGTATCAATAGCTTGCACCTGACCGACACCGACATTGGTTACTTCGACAGTCGCATGCGCTTAGAGCCGCCGCTGCGCCAACAGCGTGATCGCGATGCGCTGCGGCAAGGCTTGCTCGACGGCACGGTGGACGCGCTCGTGTCCGACCACACGCCAGTCGACGAAGATGCCAAAACCTTGCCCTTTGCTGAAGCCGAGCCCGGTGCCACCGGTCTTGAATTGCTGCTGGGGCTGGCCTGTAAATGGGGTGATGACAGCGGCGCCGGCTTGGTGCGAGCGTTGGCGGTGCTCTCCAGCGAGCCTGCCCGCGTGCTCGGGTCTGCTTTGGGTCCGCTGCACGCTAGCGCTGGTCAACTGGTCCAAGGTGGCGTTGCAGACCTCTGCATTTTCAACCCGGCTTCCCCTTGGACTGTCGAGCCTGCCGCGTTGCGGAGCCAAGGCAAACACACGCCGTTTTCAGGCTACGAATTGCCAGTGCGCGTCTGCTGGACACTGGTTGGCGGCCAAGTCGCTTACGAGGCTCACACGGCATGAGAGTTGTGCGGCTTGGGTACCGGTTGTCGAGGGCCTTGTTGCACACCTTGTCGGGATTCTGGTCGATTCGTTCGCGCTTTCATCGTCTGTCGCCTGAAGAGCAGGGCCAGCACGTCAACATCTGGGCCCGCAAGATGCTGGCTATCAGCGGCATTGAACTGGTGCTCAAGGGCGAGCCGCTGGCCACTGGGCCTGTGCTGCTGGTGGCCAATCACATCTCGTGGCTCGACATTCTGGTGATGCATTCGGCCGTTTATTGCCGCTTTATCTCCAAGTCAGAAGTCAAACGCTGGCCGCTGGTCGGGACCTTGGCGACCGGCGCCGGTACGCTGTTCATTGAGCGCGAATCTCGGCGTGACGCGCATCGCGTGTTGACTCACATGGTGGCGCATTTGCATGACGGGCAGGTGCTGGCGGTGTTCCCTGAAGGCACGACCAGCGATGGCGTGAGTCTGCTGCCCTTTCATGCGAATTTGATTCAAGCCGCGATCACCGCCAACGTGCCGGTGCAGGCGATGGCCTTACGCTTTGTGGACAGGCGAACGGGTCTGGTGAGTCAAGCTCCGCGTTTTGTTGGGAATGACACGCTGCTGGCTTCGATGTGGCGCACGCTGACCGCGCGCGAGTTGATGGCCGAGGTGACGGTGGGCGCACCGGAGTTGGCGCGTGGGCGTGATCGGCGCGCTTGGGCGGGGGACTTGCAGCGTGAAGTTCAACGCTTGCGGGATGCTGCGTAAAGACTCAGCCCGGCACGCGCGGGAACGTCACCACGTGATCGACCTGCGCACGAATCCCGATCCATTCGCCCAGGGCATGGTCATGGTGTGACGGCACATGCGCCATCACCGATTCGCCGCTTTGCAGCTTCAAGGTGTACAAAAATTCTGAACCCCGAAACGCCTTGCGCAAGATCTGCGCTTTGACGGGTGCCGCATCGTCATGCACGATGTCGTCGGCGCGCAGCAGCACGTCGCAAATACCGTCCGGGTAAGCGTTGGGCAAGGGACACTCCTGCATGTCATCATTGAGGTCGCCGAGCGCGGTGTGCACCACCACGCTGCCTTGTTTTTTCTGCTCAATCTGTGCATGTGCAAAGACACCGTGGCCGATGAATTCGGCGACGAAGCGCGTGGCTGGGCGGTGGTACAACTCGTAGGCATCATCCCACTGCTGCAACTGGCCTTCGTGCATGACGCCGATGCGGTCACCGATGGCAAAGGCTTCGAGCTGGTCATGCGTGACAAACAACGCCGTCGCACCCGCAGCCTTCAATATGCCTCGCACCTCATGCGCCAAGCGTTCGCGCAAATCGACGTCGAGGTTTGAAAACGGTTCGTCCAGCAACAGCAGTCGCGGCCGTGGTGCCAAGGCCCGGGCCAGTGCCACGCGTTGTTGTTGGCCGCCCGAAAGTTGGTGTGGGTGCAAGTTTTCAGCGTCGCCTAAGCCCACCAGCTCGAGAACTTCTTGCATGCGCAAACGGCGCTCGGCGGGCTTCAGGTGATGCAGGCCAAAGCCAACATTTTTGGCCACATCAAGGTGTGGAAACAGCGCGTAATCCTGAAACACCATGCCAATGCGGCGCGACTCAGCCGGCAGATGAACCTGTGCGCTACTGACAACATCACCTCCCAGCCAAATGTTGCCAGCGGATACTTTTTCCAGACCGGCCACGGCACGCAGTAGCGTAGTTTTTCCGCAGCCGGATGGGCCGATCAGCACGCCAATTTCTCCTGCCGCCAACGTGAAGCTTGCGCTGTCGACAGCCCGGTGCGTTCGACCGGTGTAGTGAACGGACAGTTGGGAGACATTCAAAAACATGATTTTTATTGTAGATGATTACAATTCTCATTCGCACTGTTCATGGCATTGTGCCGACTCAAAACAGCGCCCTCTTTTTTTTCTGGAACCCATGCTCCGTCGTCTGATCCCTTCCACGCTGCTGCTGTTATTGGTGTTGGTGCTTACCTTACCGGTGTTGGCGATCATGTTGTCGTGGACGCAGCTGGATCGACACTCCTGGGACATCTTGCGGGAAATAGCGCGCACCGTGCTGGCGGACTACGTTGGCACAACCTTGTGGCTGTGCCTGAGTGTGGCCTTGGGTGTCGGTGTTGTCGGCATGGGTACGGCGGCCACCGTGACGTTGTTTGATTTTCCCGGGCGTCGCACCTTTGAATGGGCGCTGTTGCTGCCGCTGGCCATGCCGGCGTACGTGGTGGCTTATGCCTATACCGACTTTTTGCAATACGCCGGCCCGCTCCAAAGCTGGTTGCGTGCATCGTTTGATTTGCAAGGGCGCTTGTTGCCGGAAGTGCGCAGCTTGGGCGGTGCCGTGGTCGTTTTCACGGTCGCGCTGTACCCGTATGTGTACTTGTTGGCGCGCACCGCATTGACCGAGCGTGCGGTGCATTTGATGGAAGCGGCGCGCCTGCTGGGTGCCCCTCTGTCCCGGCGAATTAGAGAAGTGGCTTTGCCGTTGGCCCGGCCTGCTGTGGCCGCAGGCATTGCGCTGGCGCTGATGGAAACGCTGGCCGACTTTGGCGTCTCCAGTTACTTCGGGATTCAAACTTTCACGGCGGGCATTTACAAAGCTTGGCTCAGCATGGACAACCGCATGGCCGCCGCGCAACTGGCCACAGTACTGCTGCTGTTTGTCGCTGTTTTGTTGAAAATTGAGCAGAGCGCGCAAAAGCGCATGCGTTTTGCCGGCGGGCGGGGCGACCGCGCAGGTGCTGCCGACGCCTTGCCAACGCGACTGCATGGACAGCGCGCTGCCTTGGCCTGGCTGGTCTGCGCGCTGCCCATTGCGCTGGGTTTTGTGCTGCCGGTGCTTTTCATGCTGCGGCCACTGCAGGCTGGCTGGGACGACTTGTCTTGGCTCTCTTTTGCGCAATGGTCTTTCAATAGCATTTGGCTGGCCAGCCTAACCGCCGTGCTGGCCACCGGCATCGCGCTGACGCTGGCCTTTGCTTTGCGACATCGACCCCACGGACTCAACCGCGCGGCCGTTCAACTTGTCAGTTTGGGCTACGCCGTGCCGGGCGCAGTGATCGTGGTAGGACTGCTGTTGCCGGTGGGTTGGCTGCAAGCAGCGGCCCCACAAACCAGCGTCGGTTATTGGGTCACGGCGACAGCGTTGGGCATTGTCTGGGCTTACCTGGTCCGCTTTTGCGCGGTGGCCTTGCAGTCGGTGCAAAGTGGATATTCGCGCATCCCCAGCAGTTTGGATGACAGTGCCCGCATGCTCGGCACCACCGGCATGGGCTTGCTCAGCCGTGTGCATTGGCCGCTGCTCAAACGTTCGGTGGCCGTTGCCGGCTTACTGGTGTTTGTCGACGTCATGAAAGAGTTGCCGGCCACGCTGGTGTTGCGGCCTTTCAACAGCGACACGCTGGCGGTGGTGACGTATCAGTTGGCGCGTGATGAGCGATTGACGGAGGCCGCTCTGCCCGCGCTGGCCCTGGTGCTGGTTGGCTTGCTGCCTGTCGCGCTGTTGAGCCGGACTTTGCGTTCGCGTTGAAGCAAAGGTTCAAATTGGAAAACTGAATTTCACTGCCCCCTCTTTGAGGCATAAAAAGAATAAGTTATCGTCCGATCGATCAACAAAAGATGGGGACGTTTTTATGCATGCCAAAGTCGGTGTCTGCGTTGCGCGGACGGTGTCAGTGATGTCAACAGTGGCTGTCGTGGCCGGGTTGTCGGCTTGTGCCTTTTCTTCGCCACCCCCTCCATCACCCCCCAACGATCCGGTGACGCTGCGTATCAATGTCTTTCAGGGGTCTAGCAACACACCCATTTATATGGCTGTTGAGCGCGGTGCTTTCGCCCGACGCGGCATCACACCCGTGCTGCAGTTCACACCCAATTCAGACATGCAGCGTGAGGGCTTGGCCCTGGGTCGCTTTGACATTGCCGTGGCAGCCGTCGACAACGCGGTGGCCATGATCGAAGTGGCCAAGAAAGACGTGGTCATCGTCGCCGGCGGTGACGGCGGCATGAACGAGTTGATGGTGCGTCCGGAGTTCAAGCAGGTATCCGATCTTCGGGGCAAGAATTTCATCGTCGATGCGACCAACACGGCCTACGCCTTGATCGGTCGCAAGATCTTCAAAAATGCCGGCTTCGTGGAAGGTCAGGACTACACGATGAAGCCCTTGGGCGGCACCGCGATCCGCACCAAATCGATGGAAACCCAAGAGGGTCACTCCGCCATGCTCAATCCGCCGTGGAACTTTGTTGCCAAGGACCATGGTGCCAAGAGCTTGGGTAGCACCTTGGACTTGTTTGGGCTTTACCAGTCTAGCGGCGTCTTTGTGATGCGTCCTTGGGCCGAGGCCAATGCGGGCACCTTGCAGCGCTTTTTGTCTGCCTACATTGAAGGCTGCCGCGCCACACAAGACCCGGCCAACCGTGAGCAAGTGTTGCTGGTGCTGCAAAAAAATCTGAAGCTCGAACGACGTATTGCCGAGCAGACCTATCAGGCGCTGACCACGCCGGGTCACGGCCTGTTCAAAGATTGCGCCATCGAGATGACGGGCATGCGCAACATGCTGTCTTTGCGCGCTGAAATCGAAGGCCAATGGGGCGGTGTGGCCCCTGCGCCCGAAAAATTCCTGGATCTGCGCTATTACCAACGCGCTTTGTCTGACGTCGATCGTTAATCCAGAACGACTGCGATGACTTCCCGGCGACATTTCATGGGCGCGACAACCGGAGTGATCGCCGGTATCGCCCTCACAGGCTGCAGTACTTTCAAAGCATCCTCCGCTTGGGTTCCCGAACCTGGCCAAACTTCTTCCCGACGCTTGCCTATTCTGGTTAACGGTGAGCGGGTCAAGACCATCGACGTGCATGCGCACTGCTATGTGCAAGATGCGCTGGCGCTGATGGGTGCAGACGCCAAAGGCGTGTTGCCACCGGTCAAGGGTGTGCCCGAACATTTCATCGTGATTGAGGAGCGCTTGGCGGCCATGGACGCGATGGGCATCGACATGGAAGTGCTCAGCATCAACCCCTTTTGGTATCGGCGGGATCGGCTCAATTCGGCCGCCATCGTGCGGCTTCAAAACACCAAGCTGTCAGAGCTTTGTGCGGCACGGCCCGATCGGTTTTCTGCCTTCGCGTCTTTGTCTCTGCAGTTTCCTGACTTGGCCATCCAAGAACTTGAATACGCCATGACGCTGCCAGGTATCCGGGGTGTGGCCATCGGTGGCAGCGTGGCGGGCGACGATTTTTCAGACCCGAAATTTCATGCGGTTTGGGCCCGGGCCGAAGCGCTGGGTGCGACCCTGTTCATTCATCCGCAAAGCACGCCCGAATTGGCCAAACGCTTCAAGGGCAATGGCTGGATGTCGAACGTCATTGGCAATCCGCTCGACACGACCATCGCTCTGCAGCACCTGATCTTCGAGGGCGTTCTCGATAAATTTCCAAACCTCAAAATTTGTGCTGCCCATGGCGGTGGTTTTCTCGGCAGCTATGCGCCACGTATGGATTTCAGCTGCTTTGTCTCGCCATCCAATTGCAATCCGGCCATTCAGCTCAAGAAAAAACCGAGCGAGTACATCCGTCAAATTTATTTCGACGCCCTTGTTTTCACGCCCGAGGCGCTGCGCCATCTGGTCGCTGAAGTCGGGGCGACGCAGGTCGTTTTGGGTACGGATCATCCTATTCCCTGGGAGCAGCACCCTGTCGACCATGTGATGAACACGCCGCTGAGCGATGCCGAGCGCATCGCGATACTCGGTGGCAACGCGCGCCGCATGCTGGGTCTCAAAGCCTGAGCTTCCCGCTCATCAAAACAACTGGAGATATCCCTTGATCAGTTTTAAATTAAATGGAAAACAGGTGCGTAGCCCTGTTGCAGACACCACCTCTTTGTTGGAGGTGTTGGCTCACGACTTCCACATGAGCGGTTGTAAATTCGGCTGTGGTAAATCGCAGTGCGGTGCCTGCCTGGTGATGGTTGATGGCAATCCAGTGCGCTCTTGTTCGGCGCCTTTGTCGGCTGTTGCTGGTCGTAGCGTCACGACTTTAGAGGGCATGAAGGATGGCGACAAACCCAGTCGTCTGCAGCAGGCCTTTATCGATGAGCAAGCGGCTCAATGCGGCTATTGCACCTCCGGCATGATCGTGCAGGCGCAAGCCTTGCTCGACCGCAATCCGAAGCCAAGCGATTCAGAAGTTCGCTCGGCACTGGACGGCAACTTGTGCCGCTGTGGTGCGCACAACCGCATCGTGCGGGCGGTGTTGCGTGCAGCGCAGGGAGCTTGATCATGACCTCAAAAATCAACAGCACACGCCGCGGCTTTTTGCAGTCGACGGGTTACCTGACGCTGGCTTTTGCCTTTCCGCTGGAAGACGCACTGTCGCAAGGAACCCCTGCCAGCGCCAAACCGCGCTTGGCCGGTGACTTGAACATCCATCGCAATCTCAGCGCTTGGTTGCGTGTCAACGCCAACCGAACCGTCACGCTGATGGTTGGCAAGGTTGAGCTAGGACAAGGTATTTTGACCGCCGTTACGCAGGTCTGCGCGGACGAACTGGACATCGATTTGCAGCGGGTGCACGTGATCTCCGGTGACACCGCCTTGGTGCCGAATGAAGGGGTCACGGCCGGGTCTTTCTCTATGCCGTATTGCGCCTCAGCGGTGCAGCAAGCCTCGGCTGAAGTCCGCGCCATTTTGTTGGCGCTGGCCGCGGACAAGCTCCAGCAGCCGGTCACGTCGCTCAGTGTCAAAGATGGGTTGATTCAATCCAGTTCGGGGGCTCAGGTGGCGTACTGGGATCTGGTCGTAGGCGAGGCACTGAATCGGGAAGCGACCGGTCTGGTTAAGTTGAAATTAGCCAGCAATTACCGCTACATCGGACGTCCGGTTCAGCGTGTGGACTTGACGCCAAAAATGTTGGGGCAAGAGATGTTCCTTCAAGAACATCATCCAGAGGGCATGCTCTACGGCCACCTTGTTCGGCCGCCGACCTACCAAGCTAAATTGCTCTCTGTGAATCTGGCTTTGGTGCAAAGAATGCCGGGCGTGGTGAAGGTCGTTCGCAATGGCAGCTTTCTGGGTGTCATCGCCAAGCGCGAGGGCCAAGCCTTGGCCGGTGCCAAAGCCCTGACAGCCACCGCCAAATGGAAAGTTGAGAAAGTACTGCCCGGTGATGACGGTATTTTCGACTGGCTGCGCAAGACGACACCTAACAAAATTATTCAAACAAAAGTGCAGCCGCGTGTGGGTGGCCCTGCGCCCGCCAAAACCATGCAGGCCACGTACTACCGGCCGTACCACATGCACGCGTCTATCGGTACTTCGGCGGCGATTGCCACCCTGGGCGCTGACGGCGTGATGCTGATTCAAACGCACAGTCAGTCGGTCTTTGAAACCGGTTTGGCCATCAGCAAAATGTTGGGCATGGCGCCCGACAAGGTGCGCTGCCAGCACATGCAAGGCTCCGGTTGTTATGGCCACAACTTGGCTGATGATGCGGCCGCTGACGCTGCGTTGTTAGCCGCTGCCGTGCCCGGTAAAACCGTGCGTCTGCAGTACACCCGTGAGCAAGAGCATTTGTGGGAACCGTATGGTTCGGCGATGGTGATTCAAACCCAAGCCGGCTTGGACGAGCAGGGCAACGTGCTCGACTGGGACTTGCAGTTGTGGTCGACACCGCACGGCACACGGCCCAGCGGCGAGCCAGGCAACTTGTTGTCAGCGGGATATTTGGCTAAGCCATTTGCCATGCCGTTGCCGATCAATGGTGGGCCGCCCAACTACGCGGCCGACCGAAATGCCATCGCCTTGTATGACTTCCCGGGCCACCAGGTGCTGACCCACTTCATCACAGAGATGCCGCTTCGGGCATCGTCTGCACGCGGGCTGGGGGCTTACGCCAATGTCTTTGCAATTGAGTCTTTCATCGACGAGTTAGCCGTCGCCGCTCAGGTTGATCCTGTTGAGTACCGTCTGCGATTTTTGAAAGATGAGCGGGCTCGGGATGTCTTGGTCAAGGCCGCTGAAAAATTTGGCTGGGCCAGTTGGCGCAAGACCGAAGGCCGTGGCCGGGGCATCGGCTTTGCGCGGTACAAAAATATTGCGGGCTATGTCGCGGTGGCCATGGAGGTCGAAGTCAATCGGCAGTCGGGACGCATTCGCGTGATTCGTGCCGTTGCATCGTCAGACACCGGCCAAATCGTTAACCCGGATGGTGTGATGAATCAAATCGAGGGCGGCATGATTCAGTCGCTGAGCTGGTCACTCAAAGAAGAAGTGAAGTTCGACGACACCAAAGTCTTGTCGGACGACTGGAGCAGTTACCCGATCTTGACTTTTTCGGAAGTGCCACCCATCAGCGTGGTGTTGATCGACCGGCCTGGTGCGCCTTTCTTGGGGACCGGCGAGGCCTCACAAGGACCAACGATTGGTGCACTGGCCAACGCGGTTTTCGACGCCACTGGCGTTCGATTCAGACGTTTGCCGCTGACGCCTGATCGGGTCAAAGAAGGTTTGAACAGGGCCTAATTCTGGCCGTAAATTTATCGCACGGGTTCCCAGCGCCCGGCGATATTTTTCAAGATCTGGTTGACGGCGGCGAGTTGCCGGTTTTGCACAATCAACACACTGTTTTCAATGGTCAGCGCAGCTGTCTGTGCACTCACCACATTGAGGTAGCTGACCGTGCCGGCGCGGTACTGCTCAAGCGTGATGTCCAAGTTCATTTTGGCGGCCTGCAAGGCTTCTCGTTGCGCTTGTGATTCACGCGCCAACTGGTCCGCCAACACCAGGTTGTCTTCGACCTCTTGGAGTGCGATGAGCACGGTTTGCCGGTAGCTGGCGGTTGACTGGTCGGCCAAAGCGCGGGTTTGGGCGCTGGCGAATCTTCGCTGTCCACCATCAAAAATAGCCTGTGTCATTGACGCGCCGACCGACCACAGCAGGTTCGGTGCGCTGACCAAATTCGACAAGGACGTGTTGGTATAACCGGCACTGCCAGACAAAATGAGCGCTGGGTAAAAGGCGGCATCTGTCACGCCAATTTGAGCGTAGGCGGATGCGACTCGCCGTTGTGCTGCGGCTATATCGGGCCGACGCTGCAACAACGTGGCTGGCAACAGTTCCGGTACAGCAGGTGCAACGGGGACCTTCGCGTTGCGTTCCAAGCCGAGAGATGACGGTGGCAGCCCTAGCAGCACGGCAATGGCATGCTCAAGTTGCGCGCGCAGGGCGATGGACTCTGTCACCAATGCCTGCGCACTTTTAAGTTGCGTTTGGGCTTGCAACACATCGGTGCGCGCGGCTACACCGCCGCTGTAGCGGGCCTCGGTCAGGCTGAGTGAACGCTGGTAGGCCGCCACGTTGTTATTGAGCACCATGAGTTGCGCCTCGGCCGTGCGCAGAGAAAAATAGGTTTGGGCCAAGGTCGCTTGGGCCGACAAACGGACGGCGGCCAAATCGTTGGCGCTGGCCTGCAAGGTCTCCTGCGCGCCGCGGCTGGCCTCTGAAAGGCGGCCCCACACATCGACTTCCCAGCTGCTGTTGGCCGATGCCGTCAGGGCGTTGCGGGGGCTGGCCGTCTTCACGGCATTGGGTCCGGCGGTGTTTTCGCTGCGCGTGCCACCCAATCCGGCAGACAGTGTCGGAAACATCGCGCTGCGGCTGGCGTCGAGCGCCGCGCGTGCGATGGTCACTTGGGCCATCGAGACTTTCAGGTTCTCGTTGCCGATCACGAGGCGGGCTTCCAAATCGTCGAGTACGGGGTCCTTAAATAGCGTCCACCATGCGTCGGACACCGGCAGCGTGTCTGTCAAGGCAGCACGTTGCCAAAAATCGGTTTCTTTGAATTGCGCTGACGCCACGACAGGCGACGGCTGCGTCACGTGCGGCGCAGCGCAGGCCGCGAGCAGCCAACTGACGAGCAACGAAAGGCAAAGGGGATGGCGGCGGAACGTCATAAAAAAAGCCTAAGCGGTTGGAGTTTCAGTCGGCACGCCGAACGAAGGTTTGTGCACGCGATCCCTGCGTAGCCTGTCCATCAATACGAACACCACCGGCGTCGTGTAAAGGGTCAGCAATTGGCTGAGGATCAGGCCGCCGACGATGGCGATGCCCAGCGGCTGACGCAACTCAGCACCATTGCCAGAACCAAGCGCCAGCGGGATGGCACCGAAGATGGCGGCGAAGGTCGTCATCAGAATAGGCCGCAAACGCAGGCAAGCGGCGCGGTAGATGGCAGCGCCTGCCGTGACCTGGCCAGCCCTTTGCCTGGCAATGGCGAAGTCGATCATCATGATGGCGTTCTTCTTGACGATGCCGATCAGCAGAATCACGCCGATCAACGCGATGATTGAGAACTCACTTTTGAAAAGCAACAAGGCCAGCAGCGCGCCCACGCCCGCAGACGGCAGCGTGGAGAGAATCGTCACCGGATGGATCAGGCTTTCGTAGAGCATGCCCAAGACCAGATAAATCGTGACGATCGCCGCCGCGATCAGCAGCGGCTGCGACGCCAGCGATTTTTGAAACGCATTGGCTGTGCCGACAAAACTACCGCGCACCGACACTGGCAAACCCAGCGACGTCATGGTGCTGTCGATGGCGATGGTGGCTTGCGACAGCGACACCCCCAACGGCAAGTTAAAGCTGATGGTCGACGCAGGCGCGCCGCCTTGGTGGTTGACAGAAAGCGGGGTCGTCGTTGTTTCGATTCGAGAAAAGGAGGCCAGCGGTACCTGCGCGCCAGTGTTGCTGGTGACGTAAAAACGTTGCAAAGTCGAAGGACTCTGCAGAAACTCAGGCGCCAACTCCATCACCACGCGGTACTGGTTCAGCGGGTTGTAGATGACGCCGACTTGTCGTTGGCCAAAGGCATCGTTCAGCGTGGTGTCGATGGTGTTCATGCTCACGCCGAGCCTGGCGGCAGCATCCCGGTCAATCACCAGGGAGGTTTGCATGCCCTTGTCTTGCTGATCTGTGTTGACGTCGGTCAGCTCTGGCAGGCGCGACAGTGCATTGCGGATGCGCGGTTCCCAAGTGCGCAACTGCTCCAGATCGTCCGCTTGCAAGGTGTACTGGTATTGGGCATTCGACTGCCGGCCACCGATGCGGATGTCTTGTACCGGCACCAAGAACAAGTTCGCACCGGGCTCGTGGGCGAGTTTGCCGCGCAAGCGTCCGACCACTGCATCAGCGGAGAGTTTTCTCTCAGCCAGTGGCTTCAGGGTGATGTAAAAATTAGCCGAGTTGCGCTGACCGCCGCCGGTGGAACCGCTGACATTGGACACTGCTGGATCGGCGCGAACAATGGCGACAAAAGTGTCCACCCGCTTTTGCATCATCTGAAAAGAACTGCCTTGGTCGGCCTGCACACCACCCACAATCACGCCGGTGTCTTGCTGCGGAAAAAATGTTTTGGGGATGATCGTGTACAGGTAAACGTTCAGGCCAATCACGGCCATCAAGGCCAGCATCGCCACCGCCTGATGGCGCAGTGTCCAGATCAAAGTATGGCGGTAGCCACGCATGAAAACGTGGCCGATGCGTTGGCTGAAACGCTCGAACACCAAAGCCAGGCGGTTCCGATTGGACTGGGTGCGTTTATCTTCACGCGGTTTGAGCAGCAGGGCGGCCATCATCGGCGTGGTTGTCAGCGACACCACCATCGAGACCAAAATAGAGACTGACAGAACGACCGCAAACTCGCGAAACAAACGACCCACCACGCCGCCCATCAATAGCAGCGGGATAAACACCGCCACCAGACTCAAGGAAATAGACAATACCGTGAAACCGATCTCGCGTGCGCCTTTGAGCGCAGCCTCACGCGGCGACAAACCTTGCTCGATGTAGCGCGTGATATTTTCCAGCACCACGATGGCGTCATCGACCACGAAGCCGGTGGCCACCGTCAGCGCCATGGCCGACAAGTTGTCAAAGCTGTAGCCGCACAAATACATCACGCCGATGGTGCCGGCCAGCGACACCGGCACGGCAATCGCTGGCAACAGGGTGGCCCGCCAGTTGCGCAAAAACAGCAGCACCACCAGCACCACCAGACCGACTGCAATGGCCATGGCGCGCTCTACCTCTTTGAGGGAGGCGCGAATGGTCGGCGTGCGATCACTGATGACGTTCAGGTCGATTGAGCTTGGAATTGACGCCTGCAGGACCGGCAGCAGCTCACGCACCCGTTGCACGGTCTCGATGATGTTGGCGCCAGGCTCCTTCAGCACAAACAAAGCAATCGCCGGTTGGCCATTGACGACGCCGTAATTGCGCACATCCTGCACCGAGTCGGTGACCTCGGCCACGTCGCGCAGACGCACTGCAGCACCGTTGCGGTAGGTCAGCAAGAGGGGGGCGAATTCAGCGGCGGTTCGCGCTTGGTCGTTGGCGCCAATTTGCCAGCTGCGGCCGTCATGCTCGACGGCGCCCTTGGGCCGATTGGCGTTGGTCGCGGTCAAGGCCAGCCGCACGTTGTCCAGAGCAATGCCGTTGGCCGCCAGTTTGTCGGGGTTGATCGCCACGCGCACGGCTGGCAGCGCACCGCCACCAACGTTGACCAAGCCGACACCCGGAACCTGCGACAAACGCTGTGCCAGCACGGTCGACGCGGCGTCGTACATCTGGCCGCGCGTCAAGCTCGCTGAGGTCAATGCAATGATCATGATCGGCGCGTCAGCCGGGTTCACCTTGCGGTAGGTCGGATTGCTGGGCATGCCGGTGGGCAGCAAAGTTCGCGCTGCGTTGATGGCCGCCTGCACATCGCGGGCGGCACCATTGATGTCGCGGTTCAGCTCAAACTGCATGGTGATCGAGGTCGAACCCAAGGACGAGCGCGAGGTGATTTCGGTCACCCCAGCAATGCTGCCTAAGACCCGTTCAAGCGGCGTGGCCACGGTTGCCGCCATGGTGTCGGGGCTGGCACCCGGCAGACCGGCGCTGATCTGGATTGTCGGAATATCGACCTGCGGCAGCGGTGCAATCGGCAACAGTACAAAGGCGAGCGCGCCCGCCAAGGCCACACCCAGACTGATCAGCGTCGTCGCCACAGGCCTGGCGATGAAGGGCGCAGACAGGTTCATGTCGCGGGCTGTTCACGCCGGGTTTTCAGGCGCTGGAGCAGGTTGGCGAAGCCCAAATAAATCACCGGTGTGGTGAACAAGGTGAGCAACTGGCTGACGATCAATCCGCCGACCATGGTGACGCCCAGCGGATGCCGTAGTTCGTGGCCAGCGCCGGTGCCCAACATCAAGGGCAGGGCACCCAGCAGTGCGGCCATGGTGGTCATCAAGATCGGGCGAAAGCGCAACAGGCAGGCTTGGTGAATGGCGTCACGCGGGGATTGGCCTTCTTCACGCTCTGCGTAAAGAGCGAAGTCAATCATCATGATGGCGTTCTTCTTGACGATGCCGATCAGCAGCACGATGCCGATGATGCCGACCACGCCCAAATCCTGACCCGCCAGGAGCAGTGCCAACAAAGCGCCCAGACCGGCCGAGGGCAGGGTGGACAAAATCGTGATCGGGTGAATATAGCTTTCATACAGCACGCCCAACACGATGTACATAGTGACGACCGCCGCCAAAATCAGCAGCAGCGTGCTGCTCAGAGACGACCGAAATGCCTCTGCTGCGCCCTGAAAACTGGTCTCGACACTGAGAGGGAAATTGAGCTTGGCTTCTTCGGCCTTGATGGCGTCTACCGCAGCGCCCAGCGATGCGCTGGGCGCTAAGTTGAACGACAGCGTGGCCGATGGAAACTGTCCGACGTGGTTGATCGCCAAGGGCGTGGGCCGCTCGACAAACTGCGCCACTGACGACAGCGGCACTTGAACCGTCGTCAAGCTGCCATTGGCCGCTATTTTGGTGCCGGGGATATACAACGCTTGCAGGACGGCAGGGCCGCTTTGGTTGCCTGCTCTGGCCTCCAGCACCACCCGGTATTGGCTTGACTGGGTGTAGATGGTGGAGATCAGCCGTTGGCCAAACGCGTTGTACAAACCCGTGTCAATCGCCGCCACGGTGACACCCAGTCGGCCTGCAGCTTCTCGGTCGATTTGCACGAAAGCCTGCTGACCTTCGTTCTGTAGATCACTCGCCACGTCGGTCAGTTGCGGCAGGGTTTTCAGGCGCTCCAGCAACTGGCGGGTAGCCGTGCTCAGTGCAGCGCTGTCGGGCGAGCTGAGCAAAAATTGGTACTGCGTTTTCGAGATGCGGTCTTCAATGGTCAGGTCTTGCACTGGCTGCATGAAGACCGTGATGCCGGGCAAATGGCTGCTGGCATCGGTGAGTCGCCGAATGATCTCGGTGGCAGACGCCTGACGTTCATCAAACGGCTTCAGCGAGATTTGCATGCGCCCGGTGTTGAGGGTCGGGTTGGCACCGTCCACGCCAATGAAGGACGTCAGGTGGTCGACATCCGGGTCTTTCAGCAACACATCGGCGACGGCTTGCTGGCGCTCGGACATGGCGTCAAATGAGGTGGTCTGCGTCGCCTCGGTGATGACCTGAATCAAGCCCGTGTCTTGGATCGGGAAAAAACCTTTGGGCACGATCACGTAAAGCCAGCCCGTGATGACCAGCGTCAGCGCAAACACCGCCATCGTGGCGCGCGGTCGGTCCAGCACCCAATTCAGCGCGTGGCCGTAGGTCGCAACAGTGCGGTCGAAGGCCTCGCCAAACCAGTCGCCCAAACGGTTGGGCTTGCGTTCACGTTCGGGTCGCAGCAGGCGTGCGCTCATCATCGGCGTCAGCGTCAGCGAGACAAAGGCCGAGATCAAAATCGCCACCGCCAACGAGATGGCGAACTCATGGAACAGCCTGCCGACCACGTCGCCCATGAAGAGCAGTGGAATCAGCACGGCCAGCAGCGAGACCGTCAGCGAGATGATGGTGAAGCCGATCTGTTGGCTGCCTTTCAGGGCGGCTTGCATTGGTGAGTCGCCGGCTTCGATGAAGCGCGCAATGTTCTCGATCATCACGATCGCGTCGTCGACCACAAAGCCGGTGGAGATCACCAGCGCCATCAGCGTCAGGTTGTTGATCGAGAAACCGGCCAGGTAGATCACGCCGAAAGTGCCGACCAGCGACAAAGGCACCGCCACACTCGGAATCACCGTGGCGCTGGCGCTGCGCAAGAATAAAAAGATCACCATCACCACCAGTGCAATCGACAGCAGCAGCTCAAACTCGGTGTCGTCGACGGACGCGCGAATGGTGGTGGTGCGGTCGGCAATGATCTGCACATCCACAGAAGCCGGCAGCCCGGCTTTGAGTTTCGGCAACAAGGCCTTCACGCGGTCGACGGTCTGAATCACATTGGCGCCGGGCTGGCGCTGCACGTTGAGGATCACGCCGGGCGTTCGGTCTGACCAAGCGGCGAGGCGCAGATTCTCGGCGTCGTCAACGATCTGCGCGACGTCTTTTAGGCGCAGCGGGTTGCCATTTTTCCAGGCAATGATCAGGTTTTGGTATTCGGCAGCGGTCTTCAGTTGGTCGTTGGCGTCAATGGTTGATGCCCGCTGCGGACCGTCAAAACTGCCCTTCGCCTGGTTCACGTTGGCGGCGACGATGGCGGTTCGCACGTCGTCTAGAGACAAACCGAGCCCAGCGAGTTTTTGTGGGTCTGCCTGAATCCGAACAGCCGGACGCCGACCGCCGGCGATGCTGACCAAACCGACGCCTTCAACTTGCGACAACTTGGGTGCAAGACGGGTTTCGGTCAGGTCATGCAGTTGGATCACCGGCAACGAGGGCGAGGTGATGGCAATCGTCAACACCGGCGCATCCGCCGGGTTGACCTTGCTGTAAATAGGCGGCATCGGTAAATCGCTGGGCAGCAGATTGGAACCGGCGTTGATGGCGGCTTGCACCTCTTGCTCGGCGACGTCCAGTGCCAAGCTCAGCGCGAAGCGCAGTGTGATCACCGAGGCGCCGCCCGAGCTGGTCGAGGTCATCTGGTTCAAGCCCGGCATCTGGCCGAACTGGCGCTCCAGCGGTGCTGTCACGGTGGTCGACATGACGTCGGGGCTGGCACCCGGGTACAGCGTGGTGACCTGGATCGTCGGGTAATCAACTTCGGGCAAGGCCGACAGTGGCAGCAATCGATAGGCCAGCAGACCGGCCAGCAAAATCGCCAGCATCAGCAACGACGTGGCGACCGGGCGCTCAATAAAAATGCGTGACGGGTTCATGGCTTGCGGACTCGGGCGGCGATCACTTCGACCTTGCCGCCTTCGCGCAAACGGTCGGTGCCGTCGATCACCACGTTGTCACCCACTTGCAGCGGGCCTTCGACGGCCATCCAGTTGCCATCGACTGCACCGGGTTTCACAACCCGCGTGTTGACCGTTTTATCGGCGTTGACGACGTAGACATAAAAACCTTGCGAACCCCGCAACACCGCTGCTTGCGGCACCGCAAGAACATCCTTCAGGGTGTCCATCTGCAGCATGACGCTTACCGCCTGATTCGGAAACAGTGCGTCGTCGGAGTTGGGGAACACGGCCTTGACCTTGATGGTGTCGGTGCTCGGGTCGATGGCGTTGTCCAGCGTGGCAACCTGGCCTAGCGCCAACTGCGTCTTGCCGTTGCGGTCCAGCGCCTGCACCGCAATGGCTTGGCCTTTGCGCAGCCGGGCGGTGAGCAAGGGCACGTTGACGGCTGGTACGGCAAAGACCAAGGTGATCGGTCGGGTTTGCGTGATGATGACGATGCCGTTGGCGTCGGTGGGTTGCACCACGTTGCCGATGTCGACTTGCTTCAAACCGGCACGCCCAGCAATCGGTGCGACGACGCGGCTGTAGCTGAGCTGCAGGCGGGCGCTGTCGACCGCGCCCTGGTCGGCTTTTGCAGTGCCTTCGAGTTGCCCGACCAGCGCCACTTGCGTGTCCAGCTGCTGCTTAGGGATGCCGTCTTTGGCCAGCAAATCTTGGTAACGGAGCAGGTCTATGCGCGCGCCTTGCAACTGTGCTTTGTCGCGCGCCAACGTGCCTTCGGCTTGCGTCAGTGCAGCTTGAAACGCCCGCGGATCAATCTGCGCCAGCAACTGCCCGGCTTTGACTTGCTGGCCTTCCTTGAAGTCCAGCTGCTGCAAGACCCCACTGACTTGGGCCTGCACCGTGGCCGTGTTGAACGCCGCCATGCTGCCAATGGCACTGACCATGACCCGTATGTTTTGCCGTTGCACCGCCTGCACAGACACCGGCTGCAAGCCGCTGCCGCCACCGAAGCGGCGTGCGCCTGATGGACTGCCGCCTGAGCCTGCGGATTGAGCACTGCTGGATCGTGACGTGTCGGTTTTTTGTGATTGCCAGAACCACAGCCCAGCGCCTATAGCGACGGCCGCTGTCAGCGTGATGACCAGAACCCGTGGCGATACTTTGCCTGATTGCATGGACTTTGGGCTGGCCACGCAGGCGTGACACTCCGCAACAGGCAGGGTTTTTGAAATCTTGATCATGGCGTAGTCCGCTGAGCTAAAAATGAAAGGTGGGGCGTCACCTCTACCGAATCATGCGAAAGACGCATTTCTATCGCAAGTGTCACTTTTCCATGTTTTGCAATAGTTTTGGCAGTGTTTGGTCTGCCGTATTTTGCTGCTCTGGTGTGAATACCGCGTAAAGTGCTTTGGCCGCGATGGAAAAATGATCCGCCAGCGAGAAACGGTATTGGGCCAGTGACAAATGTCGTTCTACGGCCTGTAACGCGGACAACTCGTACGAGTCGACGGTGACACGGGACGGTGCCATGGCGAAATCTCGGTAGCGCGCAGAGAAGTTGTCCCATGCGGTCCCCTGCTCAGGCGTGATCATGAGCCGCATCCGCAGGTCATACAGCTGGTTGGTGACTTGTTCTGTGCGCGAGATCGATGGCCCTCGATTGTCGCCAGACGGGCTGCTTTGACCGCTGCCGCCTTGGCCGCGCCGCATACCGCCTCCACCAAACTGCGCATGGCTGTCAATGACCATACCGGCAAGCGCTAAGGTAACAGCAAGACATCGACCGATATTTTTCATTGAATAAATTTTTTTTTGATATTAGTTGCTGATTCGAATGGATGCGGAGGATTCTAAGACAGGCGCTGCAGGGGCCCCGCGCCTGTCGATGGCCCCTCTTTTCAATTACATGAAGTGATAGTTCACGCCCAGGCTGAACGCATTGATGCCAGTTTGACCTGTCACGCTGGTGCTACCGACCCGGTCGTAATGAATGTATTCAGCGGTTGCATCGATATTGCGGCTGACTGAATAAGCCGTGCCGAGACCCGTGACCAAACCTGTCGTGATGCTGCTAGTGCCGGCATTGGTGGCGCCACCCGTGTTGGATGTCAAATTGAGTGACGTTCTCCACTGTTCAGCACCCAAGCGTCCGTAGACCGACCATTTGTTGTCGATAGGCAGTCGGCCGACGACACTCAAGCCAAGGCCATGGGCTTTCCAAGTGCCACTGGCTGTGTCTGCCGAAGGTGTCGAAACCGCTGATTGGACATTCATCGTGCCAACCCGGTCGTAACTCCCTTCAATCGCAAAATTCGAATTCAATTGATAACCCAAGCGCACGTTCGGGTTGGTGCTACTGCTGTCCGCTGTGCTGCTGGTTCCCAAACCTTGGGCAGCCATCGCGCTGTCAATTTTCCCGCCCAAACCAGATGCGCTGCTATAGGCCAAGCCGCCACCGATGTAAACACTGGTCACTGGCTCTGCCGCAAAAGCTGTTGATGAGATCAACACCGCACCGGTACAAGCCAAGCCGATGGATGATAGGAGTGAATGCAATTTCATACGAATACCTTAATAGTTAGTTAGCGCCAGAAAGATCCGGCTGACATTGCGCACCAAGTACGCAGCCCCTATGGTTTGGCGGTCGTGTTGCCCTTGCATTTCAATACGCTGCTGCCATATGTCAAATGACACGAAAGGCGTTCCATGAAATGACCGGCGTATGAGTTGCAGAAAGCACATGTCATTTGTCACATATCAAGCGTCTTATGGATACACAAAGAATGCATGATGGGCGCACCATTTGCTTGCGTCACTTGCCGCAGTCGGCCCTTTGAAAGAGAGCTCATCATGAAGAACCACGTCGTCAAAATTGCAATCATCTTGGCTGCGCTGACTGGCCTCAGCCTGCCGGCGATCAGTCAGGAGCGGCAGCAGCGCGGCGTCCATGCCCGTGAGGCGCCGCATGTGGATCAACGCGCTCGCAATGTCCGTGCGGTTCCACCCATTGGTTATGCCGCGACGGGGCTGCCCAGAGGCAGCATCCATATTGCACACGGCGGTAGTCACTACTTTTTCGATGGCGGCGTTTGGTTCAGGCCGTATGGCGGACGCTACATGGTGATCGCTCCGCCCCTCGGTATTGTGGTGCCCTTGTTGCCGCCCGACTACTTCACCTTGGATGTCAATGGCATGCCTTATTACTATGCCAACGGCACTTATTACGCGACGCAGCCTGGCGGTGGCTACAGCGTTGTCGCAGCGCCGCCGGGCGTGGCGGTACCGGTACAAGTCGGGCCCAACGTCGGCTCGCTGGCGGCCTTGGTGGTTGAGGCCAGAAATGGCCAAAGTCAGGCGCAAAGAGAAGCTGATCAACAGGCTTGCAACGGTTTGGCTGCAACGCAACCGGGCGCAGCGGCTGACGCTACCCTTTACCAGCGTTCCTTTGCTGTCTGTATGAACGGGCTGGGCTACACCGTGCGCTGATGACTAAGCCCCCGACACTTTTTGCACTCAATCAACCATTGCGAAACACCTTCATGAATATCAAGACAATCTCACCTTCGCGTTCAGTGATCAGCCTGTCCATGACAGCCCTGTTGACGCTTGCTGTAGCAGGCCACACGCAGCAGATTCACGCGCAAGGGCTGCTGCAGCCGGTGGCGGCGGGTGCTGCAACACGCGCGCCAATGGTGGTTGGCGTGCTGCCCGACATGGCCAGTATTGCCGAGCGCTTTGGCCCCGCTGTGGTCAACATCAGCGTCAGCGGCACCCGCAAAGTGTCGACCGCTTCTGATGGCACGGCGGACAGTGCAGGGGACGACGCGGATACACCGTCCGAGTCCGATGAATCTGGCGCAATGGGGGACTTCTTGCGACGTTTCCAAAAGCGTTATGGAGGGCTTCCGCCTCAGATGCTGCTGCCCATGCATGGGGAAGGTTCCGGTTTTATTGTGCGCGCGGATGGCCTGATTCTGACCAACGCTCATGTCGTCAACGACGCGGAGGAGGTCGTCGTCAAATTGACTGATCGGCGCGAGTTCCGCGCCAAAGTCTTAGGGGTCGATAAGTTGACCGATATTGCCGTCATCAAGATTGACGCCGATGACTTGCCGTTCATGACACTGTCGCCGCCACAGCCGCCTCGCGTGGGTGATTGGGTGATGGCTATCGGCTCCCCTTATGGATTTGAAAATACCGTCACGGTGGGCGTCATCAGCGCCACCCGACGCTCACTTCCGGGCGACTCCTCAGTGCCGTTTATTCAGACCGACGTCGCCATCAATCCGGGCAATTCCGGTGGGCCGCTGATCAATATGCGCGGTGAAGTGGTTGGCATCAACTCGCAAATTTACTCGGGCACCGGTGGCTACCAAGGTTTGTCGTTTGCCATCCCGATTGGTTTGGCACAGCGCATCGCGCAACAAATCATCAGCACCGGCGGCGTGCGCCACGCCAAACTGGGCGTCTCAATTCAAGACGTCAGTCAGACCTTGGCCGAGTCGTTCAAGTTGGACAAACCACGCGGGGCACTGGTGTCGGATGTCACCAAGGGTGGTTCAGCCGAACGCGCAGGCGTGGCCAGTGGTGACGTGATTTTGGCCGTCAACGGACAAGCGGTTGATTTGTCCGGTGACTTGCCGGCCATGGTGAGTTTGGCGCAGCCCGGCGAGGCCATCGCGCTGGATGTTTGGCGGCGCGGCACCAAGCTCACGCTGCACGGTCTGCTGGACGATGCCAAGCCGCCGGTGCTTAAGACGCCCGATGACGCGCACAAACCCACCGGGCGCATGGGCTTGGCCTTGCGTCTGCTGAGTCCTGACGAAAAGAGACTGTCTGGTGCTGCATCCGGCTTGTTCATTGAGAGCGTCAGTGAGGCCGCGACACGTGCTGGTGTGCAAACGGGGGATCTGCTGTTGGCCATCAACGGCCTGCCGGTGGTGAGTGTGGCTCAGGCGCTCACGGTGGTGGCACCGGCCGACAAGTCTGCTGCTGTTTTGATCATGCGCGGAGACAGCAAGCTGTATGTTCCCCTTCGCCTGCTCTGAGAGCCTAGCGACTGACGTTCAGTACAAGGTTTCGACGTCGCTTGCGAGTCGGTAGCCGGCGCCGCGCTCCGTCAAAATCAAGATCGGGTTGGTGGCGTCGGTCTCTATTTTTAAGCGCAGTCGGCGAATCTGCACATCCACCGTGCGGTCATAGACTTCCGCCTCATGCAGCCGCGACATCGACAGCAATTGGTCGCGTGAAAGCACTCGCTGCGGCGCGCGGCACAGCGCGTTCAGCAAGCTCAACTCGCCGTTTGAGAGTTCGACCGAGAGTCCAGAAGGGGACACCAGCCGCCGTGTGCGTAAATTCAACTCCCAGCCCGAGAAACGAAAAGCCCGGCGCGTGTTATCGCGCTCAGGCAAGGTTGCCTGCACTTGGTAGCGCCGCAGCACTGCACGCAGCCGCGCCAGCAGTTCGCGTGGGCTGAAGGGCTTGGTGACGTAGTCGTCTGCGCCCAGCTCCAAGCCCATCACGCGGTCGGCCTCTTCATTTTGGCCGGTCAGCAAAACTATCGGCACGGCAGCCCTCTCGCGCAAAGCACGTGCCAGTTGCATGCCGTCTTCACCTGGCAGCTTCAAGTCCAAAACCACCAAGTCAATGGCTTCCCTGTCAAAGATTTCAAACATGGCCCTCCCGGAGACTGCAACACTGACGCGCATGTCGTTCTTGCCGAGGTACTCGGACACCAAGTCCCGAATATCGGGATCGTCATCAACAACAAGAATATGCGGGGTGGTGTGGGTGTTCATGCGTACAGTCCAGTGAATTTCTTCGCGGTAGTGTACGCATCCTCTGTTGTTTTAAAACTGATTTTTAGGGTTGCGGGTGCACATGGTTGTGTTGCAGATGTCATCTAGTGCGGGGCTTCTTGAGCGGGGGCGTCGGTTATGCTGCATCCCGTTTATGAACACTACGACACCACCGAAAAAATTCGTGATTTCGCGACTGTGGTGGGTCGCCATGGGGCTTTGGCTGGTGCTAGCCTTCGTCGCCAGCATCGCGTTGTGGAACCTGCGCGGCAACATTCTCGGTGCCCAGACGCGAGAATTGAACTTGCTGTCCTTGGCCTTGACCGATGAAATTGACCGAGGGTTGCAGGGGGCCCAAGAGGGCTTGCGCGCTATCCGTCTGGAACTGCGCGAAGCTCGGCTTTCTGCCACCGGACTGGTGACCGCACGCACCCTGCGCACCCACGCTGACTTGATGCCGCTGGTGAATTCGCTGTGGTTGCTCGACGCGAATGGACAGGTTTTGTCGGCCTCTGACGCAAGCCATATGCCCGTCTTGACGTCTTTCGCACCCGCCTTGGAGCAGCTTGATCCACTGGCGCAGGACACTGTTGCCATCAGTCGTCCTTACACCGATGCAGGTGCACTTGAGCCCATGATTGCGCTGGCGATTCGGTCGGCAACTTCCCCCGGTGTCTCTCAAGGTTGGATTCTTGCCGCCATGCCCGCGACCAAACTGTTGGGAGCTTTCTCTATCGCAGCACCTTCGGCTGACGCCCGGATGGTGGTTTTTCGGGACGATGGTGCGCGCTTGGTGGGATCCAATGAGTCGGCCTCAAGGCTAGACGAAGCCAGTTGGGTGCAAGGTCTGAAGTTCCGAAAAGCCATGGAGCTGAGACGCTTGTCTGACGGCAGCGAGCATCTCGTCACTTGGCATGACGTCCCTCTTTTTGGACTCCGAATCATGGTTTCGCGAGACCTCAAAGCCGTGCTGCGTGAGTTCAATGGGGTGGTGGTGTTAACGGCCATCGGCTTGGTTTTGTTTTTACTCATCATGGTGGTTTCTCTACAGCTGGTGCTGCGTGCTGAGCGACGCAGTGTTGTGGCGCAGCAAGCGCTGCAGGCGCAGCTATCCCGTGCTAACAAACTACAGTCCCTGGGAACGCTCGCGGGGGGTGTTGCACATGACTTCAACAACGTCTTGGCGGCCATCGTTGGCTTTGGCGAAATGGCGCAAGACGCAGCCCCCTCAGGAAGTGACCAGGCTCGGCAGATCGACCGAGTGCTGCAGGCAGCGCAACGGGGCAAAGCACTGATTGAAAGGATCTTGGCTTTCAGCCGTGGCGGTGCCCACGTGTCGCTCGTTTTTGAACTGGAACCCGTGCTGGTGGAGGTATTGGATTTGTTGGCGGCTACGTTGCGTGCGAATGTAGTTTTAGAGCGGCAGCTTGATGCGCCCGAGACTCGACTGCGAGGTGATCCCACACAGACTTTTGAGGCGGTGATGAATCTGTGTACCAATGCGATGCAAGCCATGCCGTCAGGCGGTATGTTGAGTGTTCGGCTTGAGCATCAGACGATGCTGGAGCCGCGTGTTTTATCGCACAGCCAGTTGGGCGTGGGTCGCTATGCGGTTTTAACTGTGTCGGATCAGGGGCAAGGCATCACAGCGGAAGTGATGGAGCATTTGTTTGAACCGTTCTTCACGACCCGAAGCGCTGAGTCAGGCACCGGCCTCGGCTTGGCCGTGGTGCACGGTGTTGTGACCGAATTTGGGGGCGCAATCGACGTTCACAGCCAGGTGGGAAAGGGCTCTACTTTCACCTTGTACTTTCCGGAGTGCACTGCTCCCTTGGACCCAGCCTTGATGCCTGCGCTACCGGCCCCCGCAGGTCGTGGGCAAACCGTGCTGGTGCTTGACGATGAACCCACCTTGGTGGCATTGATGGAAGAAATGTTGACCGGTTTGGGCTACCAGGCCGTGGGTTATTCCGATCCGATCGATGCTTTGCAGGTCCTTATTGATAATCCGCAACAGTTTGCGGCGGTCATCACCGACGAGGTGATGCCCGGGTTGACGGGCACGCAATTGACCCAAAAGCTGATACAAGCCTTCGGTTCGCAGGGGCCGCACTTGCCTGTGTTGCTGGTCAGCGGTTACGGCGGTGCCTTGTTGGCGCAAAGGGCCGTCGATGCGGGTGTTTCCAGGGTTCTGGCGAAGCCTTTGCGCCGAGCGGACTTGGCCAATGCATTGGCCGCGTTGGTGCCCTGATTGCGCTGAGCCAGCCATTGCGCCTCATTTGCATGACAGATGCAACACAAGGTCCTTCATTTCGACACAAGACTGGCTGGTCCGGCTGAGAAGATCAATCATATTCTCAGTTCTAACCTAGGAGTGACGTGACATGCGCATGGATGCCCCCCCCGATCTGGCCGCCTCTGACTGCAATACGTCTGCGGAGACTGTCGCTGAACTGGTCGGCCAAGTCTATGAGACCGCGCCAGCCGCCGAGCGCAGCCATATGCTCGAACAATTACTCCGACCCTTGGGCGTACTGTCCGTGTTTGGTATCGCCCACGGTATCTTCGCGAACATACGTTTCAAGGGTGGAAGGCCGGAACTGCATGTTCTGCCCGAAGATTTATTGAATGTTGGCGCCAATGATGTTGTTGCACTTGTGAATCATGTGCAGCAGGTCAGTGTTGAAACCGTCGACGGATTGGCGCAGATGCTTTCCGCGTCACCTCTGATGGCTGGTTCTGCCGCTGCTGCGCTGCTGATTACCATGCTGAAACTTCGTGCCAACTCCCGGGCGATGGGTAGCGCCTCCTGGTCGCGTGATGGGCGTGCCACAGCGCATTGACTGCCTGGTCAACATGGACGCATACGCTAAATTGTCGATTCATTCTGAAAGCGCTGACTTGACGGTTGCGGTCAGTTCGCTCGAGCGTTTGCGCGCGCTCTACGTCCGTAGCCATCCGCCCCACGGGCGAACGCCCCTCAACTTAAGAGTTGAAGATCTTCGGGGAATCGAATGGTTCTCCATGAAGGATGTGGGTCTGCAAGTCGATGTGCTGTTGCCTGCGGGGACTTACAGCGTCACAGCGATGAGGGGGCATTTACGGCGCAGCTACACCATGACGCTTCAGCCTGGGGTCACGTTTGAACTGCGTCTTCCCAAGGCTATGACGCTGTTGAATTCCACCCAGAATTGACCCCTTGGGGATGCGGACAATAACTTGGACTACTTGGAGGTAGTTCATGTATTCATACGAAGACCGCATTCGGGCCGTCAAGCTGTACATCAAGCTGGGCAAACGCACTTGCCCAACCATTCGGCAGTTGGGCTATCCAACAAAGAATGCACTCAAGAGCTGGCACCGGGAATATGAGCACAGCCGTGATTTGCAGGTAGGCTATGTTCGCTCAAGGCAGAAATATTCTGATGAACAGAAGCAGGCAGCCGTAGAGCATTACCTTGATAACGACCGCTGCATTGCATCAACCATGAAGGCACTAGGGTACCCCTGTCGCGGAACACTTACCGTGTGGATTGATGAACTGCATCCGCAAGTACGTCAACGTATTGTGGGGAGGGCGCCGAACGTCCAGCACCCCCTGGAGCTCAAGAATGCGGCAGTGATTGAGCTGTGCACCAGGAAGACAAGTGCACAAGAAATTGCTCAGAAGTTGGCAGTGTGCAGGCCGACGTTGTACAACTGGAAGAATCAACTACTTGGTCGTGAGGCTCCCGCATCTATGACACACCACAACCATCCACCTTCGGCACCTGACTTGACTGAGTTGGAACGTCAGGCCGAATCACTTCGACATGACAACCGCAAATTGAAGCTTGAAAACGACCTATTGAAGAAGGCCAATGAACTGTTAAAAAAAGGCCTGGGCGTCGATCTGCAGCTCCTGAGCAACCGGGAGAAGACGCTGCTGATTGATGCCTTAAAGCACACCTACACGCTCGCGGAGTTGCTGGCTGAACTTGACATCGCGCGAAGTTCCTACTTCTATCACTGTGCTCGACTACGTATGCCCGATAAGTACGCAGATGTCAGGCAAGTTCTCTCGGAGGTCTTCCACGGTAATCACCGTTGTTACGGGTACAGGCGAATGCATGCAGCGCTTGGCCGACGCCAGCTAAGCCTCTCCGAGAAAGTCGTCCAACGCTTGATGAAACAGGAATGCTTGATCGTCACAGCAAACAAAAAACGTCGTTACGGCTCTTACCTTGGTGAAATCAGCCCTGCACCGGAGAACCTGATCAACCGCGACTTCCGGGCAGACACCCCGAATGAGAAGTGGCTGACTGATATTACGGAGTTTCATATCCCGGCTGGGAAGGTGTATCTGTCACCCATGATCGACTGCTTCGATGGTTTGGTGGTGAGCTGGACTATCGGCACACGTCCAGACTCCGACTTGGTAAATACGATGTTGGATGCAGCCATTGAGACGGTAGTCACCAGTGCAATCAGGCCTGTCATTCACTCTGATCGTGGGGCTCACTATCGTTGGCCTGGTTGGCTCTCCCGGGTGCGCAGCGCCAAGCTGATTCGTTCGATGTCGCGTAAAGGGTGTTCACCGGATAACGCAGCCTGTGAGGGCTTCTTCGGGCGATTAAAAACAGAATTGTTCTATCCTCGTAACTGGAAGGATATTACGATCGAACAATTCATCCAGATTGTTGACACCTACATCCGCTGGTACAACGAAAAGCGCATCAAAATATCCCTTGGCTCACTCAGTCCCATCGAATACCGGGCGAGTCTCGGAATAACGGTATAAACCAGTCCAAGTTTTACGCCGCATCCCC
>CANFJF010000003.1 GCA_947447355.1 Comamonadaceae bacterium
AAGTCATTACCTTCGTTGTCCTTGAATGATGCCGTCAGACCGTCACTGTCTTGAGCCACTGACACAAACTTATGGCCAGTGACCACGCTGTCCTTGCCGAGACGCTCGAGCACCGCTTTGTACAAGAGCATTTGCAAATCACCGCGGTGAATCGAGAACTGCGGCCAAGCGTAGCCAGCGGCAGTCCCAGCGACTTCGCGATAAATCAGCTGGCCGTGGTGATTGAAGTACGACGCATCCTTGGTTCGAATGGCAACGGCGTCCAGTGCCGGCAGTAAACCCAGCTCGTCGAGTTCACGCACAGCGTGAGGCAGCAGATTGATACCGGCGCCCAGAGGTTTGAGCTCCGTCACGCCTTCGTAAACGCGGCAGTTCACGCCAATTTGGTGGAGGCTCAATGCCAGCACCAACCCGCCAATACCGCCACCCACAATCATCACGTCCGTGTCTTTAGTCATGTCTTTGTCCAGAATTGATAAAAAGAAGCGGAGAAACCCGCCCACCCAACTTACCGATCACCCGCGCAAAGCAAGGTGTGCTTTTCCGATTCTGGAGAGTACTGCATATTCAAAATAGTAGAAAATATTAAAAATCTTAGGTAGTCAGACTTTTAAAGTATCAACCAGCCGCAAGCGGCTTGATGTCAGAAAACCTCACTCCAAAGCTGAATAGCGTTAGGATTTGTTCGGCTGCGGGGTGACGCGAAGATATGGACGCACGACCTTGAACCCCTTCGGAAAGCGCTCCGCTAATTCAGCTGGGTCTTGCACGCTGGGCACGATCACGACATCGTCGCCATCTTGCCAATCGGCCGGAGTGGCGACCTTGTGGCTATCGGTGAGTTGCAACGAGTCAATCACCCGCAAGATTTCATTGAAGTTGCGCCCGGTGCTGGCCGGGTAGGTGAAGGTGGTTCGAATGACTTTTTTCGGGTCAATGATGAAGACGCTGCGAACGGTGGCTGTTGTCGATGCGTTCGGATGGATCATGTCGTAAAGCGAAGCCACCGTTTTGTCAGCGTCTGCCAAGATTGGAAAATTCACAGTGGTGTTCTGTGTCTCGTTGATGTCCTTGACCCATGTGCCGTGAGCGTCTAGTGGGTCAACGCTGATGGCGATTGGCTTAACCTTGCGTTTGGCAAATTCAGCGCTCAGCGCAGCCGTCTTGCCCAACTCCGTGGTGCACACTGGCGTGAAATCGGCGGGGTGCGAAAACAACAGCACCCAAGCATCACCGGCCCATTCATGAAATGAAATCTTGCCGGCCGTCGAGTCTTGTGTGAAGTCGGGGGCGATGTCTCCGAGACGAAGGGTGGTCATTAAATTATTCCAGTTGCAAATCGATGAAAGTGTGATGACTGCCGAAAGGTATGCCCTCGCCCGCAGTGAACAAACTTAATTATCTGCAAGCATCGTTCAATCCCAAAATAATCGTTTGTAGTTTCTTTATGCCTTAATCAGCTAAGGCCAGACCCCCCCTTGGAAGTGCGCATGCTTCCTTCAACCTGCAGAGCAGCCAGAGAGCCGACAACGAAAGTCGTCCAGATACTTCAAGCGTCGCTCGTCTGCAACGTTTTAGCCAAGGATTGCGAGAGCGTGATAAATCGCTTGATAGCTTGTGCATCGACATGCCGTCGGTACGCCAGATTCAACGGCACAGTGACCGCACTGGGCGGGTCAAATGGACGATAAACAACGCTTTTAGGCTGGATCGCGTTGAGCGATTGAGGCACCACCGAAATGCCCATGCCGGCCGCCACCAACTGGATCGCCGCCATCATGCGGTGGACTTCTTGTGCCGCTTGGGGCTCAAAACCAGCCTCTCGGCAAACGTTGATGAACCCTTCCTTGATACCCGAGCCGTTCACCTGGCGATACAAAATAAATGACTCGTCTTTCAGCTCGATCAAGCCCACTCCAATCCCTGCCGATGACGCCAGCCGATGCTGCATGGGTAGCGCAACGACCATGTTTTCCTGATTCAGACTGATGCAGTCCAGGGTGGCGTATTGGGTGACTGGAGAACGCACGAAAGCAGCATCAAGGCGCTCCTCTTCTACCGCGCACAGCAGATCATGCGCAGCGCCCTCATCAATCTCAAGGGCAATCAGTGGGTGCGCCGCTCGATAAGCGCGAATGATGCCGGGCGTCAGTTCGTGCAAGGATGCGGAGCTGGTGTAGCCCACGCGCATCCGTCCTTCTTCGCCCAAGTCAAAACGTTGGACCCGTTTCACCGCGTTCTCGGCCTGGGTCAGAATTTCTCGGGCATCGCTTAAAAAAAGCTTACCCGCGGCATTGAGCTGAATCCGCTTGCCCACGCGATTGAACAAAGACACGCCCAGCTCTTGCTCAAGTGCCTTGATTTGCTGACTCAAAGGCGGCTGCTGCATCGACAAACGGGCCGCAGCGCGGGTGATGTGCTCTTCTTCAGCGACGGCCACAAAGTAGCGCAGATGTCTCAGTTCCATAAGGACATTTTGATACTGTTGCTGCTGGGTTAACGCCTAAAACGCCTTGACCGCTCAAGCCGGCATTTGCGCGATGACATGCGCCACTGCGGCTGTGAGTTTTTTGGCATAGGGCACGTGTAAAAATTCATTCGGTCCATGCGCATTGCTTTTCGGGCCGAGGACACCGCAAACCATCATCTGTGCCTTGGGAAAACCCTGGCTCAGCATGCTCATGAGCGGAATCGTGCCGCCCTGCCCGATGGTGCCGCAGGACGCACCAAAATACGCCTGTGACGCGCTGTCCAACGCCTTGTCAAACCAGGGCGTTGACGTGGGTGCGTTCCAGCCATTCGCGCCGCCACCGCCGTCAAAGGTTACCTTAGCCTGATAGGGTGCGTTGTCTTCAAGCAGCTTTTTGAGTTCTTGCACGGCTTGTGCGGCGTCCACCAACGGCGGCAGCCGCAGCGACAGCTTGAAGGCGGTGTACGGCCGCAGCACATTGCCAGCGTCGTTAAGGGCCGGTAAACCATCGGCGCCGGTGACGCTCAAAGTGGGTCGCCACGTGCGGTTCAGCAAGGCTTCAACCGGGTCGGTGGTGGTCGGCAGCGTGAAAACGCTGGCACCTTCGCAGTCGTAGTGCGCCCATGGAAAGCGCTTGTACAACTCATCGCCCAAAATAGCCGCCGTTGCGTGCGCTTGCGCCATGCGGTCGGCCGGGACTTCACAGTGAAAGCTGGCCGGCAACAAGCGCCCGGTGGCGCTGTCTTCAAGGCGGTCCAGCACGTGCCGCAAGATGCGAAAACTGGACGGCACCAAGCCGCTGGCGTCGCCGGAGTGAATGCCTTCGGTCAGGACTTCGACTTTGAGCGTGCCAGTGGCGTTGCCACGCAAGCTGGTGGTGAGCCAGAGCTGGTCGTAATTACCGGCACCCGAGTCGAGGCAAATCACCAACCCGACAGCGCCCAACCGGCTGCGCAAGGCGTCGACATACGGCAGCAAATCGTAGGAGCCGCTTTCTTCGCATGTTTCGATCAGGCCGACGATGCGCGGATGCCCCACCTTCTGACTCTTCAAGGCCTGAATCGCCGCAATGCTGGCGTAGGTCGCGTAGCCATCGTCCGCGCCGCCGCGGCCGTAGAGCTTGCCGTCTTGGTAAACCGGTGTCCATGGGCCTAGGTCGGACCGCCAGCCGGTGAACTCCGGTTGTTTGTCGAGGTGGCCGTACATCAACACGGTTTGCGCCGTCTGGCCGGGCACAGCTACGCGCGTGGCCGGCACTTCAAAAAACAGCACCGGCGTGCGACCTGGCAAGCGGACGATTTCAAGCGTCAAGCCCTCGACTTTTTGGGCTTCGATCCAAGCCGCGGCATTGCGCACGACGGTGTCGATAAACCCGTTCTGCGCCCAGTCACTGTCAAAGCCTGGCGATTTGGCCGGGATGGCGATGTAGTCTTTGAGCTGGCGCACGATGTCGCCGTCCCATTGGGCGCGGACTTGCGCCAGTGCAGCGGCCGAGTCAAGCAAGGAAGTGGGCAAACGGGCATTCATGGCGAGCTCCTGAAAATACGAAAAGACTCAATGGCGGGGCTGAAATTTGCGTTAAGGGTTGCGCGACAAAGGACGCGGCACCAGCGTCACCTTCAAGCCCTCTGGCGTGACCGTGATCTCGCCGGGCTCCAGCCCCAAACCGTTGACCAGACTCAGGTCTTTGTCGCTGAATTGATGCAGCACACGGTTGTCAAACAGGCGCTCCGCCAGCCGCGGCGCGTTTCTCGTGATCGCCGTTTGGTAAGGCTCGGGCACACCGGCCAAACTGACACGGTTGACGCGTGCACCCGTCATGCGAATGGTGTTGTCACTCGGGTCAAAGCGCAGACCGAAATCAAAAGAAAAACTGCCACTGTAACGACCCCCCATCAGACGGTCGACCAAGTTCAAATCAACGTCGGTGGCCAGTCGATTACTGGTTGGCAACAAGCTCAACTTCGGCGGCAGCACCTCCAACTCCAACACATCGGCTACGCGCTGCTTGATCGGGAACCGTTCGGCAATCGCTTGCTGCAAGCGTTCTGCGGGCGCCGTGACACTGCGTGGTGCCATCGTCGCCAACAAGGGCGTGCCCGTGCAAGCCAGCAACCCACTGCTGAGCAAAACCATCAGGGCCCAATGTCTGTATCTCTTCATGGGTGTCTACCAACTACAAGTGATCATTCTTAAACATTGTGCGCGCCGCAGCGGCTTACCGCCACGTGGCTGGCGAATAGCCCGCTCGCGCCTGCTAACGCACACAGCGTTATGCACGGTGAGGCTTTTCATTGGCACTGTTTTTCGCTGGCTCGGCCGTTTCCGGACCCGGCACACTTTGACATTCCCAGAAAACACGCGCCATGCAGTGTCGACAAATGCCTGCGTCGAGCTTGTGGAAGATAGTGGCAATGGCCGTGCGCTTGTCGAGAAACTGATGCTCTGGACCGAGCACGCGCGTGAAGCCCGTGGTTTTCCACAGGTTGATGACTTCCGGGCGTGGCCGGTGAAAGTACAAGTCACCCCCCATCGCGCGGCGTGCTTTGAGTTCGTCTTCCCACAACTCGGCTCCGGCGAGATCGATAAAGTTCATGCTTTTGCCCATCACCAGCAAATGCTTTTGCGGATGCGGCACATGCCGCAGCGCATGCAGCGTGTCGGCCACATGCTGTGTCGCGCCGAAGTAGACCTCGCCCTCCATACGCAACAACTTGAGCTGTGGGCACTCTGGCAGAAGAGGCACACCCCTCTTTGCGGCGGGTGTTAGAGCTGCAGCGCTTGGCACATCATCCAGCACGACAAACTGCCGGTCGGCGCTGGTACTGTCAAAACCCATGGTGCGCATAGCGGGGTGCGATGTGCGGTACAAAAATGACATCAGCGACAACAGCGTGCCCAACAAAATCGCGATCTCCAGGCGGATTGTGACCGTCGCCAGCATGGTCGCCAAAGCCACGAAAAATTCAGTTCGACTCAACCGCAGCAGCTGACGCCAACGAGGAATGTCTAGCAATGAAATGGCCACGACCAACAGCAACGCCGCCAATGCCGCCATGGGAATTTGCGCCAGCAGCGGCGCACTCACCGCCACCAAGGCCAGTAGCAGCAAGGCCGAGAAGACTGACGCCAAAGGGGTTCGTGCGCCGGCCTGTAAATTAGGCATGGATCGGTTCATGGAACCGCAAGACACGTAAGAAGAGAAAAACCCACCGACGATATTAGACAAGCCTTGACCGCGAAATTCACGGTTGGCGTCGATACGCTGACCCGAGCGTGCCGCCACGGCTTTGGCAATGGAGATCGACTGACCCAAAGCGACAATCGTCAGCACGAAGGCCAAACCGAACAACTCCGACACCGAGGCCCAACTGATTTGCGGCACCGAAAAGCGCGGCCACGGCACCGCAATAGCGCCGACCAAGCGCAAGCTTGGAAATGTGAAAGCATCCGTCTGACCCGCCACCCAAGCGAACATCGTGGCCGACACCAAACCCACCAGCATGTACGGCCAGTGCGGTCGCCAACGCCGCAGCACCAACGCCACCACGATCGTCACAGCAGCCACAGCCAGCGCTGAAGGCTGAGCCCCGGCCCACTGCTTGGCTACATGCAGCAGCAATGCACCCGCACCGTGCTCACCGGCTGAACCGATGCCTAGCAAATCGGGTAAGGCGTAGACAGCAATGAGCACCGCCGCACCGGACGTGAAACCAAACAAGGCCGCAGGGGAAATGAAGTTTGCCAAGGTGCCCAGCCGAAGCGTGCCGATCAGCCACTGCATGACGCCGACCATCACCGTGACGACCAACGCCATTTGGATGTACGCCGGACTGAACGCCGTGGTCAGCGGAGACAACATAGCAAACAATGCCAGCGAATTAGCATTTGTCGGCCCGGACATGACATGCCAGCTCGAGCCAAACAAAGCAGCAATGATGCAAGGCACGATCGCTGTGTACAGACCGTACTCAGGTGGCAATCCTGCCAAGGTCGCAAATGCAATACCTTGCGGCAACACCAGTACCGCGCCAAGCAAACCGGCCATGGCATCGGCGCGCAAAGTCCGCGCAGAAAGTTCTCGCACCCAACTGCCGAACAAGCGCTCCGAAAAATGCTGCTTAACGCCGGGCCTCAACGCACTCATGCGGTGCTAGCTCCTGCGTTGAACGCACCGAGGCCACAAAAAATCCACCCCTCTTTGATTTTGGACAAACTGCGTCATGTACGCTTCACCTTGAAGACCGCCCTGCTGGCGCGGGCATTCGGCCAAAAACGGATTTCTTTCCCATCTTGCAGGCCAAATTGATCGAGTATTTTCAGGTGGTTGTTCAAGGCAAGAGCCCGAAAATCCTGCAACGTACCGACTCGAATATTGGGCGTGTCGTACCACTGGTAAGGCAACACCTTGGTGACCGGCATGCGACCACGCAGCACCGCCAAGCGATTCGGCCAATGGCCAAAATTCGGAAAAGCGACGATACCGAGACGTCCCACGCGAGCCGTTTCACGTAGCATGATTTCAGCATTGTGTAGATGTTGCAGCGTGTCAATTTGCAGCACCACATCAAACGAGCCGTCTCCAAAAAGCGAAAGACCTTCTTCCAGATTGAGCTGAATTACATTGACGCCGCGGTCGACGCAGGCCTGCACATTGGCGTCATCAATCTCGACACCGTAACCGGAGCAGCCTCGGTCGCGGATCAAATGCGCCAGCAACTCACCCGTGCCACAACCGAGGTCAAGCACCCTTGAACCGTGCGGCACCAAGCGGGCAATCGACAGCAAGTCCGGCGAACTTTCTTTCAAGACTTTAGATGGCAAAGTCATACCCCCACCTTGCTATTGAAGTAGGAGCGAACCACGCCCAAATAACGAGCATCCTCTAGCAAGAAAGCGTCGTGCCCGTGAGGTGCATCGATCTCGGCGTAGCTAACGTCACGCTGATTGTCCAGAAGCGCCTTGACGATTTCGCGGCTTCGCTTTGGTGAAAAACGCCAGTCCGTGCTGAAGCTAACCAACAAAAATTTTGCCTTCGCTTTGCTCAAAGCCAAACTCAAATTGCCACCGTACGCGCTGGCAGGATCAAAGTAATCCAACGCACGGGTGATCAGCAAGTATGTGTTGGCGTCGAAATATTCGCTGAACTTATCGCCCTGGTAGCGCAAATAACTTTCGATCTGAAACTCGACGTCTTGCGTTGAATACTTGAAAGGTGACGACGTAACTGTGGGCGTGGGGGCTAAGGTTTCCCCGCCAGGCCGCCCCAAGGGGAAATGCGCCCCCTCGGGGGGCAGCGTAGTACGCGAAGCGACAAGCGTGGGGGCGACTTGCAGCCGACCAAACTTTTCATTCATCACATCGTCACTCAGGTACGTGATGTGACCAATCATGCGGGCGATGCGCAGGCCACGTTTGGGCAACACGCCGTAACGATAAAAATGACCACCGTGAAAGTCCGGATCGGTGGTGATCGCGCGACGCGCCACTTCGTTGAAGGCGATGTTTTCAGCGTTTAAATTGGGCGCGCTTGCCACCACCACGGCGTGCCGAACGCGGTCGGGGTGCTGCAGCGTCCATGCCAGTGCCTGCATGCCACCCAAGCTTCCGCCCATCACAGCCGCCAAGGTATGAATGCCCAAAGCGTCAAGCAGTCGGGCTTGGGCATCAACCCAGTCTTCAACCGTAACAACCGGAAAATCAGCGCCGTAAACCTCTTGCGTGTCGGGGTTGATCTGCATCGGCCCGGTGGAGCCGAAGCAGGAACCCAGGTTGTTGACACCGATGACAAAAAAACGGTTGGTATCGACCGGCTTTCCGGGTCCGATCATGGTGTCCCACCAGCCTTCCGACTTGGCTTTGACCTGACCCGATTCGTCGAGGTAAACGCCCGCCACATGATGCGAAGCATTGAGCGCGTGACAAATCAACACGGCATTCGACTTGTCAGCGTTGAGCACGCCATAGGTCTCGTAGCTCAAGTCGTAAGCGCGAATGGACGCGCCGCTTTGCAGCGGCAAGACGTCCTTGAAATGCATGGTCAGCGGTGTTGCGACTAAGGTCAAATAATCACCTGGAAAAAACAAAAACCCAGCTTCGCCAAAGCGAATCCGGGCTCCTGGAAATCGTCTTTAGCAGTACTTATAAAGCGCCCGCAAACTGAGTAAATCGGCGCGTGACTAGTATATAGCCCCGTTCCCACGGGCCCGCGTTGACGTCATCAATCCAAATCTCTTGCCGCCGCTCATGTGGGTATTTAGGCAGGCAACACAAACGCCAGTAAGCCCAGAACAGCAAAAATAACCGCCGAAACAATATGCACCACCCGCAGCGGCACCAAACGGGTGACCCGCTCACCGAGCCAGATGACGGGCGCGTTGGCCAGCATCATGCCGAAAGTAGTACCCGCCACGACCGCCACATAGGCGTCAAAGCGGGCTGCCAGCATGACGGTGGCGATTTGCGTTTTGTCGCCCATTTCAGCCAAAAAGAACAGCACCACCGTGGTCGCAAAGACGCCCCACCGCGGTGGCTTGCTGTCGCGGTCGTCTTCGAGTTTGTCGGGTACCAGCATCCATGCGGCCATGGCCAAAAATGAAGCGCCCAGAATCCAGCGCAAAACATTGGGACTGAGTAAGGTGGTCAACCAAGCACCGAGTGCACCGGCCATGGCGTGATTAGCCAGCGTGGCCACCAAAATGCCCAAGACGATGGGCCATGGTTTTTTGAACCGTGCTGCAAGCAAAAGCGCCAGCAGCTGGGTTTTGTCGCCCATTTCGGCCAAGGCGACGATACCGGTTGATACGAGAAATGCGTCCACGTTGAATGACTCCGGCCGGAGTGAAACCAATGACCGCACAGCATCTCCGGCCAAAAGCAGGTGAAGCTTGAAGGCTGTGCAGTCAAAGGTCTCGCCAAGTCGTTTTCTTTCCAACCGTTTGCGCCATGTCGACCTTTCTAAAAGGCCCAACAAGTCTGTTGACGCAAACCCTTCTCGCGCTTTGCTTTTGAGCAAATCGGAAGTCAGCTACTCCCCAATGACAAGGCGCGATTGTAACCAACACCCAATTTTCGAAGGCGTAATCACTCAACAGCGCTCTCTGCACCTTTTAGGCTTAAATCTTGCTTATGTTTGGTGCGTTTCTCCGGGATAGCCAAAAAACGCACCAATATAAAACAATTTATAAGGAAATGACCTCATGGAAGCACTAAAACAGGGCTCTGATGCGCTGTTCATCTTGCTGGGCGGCATCATGGTGCTCGCCATGCACGCCGGTTTTGCTTTTTTAGAACTCGGAACCGTTCGCAAAAAGAACCAGGTTAACGCCTTGGTCAAGATTTTGGTGGACTTCTCGATTTCAACTGTCGTCTATTTCGTCATCGGCTACAGCGTGGCATATGGCACGCACTTTTTTGTGGGTGCGGAGCAGCTAGCGGCCAAAAACGGCTACGAGCTGGTTCGCTTCTTCTTTTTGCTCACGTTTGCCGCCGCCATTCCAGCCATCATCTCCGGCGGGATCGCGGAACGAGCTCGTTTTTACCCGCAACTCATCGCCACCGCCGTGATCGTGGGCCTGATTTATCCCTTTTTTGAAGGCATTGTCTGGAACAACCATTTCGGCGTGCAAGCATGGATCAAGGCCCTGACGGGCGAGGAATTTCACGATTTTGCCGGCTCTGTGGTGGTCCACGCCATGGGCGGCTGGTTGGCTTTACCTGCGGTTATTTTGTTAGGCGCACGCAGAAATCGTTATCGCAAGGATGGCGCGGTCTCAGCGCATCCTCCTTCGAACATTCCCTTTCTGGCGCTTGGCGCCTGGATTTTGACGGTCGGCTGGTTTGGCTTCAACGTCATGAGCGCACAGACGATCGACAAGATCTCGGGCCTAGTGGCCGTGAATTCGTTGATGGCGATGGTTGGCGGCACGCTAGCTGCGCTGGCTCTCGGGAAGAACGACCCGGGCTTTGTCCACAACGGACCACTCGCCGGCTTGGTTGCCGTTTGTGCTGGATCAGACCTGATGCACCCGTTAGGCGCATTGGTGGTCGGCGCTATCGCTGGCGCCATGTTTGTCATCATGTTCACGTTGACGCAAAACAAGTGGAAGATTGACGATGTCCTCGGCGTTTGGCCTTTGCACGGCCTTTGTGGCGCTTGGGGTGGTTTGGCTGCAGGCATATTTGGCCTGAAAGAAATGGGGGGCTTAGGTGGTGTCAATTTTATCGCGCAGCTTATCGGCACAGCCATGGGCGTGTCATGGGCACTCGTTGGTGGTTTTGTGGTTTATGGAGTGATCAAGGCCGTCATGGGGCTGCGCCTGAGTCAGGAAGAAGAATATGAAGGCGCTGATTTGTCCATCCACAGGACCGGCTCGACGCCTGAGCGTGAGGTGAACTGGTAGGCATGTCAGAGCAACCTTTTGCTTCGCGGGTATTAAAGTTGCGCAGACACCCAACCAGATAATGCTCGCTTTGAAACTCCGCAACAATCAAACTGACGGGGCTGAAATCTCCATCTTCATGATTTATTAAAATTTTTATTGAATTTCACCAAACTGACGCATAATGCGCGGGTGTGGGTGAAATCATCTGCATTAGTTAGGTGATCGGTCAGTTTCGCGCGCTACAGCTGTACGTTTTAAGATTTGTTGTGCTTTCGGGACCCCATCGCTTTTGTTATTGTGTTTTAGAGGAGTCCCTCAATGGGCAACAAACTATACGTAGGCAACCTGCCTTACTCAGTGCGTGACGAAGATCTGCAACAGTCTTTCGGTCAGTTCGGCTCTGTCACCAGCGCCAAAGTCATGATGGAACGCGACACCGGTCGCTCCAAAGGTTTTGGCTTTGTCGAAATGGGCAGCGACGCTGAAGCTCAATCAGCGATTAACGGCATGAACGGTCAACCTTTGGGCGGCCGCAGTGTTGTCGTTAACGAAGCTCGTCCAATGGAAGCACGTCCACCGCGCACAGGTGGCGGCGGCTTCGGCGGTGGCGATCGTTCCGGCGGCGGCGGGTACGGCGGCGGCGGTGGCGATCGTTCAGGCGGCGGCGGGTACGGCGGTGGCGGTGGCGGTGGCGGTGGCCGTTCAGGCGGTGGCGGCTACGGTGGTGGTGGTGGCGGTGGACGCGGCGGCTACTAAGCCTTCGTCCTTGCAGTTAGCTCGCGCTAACATCTTCAGTTTCTAGCTGAAGACCTGCTTAAAAAAGGCTCTGAAACTTAGGTTTTGGAGCCTTTATGCGTTTCTGATGTCTAAAACCTGATATCCAATCTGTGCATAGCATTGCGCAGAGACCGTTATGTCAGGGCCGCCTTACCGAGATGACTTTATCGGCGCGGAACCCGCTGCGGTCCTTGTCACTAAGCGGCCTTTGACGCGGCCTTTAAGGTCTGCCACCTGATCCAGGTTGCTGTAGGCAAACGTATCGCCACTGAACTCATCTGAACCACGCTTCAGCACCACTGGCAGGTGAGATTTGACGCGATCTTCGTTCATGAAAACATGTAAAAACTCGCCTCTGAATTCGAGGCGCGGCAACCAGCTTCCATCTGAATTTTGTATCGGTTCACGAACCACCACGGCATTACCGATGAGCTGTACTTCAGAGCCAGCGTCATTGCTCAGAGCGCGATTCGCTGTGGCGGTAGTGAGTCGCCCCTCCGGGCTGGTTGATCGCATTCGCGCTTGATCGATTTCCAGGATTTCGGTGTCCTGAAAATGGCGCGCCTCAGTCCCAAATATTTCTGTTTTCAAGCGCCCGGTGTCATCAAAGGTCTTTACAGTGGCTCGACGCATGAAATAGTCAATCTCATGATTAACAGGTCGTGCAGCCTCCGCCTCGTACGCTGCAGGCGTGTTACGCACCAGCCAATAGGTGCCGACCGCTAGCAGAGCCATCATTGCCAGCGGCAAGTAGAGGGACAACCGCTCCCATAGTCCTGAAAAGCTCTGCCCGCAGGATTTGAGTATGCGCAGCATGCGGGCCATCCCCGTCACTGATGGCGGAGACATCATGTGCCGTAATCCGCCAATAAATTGGCGTAGCAACCGCTGGCTACCAGTAACAAATCACAGAATTCACGTGCTGCGCCATAACCACCCGTGGCTTCAGTGACGTGATGCGCCACAGCCTTGACTTCAACGTGCGCGTTGGCCGGCGCGCAACTAAAAGCGGCCCGGCGCAGCACCGCCAAGTCGGGCCAATCATCGCCCATGGCGGCTGATTCAGACCAATCACAACCCAACGTTTTGAGCGTCAGCTCAGCAGCCGGGCGTTTGTCTTCTGTCCCAAAGTGCGCATGAATGATACCCAGCGCTTGCAAGCGGGCCCGCAGCACCACGCTGTCCCGGCCCGTGATAACAACGGGCGTGATGCCCACTTTTTGCAGTAGCTTGAGACCTTGACCGTCCAGCGTACTGAAGCGTTTCAGCGTCTCCCCGGCCGCATACAGCTGACCAGGTGTTTCAGTGATCTGCTGCTGACCGTATTCGCTGAAGTACAGACCACCGTCAGTGAGAACGCCGTCGACATCGAAAAACGCCACTTTGATGCCCTGCGCACGCAACAACAATTCGGGGGCAAAGTTCAGTGCGGGGACCAAGGCAGGAAGACTAGCCATAATCATCAAATCACCTTCGCCCGCATCAAGTCATTGGTATTGAGCGCGCCGCACAAGCGGCCTGCTTCGTCGACCACAAGCACACTGGTGATCTGGTGTTCCTCCATCAAGGCAACCGCTTCCACCGCCAGCGCGCTAGACACCAGGTGACGCGGATTGGTATGCATCACCTCGGCCGCAGACATGGCGCGGAGATCAGCGCCTTTTTCGATCAGTCGCCGCAGGTCGCCGTCCGTGAAAATACCCAGCACCCGCTGCTGCGCATCCACCACTGCAGAAGCGCCCAAGCCCTTGGCGCTCATCTCGCGCATGAGCTCACTGAGACTGGCTTCGGGTCGCACCGAGGGCACGGCATCGCCACTGCGCATGACATCGGCCACATGCGTGAGCAGTTTGCGGCCCAATGAACCACCCGGGTGTGACCGCGCAAAGTCTTCAGGCTTGAAGCCACGGGCGTCCAGCAACGCAACGGCGAGTGCATCGCCCATGGCCAACTGCGCCGTGGTGCTCGCGGTGGGCGCTAAATTTAGCGGACACGCCTCCTGGGTAACGCTGCTGTCGAGCACGACATCAGCGTGCAGAGCCAATGCCGACTGCACACCACCCGTTAGCGCGATCACCCGCACTTGCAAGCGCCTGAGTGTCGGCAATATAACGGTGAGTTCTTCGCTTTCACCGCTGTTGGAAATAGCCAGCACGACATCGACAGCAGTGATCATGCCGAGATCGCCGTGGCTGGCCTCGCCGGGATGCACAAACATAGCTGGCGTACCGGTAGACGCCAGCGTCGCGGCGATCTTGCGCCCGATATGACCGCTTTTGCCCATGCCCATCACCACCACGCGGCCATTGCATTGCAGAACTATCTCAACGGCGACGGAAAACTCTGGGCCGACGCGCGCAGCCATATTCAACACAGCCGCCGCCTCAATCTCAAAAGTCTTGCGGGCCAAGGCCACGGCTTGTGCCGGATCAAAGCCGGTGCGGTCAAAGTTCATCCCTGCATTCTATCGAGACACCTTGCAACCGACGAGCTGTGAGCAGGCAAGGCAAACCTCTTTCTAGCCAAACTGCCCCAGTACCTGTTGGCAACACATCCATCGGCTACGATTCTTCAATGACCGGGCTCGAACTCACGCTCTTTTACCTGTTGGCGGCCGTGCTCGGCGTGGTGGCTTGCCGCTTGCTCAAACTGCCCCCGATGTTGGGTTACTTGACAGCAGGCGTGGCCATTGGTCCCAACGCTTTAGGCTTGGCGCAAGACGCAGCGGGCATCCGACATTTGGGTGAGTTTGGTGTGGTCTTCCTGATGTTCGTGATTGGGCTGGAGTTCAACCTGCCCAAACTGCGCTCCATGCGCCGTCATGTGTTTAGTCTGGGTCTGTACCAAGTGGTACTGACCATGCTGCTGGTCATGGCGGTCTCTTGGCTGTTGACCCTTGCAGCGCCGGTCTGGTGGAAGATGAATTGGCAAGCGGCGCTGGCCTTGTCTGGCGCGGTGGCGATGAGCAGCACAGCGCTGGTCGTGAAGCTGTTGTCAGAGCGGCTGGAGTTGGAGTCTGAGCACGGCAAGCGCGTGATGGGCATCTTGCTGTTTCAGGATTTGGCGGTAGTCCCGCTGCTGGTGTTGATCCCGGCCTTGGGTTCTCCCCCTGAACAACTTTTTACCGAACTGGGTCTGGCCTTACTCAAAGCCTCGGTGCTGGTCGGGCTGCTGCTCATCGGAGGACAACGCGTCATGCGCTGGTGGCTGACGATAGTCGCCAGACGGAAAAGCGAAGAATTGTTCGTGCTCAACTTGCTGCTGGTCACCTTGAGTCTGGCCTGGCTGACCGAATTGGCGGGTCTCAGTTTGGCGCTGGGGGCTTTCATTGCCGGTATGTTGATCTCAGAAACCGAATTCAAGCACCAGGTTGAAACCGATATCCGGCCGTTTCATGACGTCCTGCTCGGCTTGTTTTTCATCAGCATCGGCATGATGCTCGACTGGCATGAAGTCATTGCGCATTGGGCTCTGGTTCTTTTTCTACTGATAGTCCCTGTGCTCTTCAAGTTGGCGCTGGTGACTCTATTGGCCAAAGCGCTCGGCGCAACCAGCGGAGTAGCGCTACGCACCGGCTTGTACATCGCGCAGGCTGGCGAATTCGGGTTTGTATTGCTGACGCTGGCACAAGACAACCGTTTGGTCCCCACCAATTTACTCAACCCGATCCTTGCCGCCATGGTGTTGTCGATGCTGGCAACACCGTTCATCATCATGAGCAGCAACCGCATTGTCATGCGGTTGGTCAGCAGCGAATGGCTACAACAGTCACTGCAGATGACGAGCATTGCGCGCAAGGCGATCAACACCAGCCAACACGTCATCATTTGCGGATACGGTCGTTGCGGCCAGAACCTAGGGCGCATCCTTGACGCTGAAGGCATTCCCTATATCGCGCTTGACCTCGACCCTGACCGCGTCCGCAAGGCGGCGGCTGCAGGCCATTCCGTGGTGTTTGGTGATGCTGTCCGGCTGCAATCACTGATGGCCGCCGGCTTGGCGAGAGCCAGTGCGGTGGTCGTGACCTACCTCAACACCGCCAGTGCGATCAAGGTCTTGGCCAATACCCGCGAACACGCACCGGCCGTTCCCGTGATCGTTCGCACGGTCGATGATATCGATCTTGAAAAACTGCGCTCCGCAGGCGCCACAGAAGTCGTGCCTGAAGCGATTGAAGGCAGCCTGATGCTGGCGAGCCACGCCCTGGCATTGGTCGGTGTGCCAATGCGGCGTGTGATCCGCGTCGTGCAAGATCAGCGCGACGCCCGCTACGACTTATTGCGCGGCTATTTTCATGGTGCCGATGATGACTCTGTCAACGAGCTTGAGCAAGTCCGCCTGTCGACCGTTACCTTGCCGCAGGCTATCAAAGCCGGGGGCACTTCGCTAGGCACCCTATCACTAGTGACGGTCGGCGTGACGGTTGTTAGCCTGCGTCGCAGCAATGGTCAGGCAAAACAGATGCAGGATGACACGCTGCTGGAAGGTGGTGATACGCTGGTACTGTCTGGCACGCCGGCTGCGCTGGCGCTTGCTGAAGAAAAACTGCTTCGAGGGCGAACCACATGAGACGACGAACGGCTCTGGCCTTGCTCGCCAGCGCCCGCTGGTCATCGGCAAATTCCCAACACACCCAAAATATAACAACCCTGTTGCGCTCAGGCGCATGTGTTGTTCTGCTCCGGCATGCCGAAACCGATCCTGGTATTGGCGACCCGCCCAATTTCAAACTCAGCGATTGCAGCACCCAGCGCAACTTGAGCGAGTCTGGCCGCGAACAATCTCGCCGCATCGGCCATTGGTTTCACAAGCATGAACTGCTGGCGAGCGCTGTGCAATCGAGCGCTTGGTGTCGATGCCGCGACACCGCTGAACTCGCCTTCGGCCTCCACACGGTTTTGCCTGCGCTGAACTCGACCTTTAACAAAGACAATCTTCCGGAACCACAAACTCAAAGCCTGCGCACACGGCTCAAAAATGTGCCAATCGGCAAGTTTGAAATCTGGGTCACACATCAAGTCAACATCACAGCGCTCACCGGCGAATTCACCGCCATGGGCGAAGCCCTGATTGTTCATGCCAACGGCGCGCTGTTGGCGCGCACACCCTTTTCATGATGTTTTACAAAATGAATGCGCCTTATGTCTAATGCAAACTCACCCCAGCGCGACGTCCTCACGCACCAAACCGTGAGCCAGTACCTGCGTGGCCACATCCGCACCGTGCCTGACTGGCCTGCGCCCGGTGTGCAGTTTCGCGACATCACACCGCTGCTGCAAAACCCGAAAGTGTTTCGCGTACTGATCGATGCTTTTGTGCACCGCTACATGGACCCGGCACTACGGCCTGACGTCGTGGCCGGGCTCGATGCACGTGGCTTTATTTTAGGTGCCGTGATCGCATACGAGTTGAACGTTGGCTTTGTGCCGATCCGTAAAAAAGGCAAGCTTCCGTTCACCACGGTGCAAGAAACTTATGAACTCGAATACGGCAGCGCTACTGTTGAACTGCACACTGATGCCGTTCAGGCCGGGCAAAAAGTGTTGCTGATTGACGACCTGATCGCCACTGGCGGCACCATGATGGCGGGGCGCAAGCTTCTTGAAAAACTTGGTGCGCACGTGATGGAGGGCGCTGCAATTGTTGACTTGCCAGAACTCGGCGGTTCTAACAAGTTACGCGCTTCGGGGCTGCCTCTTTTCACCTTGATTGATTTTTCTGGCCATTGATGCCGGTGCTGAATCCGTCTATCCATTCTGGTCATGTCAATCGAGTCTTCTGTAGCTATTTGCCTATACAAAATTTGGAGAAAATCTCACCCAATAAATCGTCTGGGGTGAACTCTCCGGTGACCTGACTCAGCGCGCGTTGCGCTTGACGCAAGTCTTCAGCCAGCAAGTCGAGTGCTGGCTGCATGGCTGACAACTGCTCACTAGCATGTGTCAATTGAGTGTCCACTTCATGCAAGGCTTGCACATGTCGCTCGCGCGCCATGAAGACACCTTCCGGCGCAGACTGCCAGCCAACCACTTTCAACAATTGCTGGCGTAACGCCTGCAATCCAGCGCCCGTTTTGGCTGAAATCACCACCGCTGCGCGGTCACGGGCACCGGTTTCGGCAGGAACATCAGCGAACGCCGAATCAGATTTACTCCAAACGTCGATAACCGGCGTTGCAACTGGCAGCTTGTCCGTCAAGGCTTGTTGAATCAGGGCGTCGCCAGACCGATAGGCTGCGGCCACCTCTGGTTCAGAAGGCGTACTTTGCCGTGTCAGATCGTGCAAAAACAAGACTGCATCCGCACTTACAATTTCTTCCCAAGCCCGCGCGATGCCAATTTTCTCAACCTCATCAACACCCGACAAATGACTGTCCCGCAGGCCAGCAGTATCGACCACGTGTAACGGCACGCCATCAATCTGAATGAGTTGCGATACCTTGTCACGCGTGGTCCCTGCGATCGGTGTGACGATGGCCAATTCCGCACCCGCCAAGGCGTTGAGCAAAGAACTTTTACCCGCGTTAGGCTGACCGGCGATGACGACTTTGATGCCTTCACGCAAGATCGCGCCTTGCGTCGCACGCTGCATGACATTTGCAAGTGTTGATTGCAGACGCTGCAATTGTCCATTGGCATCGGCCTGTTTTAAAAAGTCAATGTCCTCTTCGGGGAAATCCAAGGTAGCTTCCACCAGCATGCGCAAATGCACCAGCTTGTTGAGCAGCGCCTGGACCTCAGTGGAAAACTCCCCTGATAGCGAACGAGCCGCTGAGCGCGCTGCAGTTTCTGTGCTGGCATCGATCAGGTCAGCAATCGCTTCGGCTTGCGCCAAGTCAATTTTGTCGTTCAAAAACGCCCGCTCAGAGAATTCGCCAGGCTGTGCCATGCGCAAGCCTGCAAGACGTTGAAAGCCGGTGACGTCATCTATATCGGCTGCGACTTGCAGACAGCGCGCCAGCAGTAATTGCAGCACAACTGGGCCACCGTGCGCTTGTATCTCGAGCACGTCTTCGCCCGTAAAAGAATGGGGTGTTGGGAAGTAAAGCGCCAGCCCTTGATCGATCACGTGGCCTCGCTCGTCTCGAAAAGGCAAGTAGGTGGCTTGTCGCGGCAGCAAATTCCGTCTACATAGCGTTTGGATGATTGGAGACAGTCCTTTTCCCGAAATACGGATGATCCCAACGGCACCACGACCAGGCGCAGTGGCAATCGCAACGATGGGATCAAAGTGACGGGCAAGCATGGTGTCTCTCATCAAAAAGGGCCGCAAAGCGGCCCTTTTTATTTGAACTTCGGCAAATTAAACTGCGGTGGCACGCCCATTCGGGTGTTGATCATCCACTGCTGCGCAATCGACAGAATATTGTTGGTGATCCAATACATCACCAACCCGGCGGGGAAGAAGAAGAACATCACACTGAAAATCAGCGGCATGAACCACATCAACTTGGCTTGCATCGGATCTGGTGGCGTTGGGTTCAACGCTGTTTGCAGCATCGTCGTCAACGTCATCACCACCGGCAAGATGAAATAAGGATCGGGTGCCGAGAGGTCATGAATCCAGAGAATCCAAGGAGCGTTGCGCATTTCAACGCTCGACAAGAGCACCCAGTAAAGGGCGATGAACACAGGGATCTGGATCATGATGGGGAAGCAACCGCCCATCGGGTTGACCTTTTCCTCTTTGTAGATTCGCATCATGGCCTGCTGCATTTCCTGCGGCTTGTCTTTGAGACGCTCACGCATTTCTACGATTTTGGGATTGACCGCTTTCATCTTGGCCATGCTGGCATAAGCCTTTGCATTGAGCCAATAAAAGGCAATTTTCAACAGCAGCACCAAGGCCACAATGGACCAGCCCCAGTTCTGAATGAACTCGTGCAAGCGATACAGCAACCAATACAAAGGTTTGGCCAAAATGGTCAGCCAACCGTAGTCTTTAACTAACTCTAAACCCGGTGCCAAAGCTTCGAGCGTTTTTTCTTCCTGCGGACCAACATAGAACTTGCTGTCAATGATCTTGCTGGTCCCAGGTGCCATGCTCTCGAGCGGCGTGATCATGCCGGCCGCGTAAAGGTTGTTGGCAACCTTGCGCAAGAACAAATCGCGCTGAAGGCCGTCGGGCAAAATCCAAGCTGATGCAAAGTAGTGCTGCACCATGGCCACATAGCCATTACTCGCCTTCTTTTCTACATCAACCTTGTTGTTTTCTATGTCCTTGAATTCGACCTTCTGATATTTCTTGGCTTCGGTGTAAATTGCCGGGCCGGTAAAGGTTGAATAGAACGAAGACTCTCCCTCGGGCTTGTTGCCATCGCGTACAAGTTGTAGATACAGCTGCGGTGACACCGGTTCTGTTCCCGTGTTGATGATCTCGTGACGGACAGGAATGTCATATTCGCCACGCTTCACGGTATAAGTCTTAATGACTTTGATGCCACCCACGGATGGCGACTCAAACTGAACGTCAAATTGATTCTTGCCGTCTTTCATGGTGCGATCGCCGGGCAACAAAGTCATGACGGTTTTGTGTGTCGGCAAGTTGGTGCCCGTCGCACCAATCAAGCCAGACTGCGCGACATAGACGCGACTGTTGCTCTCGTCGAGCAAGACAAAGCCTGCTTTTTTATCAATCGAGTCAGCATACTTTTTAAACACGGACCGCACCAAGGAGCCGCCTTCTGTATCGAACGTCAGCGTCAGCACATCATTACTGACCTCAATGCGCTCTTTTTTTGCCCCGCCCGTTGACTGTTCCGTTGGGATGGTTGGTGCCATACCGGGAACTGAAGTCGTCGCGACAGCCGTTGCAGGAATCGCGGTACTTGGCACAGACGCTGACCCCGATGTAGCAGGTGTGTTCGCAGCCGCTTTGGCGTTTTGTGTTGCCGTCGACGGAAAGAAGGTTGGTTTTTGGCCGTTATGAACCTGCCATTGATCCCACAAAAGGACCATGGAAAAACCAAAAATCACCCACAAAATGGTGCGCCGAATGTCGTTCATGACGGTTTCTTTTTAGAAGGTGATGCGGCCACGCGAGTGACCAAATGGGAGAAAAAACTGAAATGGGTGGCTACCGGATCAAGCCCACCATCACACCAAGGGTGACAGCGGACCAATCGTCCTAGGGTCAGGTAAGTGCCTGCTACCGCGCCATGCAGTTCTAATGCCTGCAGTGAATAGGCTGAACATGTGGGCTCAAATCTGCAACTCGAGCCTAATGATGGGCTGAGCAGCAAGCGATACATCTTGACCAACGTGATGAGTACCACTTTTGGTACCGTCATGAGGGTGCGAAGACTTTTCAATGGTTGCTGCATAACTAACGCGAACCTTCATGCATCAATGTGAGCAACTCTGTCCGCACCGCTTGCAAAAGAAATTCTGAACTTGCGCTCAAATACACTTTACGCGAAAAATCACGCCGCAATCTAACGACGAAAGCGGCATGCCGTTGTCTTGGAGAAAAATCAGCACTCACGGTGTAGATCTGCCTTTTGATCGCGTTACGGGTAACGGCTCTCTTGGCCCAACGTTTAGGCACCATCGCACCAACCCATAGGTCAAGAACGGGGAAAAGCGGCTGTGACTTTACGCCAAGGCGCTCGGTCCCAACAACATCAGACGAACTGATCCCTGCAACACCAAGGTCGCCAGATGGAAGCCTTGATCGATGCAAAGAAAAATGCTCGCTCCGGGCAACAGTTTCACCTGCCAGTACAGCTTGAAACTGGGCCCGGGTTTTAAGCCGCTGCAATGTCTTCGCTCAATGGCATCAAGACCGGCCTGCGGGTTAAAAGCTTAGACAGCCAAGCGTTTACGACCTTTGGCGCGGCGAGCGGCGATCACGGCGCGACCGCCGCGTGTTTTCATTCGGGTCAAAAAACCGTGCGTACGTGCGCGTTTGACTTTGGATGGTTGGTATGTGCGTTTCATGATCAATCCTACTGGCTAGAAATTTTCCCTTGAATGATTCTTGTGAGCTTGGTGGCAGCAAAGTACGGCCAGCGTTGCAAGATCCGCCGGGCTTGCACGCCTGCGCGTGAAAACCCCCTGTGAATCAGGGAAACCGATGATTATGGCAAATTTATCCATTGCTAGCAACCGCTTGGAGGTGAGTCTTTGGGTAAAGAAGGAAGTTAACACCTCGGTCGCACGACTTTAAATTGATTAATTTGCATGTTTTTTAAGGTTAAAACTGCATGAACTGCCTTGTGGATAAGTGTCACGCCAGACTACAATGATGGGTGCTGAAAAAAGACAATATCCACAAGTTTCTAAGCGGTTCGGGGCATCCCTTTGCTGTCGTCAAAGTCATTCATGAATGAAGCTCTCCATCCATCCTTTGATCACAATTTGTGGCAAAGCTGCGTTGACCACTTGGCGCAAGAACTCCCCGAGCAACAATTCAACACTTGGATCAAGCCCTTGGTGGCCGAAGTTGCTGATGACCAACGCAAAGTAACGATTCAAGTGGGCAACAGATTCAAGCTTGACTGGGTTCGTGCTCAATATGCGCCTCGAATTGTGGCCCTTCTTGAAAAAATTTCAGGTAAAGCTATTGCCCTTGAGTTGGCGCTAGCGCCGCGTGAAAGTCCTACTAAATCGTCCGCTTTACCGCAAAACTTCAGAGTGTTGGGCGCGGCTGAACCCGCCGGTTTGAGCGCAGGTGATGATCCGATCGTCGTACCGTTCAAAAGTCGGCTTAACACCGCTCTGACTTTTGACACGTTGATTGAGGGTACTGCCAACCGAATGGGCCGTGCAGCGGCCATGCACGTCGCCAGCAGTCTGGGACAACTTTACAACCCACTGTTCATTTACGGCGGCGTTGGTCTTGGCAAAACTCATCTGGTTCACGCTATCGGCAATAAGCTGCTAGCAGACAACCCGGCAGCTAAAATTCTTTATATCCACGCCGAACAATTTGTCTCTGATGTGGTCAAGGCTTACCAGCGCAAAACTTTTGACGAATTCAAAGAGCGATATCACTCGCTGGACTTGCTTCTCATCGATGATGTGCAGTTCTTCGCCAACAAAGACCGCACGCAAGAAGAGTTTTTTAACGCTTTTGAGGCTTTGCTGACCAAAAAGTCGCACATTGTGATGACCAGCGATACCTACCCCAAGGGTCTGACGGACATTCATGAACGCCTTGTCTCGCGTTTTGACTCCGGTCTCACTGTCGCCATTGAGCCGCCTGAACTTGAAATGCGTGTCGCAATCCTGATAAGAAAAGCGGAGGCTGAGGGCACTGTTATGCCGGAAGAAGTCGCCTTTTTTGTTGCTAAAAACGTCAGGTCTAACGTGCGCGAGCTCGAAGGTGCACTGCGTAAGATCTTGGCCTACTCTCGTTTTAACCAAAAGGAAATATCAATCCAGCTGGCACGCGAGGCTCTGCGCGATTTGTTATCCATTCAAAATCGACAAATTTCAGTCGAAAACATCCAAAAAACAGTCGCAGACTATTACAAGATCAAAATTGCAGACATGTACTCCAAGAAGCGGCCGGCAAGTATCGCTAGGCCACGACAAATCGCTATGTACCTGGCAAAAGAATTGACTCAAAAAAGCTTGCCTGAAATCGGTGAATTGTTTGGCGGACGGGATCACACCACGGTGTTGCATGCAGTACGAAAAATGTCTGCTGAGCGGCAGCAAATGACTGAACTCAACCAACAATTACACGTTTTAGAGCAAACGCTAAAAGGCTGACGATCCATTGAAGCCAAGGCTCTAGATGTCATTAAAAACCTGGGGACAATTGACTAACAACTTATGAGTTATCCACAGAAAAATCCCTTTTCCTCAAGTTGTTCATTTTTTATAGCCTTCTAAACAGGGCTCACCTCACACACTTAAACAGTCCGCAAGTAGTTGATAAAAAAGGGGAAAATGGTGATGTACACAGAAATGTGTGCCCCTTACTACTACTACTAATTTGAAATTAAAAAATTAAGAAGATAAGAAAGCTCAAGACATGATCGTTCTCAAAGCCAGCCAAGACAAAGTTTTGTCCGCTCTTCAATCGGTTGCAGGCATCGTTGAGCGTCGTCACACGCTGCCCATCTTGGCTAATGTGTTGATTCGCAAAATGGGGTCACAAATTCAACTGACAACAAGCGATCTTGAAATTCAGATACGCACGACTGCAGAATTAGATGGGGATGACGGTAACTTCACAACGACCGTTGGAGCTCGCAAGCTCATTGATATCTTGCGTTCTATGCCAAGCGATCAGTCGGTTTCTTTAGAGTCGAGCCAGAATAAATTAATCCTCAAAGGTGGTAAAAGTCGCTTCACGCTGCAGACTCTACCGGCTGAAGATTTTCCTCTGGTTCAAGAAGCTGCCAATTTTGGCCCGAGCTTTTCGGTACCGCAAAAGACGTTGAAAGAATTGTTGAGCCAAGTCTCTTTTGCAATGGCAGTGCATGACATTCGCTACTACCTGAATGGTATTTTGTTCGTGGCCGAAGGCAAGCAGTTGAGTCTTGTTGCAACTGATGGTCATCGTTTGGCGTTCTCGTCGGCAACTTTGGATGTTGAAGTACCTCGCCAAGAAGTTATTTTGCCGCGTAAAACGGTCCTCGAAATGCAACGTCTTTTGAGCGACAAAGAAGGCGCGATAGAGATGCAGTTCGCTGGGAATCAAGCGAAATTTAGTTTTGAGGGCATGGAATTTGTCACCAAACTTGTTGAAGGAAAGTTCCCGGACTACAACCGTGTAATTCCTAAAAATCATAAAAATATCATCACGCTTGGCCGTGCGCCTCTGTTGGCCAGTTTGCAGCGAACAGCCATTTTGACGAGCGAAAAATTCAAAGGTGTGCGCCTGAATATCGAGCCTGGAACGTTGCGCGTTGCATCTAACAATGCTGAGCAAGAAGAGGCTGTCGACGAGCTTGACATCGATTACGGTGGTGATGCCATTGAGATCGGTTTCAATGTGACCTATCTGATAGATGCCTTGGCCAACATGAATCAAGATATGGTGAAGATCGAACTTGCCGATTCCAATAGCTCAGCTCTTCTCACCATTCCTGATGACGCTGCTTTCAAGTACGTTGTGATGCCAATGCGGATTTAAGTTATCCGGCGCGTGTCAAGTAAGGCCCTATCGACCGACCCGCGTCTGCTACCGGCGCGGGTTTGGTTTTTCAAGAGATAAGTGAAAGTTAGTTATGACCGAACAGATCAAGCCCAATGAAGACGCAAGCAGCGTCCCTGATAATTCTGCTGATGTGCATTCAGGCATTGGCGAAGAAGGAAGTTCTAACTATCAGCCCGTCATTGATGCGAATCAAGCCGGTGCTTCTGAAGGATATGGGGAAGGAGCGATCCAAATCCTTGAAGGTCTGGAAGCGGTTCGTAAGCGTCCTGGCATGTATATCGGCGACACCTCAGACGGGACTGGCTTGCATCATTTGGTTTTTGAGGTTGTTGACAACTCGATTGATGAATCATTGGCCGGCCACTGTGATGACATCATGGTCACCATCCATACCGACAATTCAGTCAGTGTTGTGGACAATGGCCGCGGTATTCCGACTGGCGTCAAGATGGATGACAAGCACGAGCCAAAACGCTCTGCAGCTGAAATTGCTTTGACTGAACTCCATGCCGGCGGCAAGTTCAATCAGAACAGCTACAAGGTTTCAGGCGGTTTACACGGTGTTGGTGTGAGTTGCGTGAACGCACTCTCCAAAATGCTTCGCTTGACGATTCGACGCGATGGCAAAGTGCATGCGATGGAATTTTCCAGAGGTTTTGTCCAAAATCGCATCATCAATACAGTGAATGGTGTAGAAGTTTCGCCCATGAAGATCATTGGCGACACTGACAAGCGCGGTACCGAAGTTCACTTTTTGCCCGACACCGATATTTTCAAAGAAAACAACGATTTTCATTACGAAATTCTGAGCAAGCGCCTACGTGAATTGAGTTTTTTGAACAATGGTGTGAAGATTCGTTTGAAAGATGAGCGTACCGGCAAAGAAGATGACTTTGCAGGTGCTGGTGGCGTCAAAGGTTTCGTCAACTTTGCGAACAAGGGTAAAACCGTGTTGCACCCCAACATCTTTCATGCCATGGGTGACCGCCAGAGCGATCAAGCCACAAATATTGGTGTCGAAGTTGCGATGCAATGGAACAGCGGCTACAGCGAGCAAGTGCTTTGTTTCACGAACAACATCCCGCAACGTGACGGAGGTACTCACTTAACCGGTTTGCGTGCTGCCATGACGCGAGTGATCAATAAATACATTGATGACAGTGAATTGGCTAAAAAGGCCAAGGTTGAAGTCACGGGTGACGACATGCGCGAGGGCTTGTGCTGCGTCCTGTCAGTCAAGGTGCCTGAGCCTAAATTCTCAAGCCAGACCAAGGATAAATTGGTGTCGAGTGAAGTGCGCGGCCCAGTGGAAGATATCGTCAGTAAGCTGCTGTTTGACTATCTGCAAGAGCGGCCTAACGATGCCAAGATCATCGTTGGCAAGATCATCGAAGCCGCCCGTGCCCGTGAAGCGGCACGTAAAGCCCGTGACATGACACGCCGCAAAGGCGTCTTGGACGGCATGGGCTTGCCTGGCAAGTTAGCTGACTGTCAGGAAAAAGACCCGGCGATGTGTGAAATTTACATTGTTGAGGGTGACTCCGCCGGTGGTTCTGCCAAGCAGGGTCGCGACCGTAAGTTTCAGGCGATCTTGCCTTTACGCGGCAAGATTCTTAATGTTGAAAAAGCCCGCTACGAAAAGCTGCTGACAAGCAACGAAATTTTGACCTTGATCACGGCACTGGGTACTGGCATTGGCAAGGCCGGCGGTACCACAGGCAATGATGATTTCAACGTTGCTAAGCTGCGCTACCACCGCATCATCATCATGACTGATGCTGACGTTGATGGTGCCCACATCCGTACCCTTTTACTGACTTTCTTTTATCGCCAAATGCCCGAACTGGTTGAGCGCGGTCACATCTACATTGCCCAGCCGCCTTTGTACAAAGTCAAAGCAGGTAAAGAAGAGCTTTACCTGAAAGATGCCAGTGCGCTGGATGGTTTTTTGTTGCGTATCGCTTTAAAAGATGCCAGTATTTTCACGGGTGGCCCTAATGCCACCACTATCAACGGTGAAACACTGTCCGAATTGGCGCGCAAGCATCAACTCGCTGAGGCTGTCATCGCGCGTCTCGGTGGTTTTATGGATGCAGAGGCGCTGCGCTCCCTCGCCGACGGCGTGGCACTCGATTTAGACACCTTACTGTCGGCAGAGGCCTCCGCTATTGCATTACAAGCGCGTTTGCCTGATGCGGAAGTGGCTGGAGAGTTTGATGTGCGAACCGATAAGCCGATTTTGCGCATCAGTCGCCGTCATCACGGCAACATCAAAAGTAGCGTTATCACGCAAGACTTTGTGCATGGATCTGACTATGCAGCCCTGGCCGAAGCCGCACAAACCTTCAAGACTTTGATGAGTGAAGGCGCTCGCGTTATGCGTGGAGAGGGAGAGCGACAAAAGGAAGAAAAAGTGAGCGACTTCCGTCAAGCCATGCGTTGGCTGCTCACGCAGGCCGAAAATGCAACCTCGCGCCAGCGTTATAAAGGTTTGGGCGAAATGAACCCTGCTCAGCTTTGGGAAACGACGATGGACCCAACGGTGCGTCGCTTGTTGCGTGTGCAGATTGACGATGCTATTGAAGCGGATCACGTTTTCACTATGCTGATGGGTGATGACGTTGAACCGCGCCGCGAGTTCATTGAAACGAATGCGCTAAGGGCCGGCAACATCGATGTCTGAGCTTTCTGTAGTGCCCGCCTGTCCCCAATGCGGACTTGAAAACACCTACCCGGATGGCGCTAATTTTGTCTGTCCCGACTGCAATTTTGAGTGGCCGATGGTTGAGCAAGTTGATGAGGCTGTAGCAGAATCTAACGGCGTGGTTCGCGATGTCAACGGCAATGCTTTGGCCGATGGTGACTCGGTCATCCTGATCAAGGATTTGAAAGTTAAGGGTTCATCTATCGTGCTTAAGAAAGGCACAAAGGTCAAAAGCATCCGTCTGCATGACGGTGCTGGTGATCATGAGGTTGACTGTAAGACTGACCAAGGCGGTTTTATGCTCAAGTCCTGCTTTCTCAAGAAGGCTTGAACGGATAACTGCGGTCGCTGACAATAGCGACCGTTAATCCCTGCGTTTACTTGCCGTCTGGCAACTCAATTTTGACTTCCAGAACATCCAAATTGTCTTGACGCTCTAGATTGACCTTGATGTCGTTCGGGTTGATGTTGATGTATTTGGAAATGACTGCAATCAGGTCGCGCTGGAGGGCTGGCAAATAGTCGGGTTTGTGATTACCGCCTGAGCGTTCATGGGCCAAGATGATTTGCAAGCGTTCTTTTGCAACGCTGGCAGTTTTCTTTTTCTCGCCGAGCAAGAAGGAAAAGAAAGACGTCATGGTTTATTTCCCCCCGAAGAGGCGCTTGAGAAAGCTGGGTTTTTGCGCATCGATGAAGCGCATCGGTTTGTCTTCGCCCAGAAAGCGGTCGATGACGTCCTTGTAGGCTTCAGATACGTCGGTACCGGCCATATGCACCGCGGGCACGCCTTGGTTAGAGGCTTGCAGCACAGACTCAGACTCAGGGATGACGCCAATCAGCTTAATACGCAAGATGTCGGTGATGTCTTCGAGCGATAGCATCTGACCTTGATCGACGCGATTAGGGTTGTAGCGCGTGATCAGCAGGTGTTCTTTGATGGGCTCGCTCCCTTCGATACCCCGTTTGGTCTTGCTCGACAGCATACCCAAAATGCGGTCTGAATCGCGCACAGACGAGACTTCAGGGTTGGTGACGATGAGCGCTTCATCGGCAAAGTGCATGGCCATCAGTGCACCTGTTTCGATGCCGGCCGGTGAGTCGCAAATGATGTATTCAAAGTCCATGGCTGACAGGTCTTTGAGGACTTTCTCAACGCCGTCTTTGCTGAGCGCTTCTTTGTCGCGGGTCTGCGAAGCTGCGAGGACATACAAGTTCTCGCATTGCTTGTCTTTGATGAGCGCTTGGTTCAGGTTCGCTTCGCCCTGAATGACGTTGATCAGGTCATACACCACGCGGCGTTCGCAGCCCATGATGAGGTCTAAGTTGCGCAGGCCAACGTCGAAGTCTATGACGGCTGTTTTATGGCCGCGCAAAGCCAAGCCGGTTGCAAAGCTGGCACTGGTGGTGGTTTTACCCACGCCGCCCTTGCCGGAAGTCACCACAATGATTTTGGCCATTACTGAAAGTCCTTTGATTGAAAACGTGGGGTCTGATGGTTTCTGCTGTGAATGCCGTGTGAAGCTGTCATTTTCACATTGCATCCATGACTAATTTGTCGCCATCGGGGCCCGCTACCAGCCTTACCTGGGCTGGTTTTCCATGAATGTTGGCGGGTAAGGGATTCTCGCTGGTGCGGTAAATGCCCGCGATAGAGATCAGTTCGGCCTCTAAGCTAAGGGCGAAGATGCGTGCATCGGTGTTGCCGCGGGCACCGGCCATGGCTTTGCCGCGCAGCGGGGCGTACACATGGATGTGGCCGTCAGCGATGATTTCAGCGCCGGCGTTCACCATGGCCAACACTACCAAATCTCGGCCGCGGGCATAGATTTGCTGGCCCGAACGCAACGGCTTGTTGATGACGAGAGCACCCAGTGGCGCTTCGGGCATGGGCTGTGCCGGCGCCAGAGCGGCAACTGGCGCTGCGTCAGGAGGTGCCTTAACGGTTGCTGCCGCTCTGGTGGGTGGAGCGGCCTGTCGTTCGGGTTCGGGCGTTGGAGGACTACTGGCGACTACGCGTGCATCAGGGGCTGCTAGCAGTCCGGCGGCCAGTCCGGCGGCCATCTGTGCAGGGCTGCCACCTTTGATGGCGATGGGCACCACGCTGTATTGACGCAGCAGAGTCAAGAGCGCCGGGAAATCAATTGCGCCAACATCGACACCATTGCGGCGTGCGGCGGCATTCATTTGCGTCAGGTCGATCACCAGCGGATCATTGTCAAAAAAATCGGAAATATCGCCGAAGCGGGCCTTCAAGTCACTCGCTAAGGTTTGGATATCGGTGGATTTGAGCAGCAAGGCAACCAACGGCAGGTTGGCACTCTTGATCTCAAATGAGGCAGGAGTCGCTGATGAAGTAGCCGGTGGGGCAACGGTCATGGATGATGGGCGGAGCGCGGCCGAAGGTAAGCAAAAACAGAGGTATAAAACCAAGGAACAAGCATGACGTTTGCACGACGAACTTGAACCGCCCAAGATCTTAACAGCGATGCCAATGGGCGGCTGGACAACTTAAAAAGCAATCTCTGCGGCCAGCGGCGCATGGTCAGACAGGTGTGACCATGGTTTGCGCGGCAACACCACTGGGGCGTGAGCCACTGCATTTCGGACATAAATACGGTCGAGCCGGAGCAGTGGAAAGCGTGCAGGAAAGGTTCGTGCTGCACGGCCATGGGTCTGCACAAACACCTCATACAGGCTCGCACCTTTTTCTAGTTGTTTGTGCGCATGTATGCGCCAGTCATTGAAGTCACCGGCCACAACCACCGGCGCTCCAGGCGGAATGTCGTTGCGCACCATGTCGCAGATCACGTCTATCTGCTGCTTGCGGTGCGACTCCAGTAAACCAAGGTGAACGCAAATCGCGTGCAGGTTGGGCCTCTGATCGGGCATTTGCAGTACGCAATGCAGCAGGCCGCGCCGCTCAGGACCGCTGATGGAGACGTCACGATTCTCGTAATGGATGATCGGAAACTTCGACATCACGGCATTGCCATGATGTCCTTTGGTGTAGACAGCGTTGCGTCCGTAGGCGAACTCTGGCCAGATGCTGTCAGCCAAAAATTCATAATGTGGCGCTTCGGGGTAGTTGTCGAATTTGTCGGCGTGTGTGGTGTGCGTGCCGGCAACTTCTTGCATGAAAACCACGTCGGCCCCGACCAGCCGCACGGCATCGCGCAGTTCATGCAGGATGAACTTTCGGTTGAAAAATGTGAATCCTTTGTGGATGTTCACGGTCATGACCTTGATTGAAAAAGCTGGCAAACTCGTGGCCGAAGTCGAGTTGGTTGTGGGTGTCAGGAGATCGGATCGCGAAGCAAGCATGAGGGCACAAACGAATGGTCAAAAGTGTCAAATAAGAGTTTTACCGCGGTTTGCGGTGTTGGCGCTGTAGGACAACGCGCACTGCGCCGTGGGGCGATGTAGTCGACCTTACTCTAAAGTCGTACATCGTGATGTTTCTGTACTCGCCGCCTGAATGGCCTTGCTGTTGGGATTGTTTTTGAATGCGCTATGTTGGGATTGGAGAATTGAAATGTTGATCTACTTGGTCCTTGGATTGCTGGTGTTTTTCGGTGTCCATTCCATCCGGATAGTCGCTGACGATTGGCGCCGCAGCTGTCTTGAACGAATCGGTAAAGCGGGTTGGAAAGGGCTTCACAGCTTGCTGTCGCTCATCGGCTTTGCTCTGATCGTTTGGGGGTACGACGTAGCCCGACAGCAGCCGATACAACTGTGGAGTCCGCCTGTGGGTATGCCGCATGTGGCGGCGCTGTTGACTTGGTTTGCCTTTGTGCTGCTGGCGGCGACCTACATTCCGCGCAATCAGTTCAAGGCGCGTTGGCATCATCCGATGTTGCTCGCCACCAAGCTCTGGGCATTGGCGCACTTGTTGGCTAACGGCACGCTGGCAGGCATCGTGCTGTTTGGTAGTTTCTTGGTCTGGGCGATTGTGATGTTTGCCAGCGCAAGGCGACGGGACCGGCGTGCTGGTGTGCGTTATGAGCTTGGATTATTAAGCCGCACCTTGGCCAGCGTGCTCGTCGGCACGCTGGCCTGGGCCGTGTTTGCATTTTGGTTACACGGCCTGCTGATCGGCATTTTGCCGTTGAGTTAACGCATCAGCCTGGATGACGTCCATGCTGACCGCCCATGGGACCCATGGGATGGCTGCCATGACCCCCTGCAAGACGGGTGAATTGCTCGTCAAAGACCTTTTTTTGATCTGTGTTCAAAACTGCATAAAAAGTCTTGGTGGCTTCGGCTCGCTGGTCCATGCGGCTGGTCATCGCCGCCATGTGCTCGGTGCGCAAGGCGCGCATGCGGTCCAGACGTTCAGGCGTTGGCAGTTTGCTGAGCTCGGCACGCGATGCGGCCATTGACGTCTCAGGCTTTGCGCGAGGTGTTGGTTTGATGGCGTCGGTGTAGGTCGTCCAAGCGGCTTCTTGCGCCGGTGTGATTTTCAGCTTGGTCTTGATTTCGGCTAAGCGCTGTGTCATGTGAGCTTGCATCTTGGCCGGATCGTATCTGCCCATGCTTTGGCCATGTGCCGCCGGACCTGCGCCTGGGCCCGTACCAGGAGCGGGTTGAGCCATGCTGTAACTAGCCAATGTGCTGAGAGCGCCCGCCAAGATGAGCGTGTGAAGTGGTTTGAAGTACGTACGCATGAGGTTTTCCCTTTAAGTGAAGCTGAGTGAATAGCAAAGAGGCTTTTGATTTCAGCTTGGGATAAGTTTGAGCTGACCTTGTATCGGGGTCGTGACTTGTACGTGTGGCTTTGTAAAGATTGTCGATCAGACGTGATGACATTTATTTGCCCCAGCCGGGGTGGCGTGCCACAATAATTTCAGATTGTCGGGGCGCCAAAGATGAATATCTGAGGCTGAAATCGCTTTAGTGCGAGCCCCGCTGAACCTGATCGGGATCATCCCCGTGTAAGAGACAAGGAACTTTGGCTCCGGTATTCCATGATGGCATTTGCATAATCGCTCACCGTGGTGAAGGCAGTGAAACTTGCCGCGAAGCCAATCCACCGCTGCGTTTGTTTGACTCGTCCGGTGTCTACACCGACCCGCAGGCCTCCATTGACATCGCGTGCGGCTTGTCGCCTTTGCGCGGCGCTTGGATCAAAGAGCGCCAAGATACCGAAGCGCTCCTCGGCATCAGCAGTGCTTACGGCTGGGAGCGTTTGAACGACCCGCTGCTGGCTGCGCATGACCCATTCGCCGGTGCCGCGCCGGGCCAAGGTTGGCGCCAACGTGTCGCAAATGCACTAAGCACGCAAGGGCATCATCCCCCCCGAAATGGAATACATTGCGATTCGCGAAAACCTGGTTCGCGCGCAGTTGGCGGAACGTCTTGCAACAGAACGCGTGCCCAAGACCGGCCATTCTTTTGGCGCGTCGATTCCGAAGGACATCACCGCCATGTTGTGCTACGTGACGCCCAAGAAGCACCTCAGTTTGCCGAACCGCGACGACGTCAAGCAAGGTCTGATTGCCTACAAAATTGCCGCCCATGCGGGTGACTTGGCCAAGGGCTATCCGGGTGCACAGATGTGGGACAACGCGGTGTCGAAAGCACGCTTCGAGTTTCGCTGGGAAGACCAGTTTCGTCTGGCCATCGACCCCGACACGGCAATGGCGTGTCACAACGAGGCACCGCCGAAAGAAAATGCCAAGGTGGCGTATTTTTGTTCCATGTGCGGCCCGAAGTTTTGCTTTATGAACACCTCACAAGAAGCGCGCGAGTTTGCGCGGCTGAACCCGACCACGACCACGCTTGCCACGACGGCTTTGGCCGGCGTGATTCCTATCAAGCACGTGCAGCAGAGCTTGCCAGACAAGGCGCAGGAATTTCGCGAAGGCGGTAGTGTGATCTACCAGTGAACTGACGACCTGTCAGCTACCGGCCAGCTCGTCCAAGATCGGACAGTCTGGCCGGTTGTCGCCGTGACAGCCGTTGATGAGGTGGCTTAGCGTGCGCTGCATTTCTTGCAACGCGGCGACACGCTGTGCCAGTTCATCGGCATGTTTTTGCGCGATGCGTTTGACGCTGGCACTGGTACGACGCCGGTTGTTCCACAGGCTGACCAACTCGGCGATCTCGGCCATCGAAAAGCCGAGGTCGCGGGATCGTTTGATGAAGCGCAGCACGTGCACCTCAGCTTGACTGTATTGCCGGTAGCCGCTGTCGGTGCGACGCACCTTGCCCAGCATGCCGAGTGACTCGTAGTAACGGATCATCTTGGCAGACACGCCGGACTGTTCCGCGGCGCTACTAATGTTGACCGGTGCGGGCTCTGCAGTGGTGTTCATGCCTTTGGATGCATCAGGCGGCGACGCCATAGCCTTCTTCGGCGATGACTTTAGCCAAGGCTTCGCGGGGTTGCACGCTGTCGATGTCAACGCGGTTGGCGGCACGGTCGATGTTGACTTGGGCTTGTGGGTCGAGTTGCTGGACGGCGGATTTAACAGCCCGTTCGCAGTGGCCGCAGGTCATGCCTGTGACGGTGAAGGTTTGGTTCATGGCTCAGTTCCTCTGTGTTTCTATGAGCATAGTCTGAAGCTTCCCATCATGGCAAGGTCAAGCTTTATTTGCGGGGGGCTAAAAATACTCAGTTTAAAAAAGTTCAACAAATCGCTTGACCTTGCCACGATGGCAGGGTTTATGCTCCGCTCATGAACACCCCACTTGTCGCTGACTCTACGGCCTCTACTTGCAGCTTAGACCTTGGCATTGAGGGCATGACCTGCGCCTCCTGTGTCTCGCGTGTTGAGAAGGCCTTGAAAAAAGTACCGGGCGTGCAAGACGCGACGGTAAACCTCGCAACAGAATCAGCGCGCATTACTTTTGCTGCGTCGGACCAAGCTGAAGCGATGCTGCGGCGAGCCGTTCGGGAAGCCGGTTATGGCGTCCGGGAAACCGATTTGATGAGCGAGGCCCAAGATGCTTCGCCTTGGGCTGGTTTTGCGCCTGTCGCGGTGGCGCTGGCGCTGGCCACGCCGCTGGTGTTGCCAATGCTGGCAGATCTATTTGGCCGTCACTGGATGCTGCCGGCGTGGCAGCAGTTCCTGTTGGCAACACCCGTGCAATTTATCTTGGGTGCGCGGTTTTACCGGGCCGGTTGGCATGCGTTGAAGGCGCTCACAGGCAACATGGATTTGCTCGTCGCCATTGGCACCAGTGCGGGTTGGGGTTTGTCGGTGTGGCTGTGGTTGAGCGCTGAGTCCGGCAGCATGCCGCACCTCTACTTCGAGGCCTCGGCGGTGGTGATTTCGCTGGTGATGTTGGGTAAGTGGTTAGAGACGCGTGCGAAGCGACAGACCACCGCAGCCATTCGCGCCTTGCATGCGTTGCGGCCAGCCTTGGCGCACGTCATCCTGCGCTCTGGCGAGCAGACTGATGTGCCGGTGGCTGAGTTGTTGGTGAATGACCGGGTGGTGGTCTTGCCCGGTGAGCGCGTGCCGGTGGACTGTGTGCTGACAGAAGGTCGCACGCAGGTTGATGAGTCCATGCTCACTGGCGAGCCGCTGCCAGTCACCAAGGCGGTCGATGCGGCGCTCACCGGCGGCAGCATCAATGGCGAGGGTCGTATTGTCATGCTCGTCAGCGCAGTCGGGCGTGACACCGTGCTCTCCAAAATCATCGGTCTGGTGGAAGATGCTCAAGCGGCGAAGGCGCCGATTCAGCGCTTGGTCGACAAGGTCTCGGCCGTCTTTGTGCCGGTGGTCTTGTTGATTGGTTTGGCCACCTTGCTCGGTTGGCTGGCCATAGGCGAGCCGCTGGAGGTGGCGCTGATTCGCGCGGTGGCGGTACTGGTGATTGCATGTCCCTGCGCACTGGGTTTGGCCACGCCCGTGGCCATCATGGCGGGCACCGGTGTGGCGGCTCGTGCGGGCATTTTGATCAAGGACGCGCAGGCGCTTGAGTTGGCGCACAGCGCCGATACCGTGGCTTTTGACAAGACCGGCACCTTGACGGTGGGTCAGCCGCGTTTGGTGGCGTTTGTGGTCGCTGGTGGTGCGGATGAGTCAAGCCAGTTGTGCGCAGCGGCCAGCTTGCAAAGCGGCAGTGAGCATCCGCTCGCTCGCGCTGTTGTGAACGCAGCCAAAGAGCGCGGGTTAGAGGTGCTGGCGCCAGACGATGTTCATGCTGCGGCCGGCCGCGGCACCGAAGGCAAAGTAGCGGGTGCTGCGTATCTGATTGGCAGCCTGCGCTGGGTCGACGAGCTCGGTGTGAGCCTCGGTGGTTTGGCGCCGGAAGCCGAGCGCTTGCAAAAAGAAGGGGCGACTTTGTCGGCCTTGCTGCTGCGCACGTCGCAAGGGCTGGAACTGCGCGCATTGATGGCCTTTGCCGATGAACCCAAGCAGGGCGCTCGCCAAGCCTTGGCGTCTTTGCGCTCTCGCGGGTTGCGCATCATGATGATCTCAGGTGACAACCACGGCGCGGCATTGGCAATGGGTGCACGGCTCGGACTCAGTGCTGATGAAGTCATGGCCGAAGTCTTGCCGGGAGACAAAGCGGCCAAGGTTGCGCAGCTTAAGCAGGGGGGTCATGTTGTCGTGATGGTTGGTGACGGCGTCAACGACGCACCCGCTTTGGCGGCAGCCGATATCGGTATGGCCATGGGCACCGGCACGGACGTAGCGATGCACGCGGCCGGTGTGACGCTGATGCGCGGCGATGTTTCATTGGTCGAAGGGGCGCTGGATATTTCACACCGAACGGTGATGAAAATCAGGCAGAACTTGTTCTGGGCATTTGCCTATAACGTCGCCGGCATTCCGCTGGCCGCGTTGGGCTACCTGAACCCGGTGCTGGCGGGCGCGGCCATGGCGCTGTCAAGTGTCAGCGTCATGGCCAATGCCTTGCTGCTCAAGCGTTGGCGGCTCAAGCAAGTTCAGCATCATTCAGGCAGCGTTGATCAGGCCAGCGCTGGGTAGTCTGTATAGCCTTTGACGCCACCACCGTAAAAAGTGGACTGGTCTGGCGTGTTGAGCGCAGTGTCTTCACGCAGGCGACGCACGAGGTCAGGGTTGGCGATGAACGGCCGCCCGAACGCGACCAGATCGTCGCCTTCGGCAAGGGCTTTTTCGGCCATCGCTTTGTCATAGCCATTGTTGACCATCCATGCACCTTTGCCACCGGCGATACGGTAAGCGCGCTTTAATGCAGCGTAGTCAATCGGCCGATCAGGCATTTCGCGTGGTCCGCCTGTTGCACCTTCAATGATGTGCACGTAGGCCAGGTTCAATGTAGCCAGTTCACGCAGCACGTATTCAAACAGGGGTTGTGGATCGGTGTCGTGCACATCGCCAGCCGGTGTCACAGGTGACAGGCGAATGCCAGTTCGACCGCCGCCAACGCTATCCGTCACCGCTCGGACGACTTCCAGCAGGAGGCGGGCGCGGTTTTCAATGCTGCCGCCGAAATCGTCTGTTCGCTGGTTGCTGCCATTTTTCAAAAACTGATCGAGCAGGTAGCCATTGGCAGCGTGAACTTCGACGCCATCAAAGCCCGCTGTTTCGACCGCATTGCGAGCAGCGGCTTGATACGTGTGAACGAGGCCCGGCAACTCGTCAGTCTTGAGCGCGCGTGGCACGGAGGTGTCGACAAAAACCGGCACACCGTCTTTGATGAGCACGGTTTTAGCTTTAGCTGCAATGGCCGATGGGGCGACGGGCGCGCCATTGTCTGGTTGCAGGTCGGTGTGTGAAATGCGGCCGACATGCCAGAGTTGGACCACGATCTTGCCATTGGCCTTGTGCACGCTGTCAGTGATTTTTTTCCAGCCATCGAGCTGCTCGGTGCCATACAGGCCCGGCACATCTGAATAACCTTGGCCTTGCTGGCTGATGGCGGTGGCTTCGGTGATGAGCAAACCAGCCGTTGCCCGCTGTGTGTAGTACTCGATCATGAGTGGTGTGGGTATCGCGTCCGGGGCACGGTTGCGCGTCAGCGGCGCCATCACGATGCGGTTGGCGAGGTTCATGTCGCCGACTTGGATGGGCGTAAAAAGAGAGGTCATGGAAGAGCCTTGTTATTGTTCAAAAAAGAAAATGAGTCCGCTGCAAAAGGTCTGCATTGGCGCCTGACAAGGCGGCTCGAACACTTTGGCGGGTACTGAATGCCCTGCATCCAGAACACACATTGATGCTAGCGGTTTCTGAATTTTCCTGCTCGTCACCGGCTGTGTTTTGAACGCTATCGGACTGGTCCTACAAGGCTAATGGCGCGCACCTGATTTAACTTTGGCTAGAGCTACTTTATTCTTGCCTATCGATGGAGTAGAGGCTGCCATGCAATTCTTCTGGTTCTTTTTTAAGTTGCTTTTGCCAGCGACTCGCTAGCTGGAAAAAGGCCTTTATCCCCCCTTTTTCATTGACTGGCATGGTCAGTTCAGCAACAGCGTATCAACTGAGCGGCACTGTCTCGCTAGTTTGTCAATAGTATGATCGTCCACATCAAAGCCCTGCGTAGCCCACCTTCTCAGTTCAGTTTGCACCATCGCCAACCTGATCGCATGCAAGAGATTCATCATCGTCGGATCGTCAGTCTGCAGGCAGGCTTGGCCGAGATGATGCTGGTGAACAGGTTACGCGCTCACACGCGCAGTGATTTGGCGTTGGATACATTACGCCGCGGTGCAGAAATCATCGCCCTGACGGCGAAGCACTGGTTTGGCGATAAATAGCCCCTGCTAGAGGGGCATTTAGCTCTTACATTCGTTCGAAAATAGCCGCAATCCCTTGGCCACCGCCGATGCACATGGTCACTAGCGCGTAGCGGCCTTTGATGCGTTGCAACTCGTACAAAGCCTTGACCGTGATCAGCGCACCCGTGGCGCCGATCGGGTGTCCCAGCGAGATGCCGGAACCGTTGGGATTTACCTTGGCTGGGTCGAGTCCGAGGTCGCGCGTGACGGCGCAGGCTTGAGCGGCAAACGCTTCGTTGGCTTCAATGACGTCCAAGTCTTTAACCGTGAGGCCCGCCTTCTTGAGTGCCAGTTGTGTGGCGGGTACGGGGCCGATGCCCATGTATTTGGGGTCGACGCCGGCGTGCGCGTAGGCCACCAAGCGAGCCAAGGGCTGAATACCACGGGCCTTGGCGGTGCCAGCCTCCATCATCACCAGCGCGGCGGCGGCATCGTTGATCCCAGAGGCATTGCCGGCCGTCACCGTGCCGTTCTCTTTGATGAAGACCGGTTTGAGTTTCGCCATGTCGGTCAGCGTGCAGTTCGGTCTGAAGTGTTCGTCGGTGTCATAGGCGACATCGCCTTTGCGACTTTTGAGCATGACTGGAACGATTTGCTCTTTAAAGCGGCCGCCTTCGATGGCACGCTGGGCGCGGTTGTGGCTTTCAACTGCCAAGGCGTCTTGGTCTTCGCGCGTGATGCCCCATTTGGCGGCGATATTTTCGGCGGTGACGCCCATGTGAATGCTGTGGAACGGGTCGTGCAGGGCGCCGACCATCATGTCGATCATCTTGGTGTCGCCCATGCGAGCTCCAAAACGCGTGGCCAGACTGACGTAGGGGGCACGGCTCATGTTCTCGGCACCACCGCCAATGGCGATGTCGGTGTCGCCCAGCAAGATGCTCTGGCTGGCCGAGAGGATGGCTTGCAGGCCCGAGCCGCACAAGCGGTTGACGTTGAAGGCTGGCGTGCCTTCGGCGCAGCCACCGTTGATGGCGGCGACGCGCGACAGATACAAGTCTTTGGGCTCGGTGTTGACGACATGGCCGAAGACCACGTGGCCGACGTCCTTGCCTTCGACGCCCGCGCGAGACAGTGACTCTCGAACAACGAGCGCAGCAAGCTCGGTAGGTGGGCTGTCCTTCAAGCTGCCACCAAAAGTTCCGATGGCGGTGCGCACACCGCTGGCAATCACGACATCACGTTTCATTCTGGTCTCCGTTAGGGATGAAAGATCTCAATCTTAAGCCGCTATCCTATTTGATGAGCTTCAATCGTGCCAACATGAGCGCCGCCATGAGAGATGCACCGCCAATGGGCCGTCGTGCTTGAAAAACATAAAATCCGACGTTTAAAAGTTTAGAAACGCCAACTTGACCATGTTCGCAGACGCTGACCCAGACGGAGAAACGGGTCGTCAGCACGCGTATCCCCAGCACCTGCGAGACTTCGCGGCTGAGCTACCGTCCGCCCCCGGGGTTTACATCTTCCACGGAGAAGAGGGCGACTTGCCGCTTTATATTGGCAAGAGCATCAACTTGCGCAGCCGGGTGCTGTCGCACCTGCGAAATCCTGACGAGGCCAATTTGTTGCGCCAGACTCGCCGCATCAGCCATATTCGCACGGCCGGTGAAATTGGCGCTTTGTTGCTAGAGGCCAGCTTGATCAAGCAGCAGCAGCCCTTGTTGAACCAAAAACTGCGGCGCAATCGGCAACTCTGTTCACTGCGGTTGACCGCTGGCTTGCCGGAAGTGGTTTATGCCAAGGACGTCAATTTCGCCACTGAGCCCGCCTTGTTTGGGCTGTTTGCCAGCCGCCATGCGGCCATCGAAGGCTTGCGCCAACTGGCGGACCAGCACCGGCTTTGCTACGGCCCATTGGGTCTGGAAAAACTCAAGTCGGGGCGAGCTTGTTTCAGGGCCAGCGTCAATCTTTGCGGCGGCGTTTGCCGGGGCGATGAAAGCTTTGAGGCGCATGGCCAGCGCCTGTTCACCGGCCTCGAAGGTTTGCGCGTGGCTTGCTGGCCTTATCCGGGTGCCATTGGCTTGACGGAGCATTACCAAGATTCAGGCCAACAGCGGGAGGGCCAGCCATCTGCGGCGGTTGAAGCGGGCTGCCAGATTCACGTCGTTCGCAATTGGTGCTACTTGGGCAGTGTGAGTGATCTGGCCAAGGCGCGCGAGCTCGACGTGATCGCCGCCGGGTTTGACGCTGACGGCTATAAGATTTTGTGCCGACCTATTTTCAGCGGCAGCGTTCACATCACGCCGCTGTGAGCCGGTGCAGGCAAGTTAAATGCGCCATGGGTTTTCTGGGGCATTGTTTGTGGCGCATGAAAAATCGTCGCCACCGTTGTAAAGTGAAATTTGTACCAGGTTTTAATTTCAAAACCCTACAAAACGGATGAAAGTTCAGACCATGAAAACACTGTCTCTCAATGCAAAGTTAGCGTCTCGATCGCTGTCGATCGCACTCAGCGTGCTGGGTCTTTTGGGCGTGGCTTTTTCGCTGTCAGCTGCTGCACAAACGGTGAATGTGCAGTTGAATGGGGCGCAAGAAGTGCCAGCCGTCATGACGACCGCCACGGGTAGCGGGGTGATTGTGGTGGGCGCCGACAAGTTCGTCAGCGGCAGCGTCACAGTGTCTGGTCTGGAACCCACCATGGCGCATATTCATGAGGGCGCTGCGCCCACTGCCAACGGCCCGGTGATTGTTCCTTTGGCCAAAACTGCAGACAATGTTTGGTCTGTTCCTGCCGGCGCTAAATTGTCAGACAGTCAGTTTGACAGTTTTAAAAAGGGCAATTTGTATGTCAACGTGCACAGTGCAGCCAACAAAGGCGGCGAGATCCGCGGCCAGATGAAGCCCTGAGCAAGCTGACATTGAAGCGGCATCCCAAACTTAGTTTGCGGCAATGACGGCGCAAGCTAAGCGCGGGCCAGCATTGCCGGTGGGCTGGGTGGTGTGGTCATCAGGATCTCGGTGAACAATCAAACCCCGGCCGATGATGTTGCTCGCACCCGTGCCAATCGTGATGCTGGTCGATTCAAAAACCAGTTTGGCACGGCCATTGGCGTCCGCTTTGAGAGAAGGCAGATCCCCTGCGTGATGGGCTTCTGACTGATGGGCGCCGTGGGCTTGTGCGGTCGGGTTGAAATGACCGCCGGCGCTCATGCCGTCACCGCTTGAACAATCCCCTTTGTCATGAACATGAAAGCCATGCTCAGCATTGGGCGTCAGACCGCTGATGTCAGCGTTGACCAGAACTTTCGCGCCATTTTGGGTAAAAGTGACCGTGCCCGAGGTGGTGTTTCCCTTGGTGGGCGTCAATGAGGCGCTCGCAGACGGACCTTGTCCTGGGGTGGCGCAGGCTGTCAGCGTGCTCACGAGAATTGCAGCTAAAAGTTTGTTCATGTGTGTCCTTTAAAGTTAAAAATCACCTCACCAACGGCCGCACGGTGGTGAAGCCGCCGTCGACCGCCAACACCTGACCGGTGAGCCTGGCCGCCTCTGGCGACAGCAGCCAGTCCATCGCGGCAGCCACCTCGTCAGCCGTTTGAACGCCGCCCAGCGGGTACTGTTTGGCAGCACCTTCGCGCATTGCCGGCAGCTTCAGCATGCTCTGCGTCATCGGTGTCTCTGTCATGCCGGGGGCAACCGCGTTGATGCGCAGACCTTGCGCCGCGTAGGTGGCTGCAGCAGCGCGTACCAGCGCCTCCACGCCGCCCTTGGCCGCGGCAATCGCCTCGTGGTTGGCCACGCCGATGCGCGCCACCACCGAGCTGACAAACACAGCGGCACCGGGCTTGCCATCGAGTGACGTGATCCAAGCTTGTAAGGTCCAAAGACTGCTCTCCAGATTGATGCGCAGAACCTCCCGGGCTTGTTCGGCGCGGGTCCGGTGCAAGGGCGCGATCAGGGTGCTGCCGACGGCGTGCGCCAACCACGACGGTGCCCCGCCCAACTGTTCACGGCAGCCGTCGAAGGCGGCGCTGGCGCCGTCGGGTGTGGTCGTGTCGGCGGCGATATGGGCGTCGGCTGGCACATCGATCAGTGTGGCCATGTCACGGCCAACCGCCGCCACGCGTAGGCCTCGTGAGCGCAACCGCGCTACCAGGGCGCGGCCTATGCCGCCACGCGCGCCGGTGACCAGTGCAATATCGTTTGTGTTCATGGGTGATCTTGGGAAAGGGGCGAAAAAAGACTAAAGCAGATCATGGGCCGTGCCAATCCCGCGGGTAGAGCGACGCCACCACTGAGAAAAACTGGTGCATGGCCGGTCAACATGCGGGAACAAGGCCGGTGCGGCGTCTAACTGGGCCCAGGGCTTTAACCACTTGGCGATGTGCGGATCTTCAACACTGCGTACGCTCGCCGCGCCCGCCAAGGCGGTGGACAAATCCGCCGAGTCGAGCCACCAGCGATGCGGGGTCAGATCGGCCATCGCGCTGTCGACCCAACGCCAGCGTGCCTCCGGCCAGGGCCAGGCCTGGTGGTGCTCGCGCAGGTAGAGCCCCACCATCAGCGTATCTTTGTGCAGGTCTGCCGGTGCTGCGCGCAGTGCCCAAGGGTGGACCAGCCAGACGTTCCGTCCCTTGAGCTGCGCTGCAGCGGTCACTGGCGAGGTGGTCAAGTACAGGTCTTCGGGCGGGCTGGTGTGCAGCGAGGGTTCGGTTGTGAAAGCGCGGCCCGTGACGTTGCTGCGCGCAGCGTTCAATGGCTTGGCGCGCGCCGTGCGAGCGATCAGGTCCAAGGCTTCATAAGGCTGATCGATCACCGATCCGTGGCTGTGCCAATGGGCTGGGGCGTAGCGTGCCACGTTGTCGGCATTGAACACATAAGGCTTGTGGCTGCCTGTGCCGGCGACCCATTGCCAGCTCAGGTGGTTGCTGGCGAGGTCGCCGTCCAGCAGGTGCGCCACCAGCCAGTCGGCACCGGCCCGCCAATGAATTTGGCGTGTGTGCACCACGTAACTCGCCAGCCACATTCTGGCGTGGTTGTGCATTGTCCCGGTGGCGTAAAGAGAGCGCACCGCTTCGTCAATGACAGGCACACCGGTGCGTCCTTGGCGAATATCCAGTGGCAACTCTGGCGCGTACGCGTCGTCAGCGAGCGGACCTGGGTGCAGCGATTGAAAAATACCATCCCCGGCGTTCGTGCCAAGGTGTCGAAAGAATTCGCGCCAGCCCAATTCGTACACCAGCTTGTGGTCTACCGCGAGGGGTTCGATTTGCAGTAATCCGAACAGAACCTCGGGTAGCGTCGTCAAGCCATGCGTCAAATAAGGCGACAAACCTGTGACTGAGCCTTCAATGTGGTTGCGCGTGCGCGCATAAACAGCCGGCTGAACACGTGCAATACGCGCCATCGCGGCCGCTCGAGTGGGTGGCAGCGCATCGCTCCAAGGCATGCGCGCGACGGGCACGCTATTGTCTTGCTGCGGCTTCACGCGGCCCTGACGCTAGAAAACAAGAACCCTATAAAAACCAATAACTGGCTCATGTTGAGTCCGACACTGACCCAGTGCAGGGATTTGAAGGTGGCCGCGTGTTGTTCGTCACGGGCCTGGTTGATGCGCGGTGTGAGCCAAAAGCAGCTGAAAAAGAAGACCAAGGCACAAACCATCAGCGCGGCCTGGCCGACTTGGTCAGCGCCGTCGGCCAAGGCCGTTCCTGAGGCGGCAGCGGTGGTGATGCCCAGGAACAAAAAGTACTTTGGAAAGAACTTGCGCACGTAGGCGGCAGACCACTCGGGCGGCAGTGCGGTGAAGATGGTGGGTGCCACCGCCACGGTGAAAAACACCATGATGCCAACGTTGCCGGCGATCAACAGTCGGGTCAAGTCAGGCCACATCACCAAGCCCTCAGTTGTTGGCTGTCGTGCTTGTGGGTGATTCGGAATCTTGGCGAAAAGTCGGTCATGGGCAACGGCTTCGTGTCTGCCAGAACATGCTGGAAACTGTTTATATCGCAAGCCGTGTGTCGACGCGTTTTCCGGGAAATTAGGGCGGGTATGTCGGAGATAAAAGGCGATGCCCCTTGGTGGCGGGCTAAAATGTACAAATTGACTGTTTTGTACAAATATGATGATTGACCCATGCAAACCATCCCTTTGAGTGAATTTCGTGCCAATGCCTCGGCCATGATCGACTTGGTCGAGCGCGGCGAGAGCGTCCGCATCTTGCGGCACGGCAAACCTGTTGCTGAACTGGTGCCGGTGACCAGCGACACAACACCTCGCGTGCCCAGCTGGAAGCGGGTGATCGAGCCGCTGCACATCGTCAGGCCGGACGGCAAAACGGGTGCTCAGCTCATCGTTGATGAGCGTGAGTCGGGTTGGTGATGCGCATCTTGATGGACACCTCAGCGCTCTACAAGCGCTACAACGACGAGGCAGGACGGGCGCAGGTGATGGCCGCCGGCGAGCGGGCCAGTGAGCTGGTGGTGGCAGCCCATTGCAAGACCGAGATTGCCTCCGCCCTGAACCGCCAGCGACTTGATGGGCTGGTGAGTGCCGACGACTACGCCCGCATCATGCGCGTCGTGCAAGACGACTTTGCCGATTTCACACTGGTGGCGTTGGATGGCCGGGTTGAGGCGCACGCCGCCCAAGCGATGGAAAGCAGCCGGCTGCGCGCCACGGATGCACTGCACATTGGTGCCGCCCGCGCGGCACGTGTTGACCTTTTTGTGACGGCTGACCGCCGGCAGGCGCAAGCCGCTGAGGCGCTGGGCCTGAAAACCGAACTGATAGAGGTTTGATGTATGTTTTACCCTGAAGAATTTGACGTGATTGTTGTCGGTGGTGGCCATGCCGGCACTGAAGCTGCGCTGGCCTCGGCCCGCATGGGCTGCAAGACTTTGCTGCTCAGCCACAACATCGAGACCCTTGGCCAAATGAGCTGCAACCCTTCGATTGGCGGTATTGGCAAGGGCCACTTGGTCAAAGAGGTTGATGCGATGGGCGGTGCGATGGCGCTGGCCACCGACGAAGGCGGTATCCAGTTCCGCATCCTCAATTCCAGCAAGGGCCCGGCGGTGCGCGCCACCCGGGCGCAGGCTGACCGTATTTTGTACAAGGCGGCGATCCGCCGGATGTTGGAGAACCAGCCTAATTTGTGGTTGTTTCAGCAAGCCGTTGACGACTTACTGGTTGAAGGTGAGCGGGTGGTGGGTGCCGTGACGCAGGTGGGGATCAAGTTCCGCAGTCGCACGGTGGTGTTGACGGCCGGGACTTTTCTGGACGGCAAGATCCATGTCGGCATGAACAACTACGCGGCTGGTCGGGCCGGCGATCCTCCTGCCGTGTCGCTCAGTGCGCGCCTGAAAGAACTCAAACTGCCGCAGGGTCGTCTTAAAACCGGCACGCCACCGCGCTTGGATGGCCGCAGCATCGACTTCAGCAAGTGCACAGTTCAACCAGGCGACGGCATGCCTGGCGGCGAGGGCAGCAGCGTGCCCGTGTTTAGTTTCATGGGGGCAGGCATTGCACACCCCAAGCAGATGCCTTGCTGGATCACGCACACCAACGAGCGCACTCACGACATCATCCGCTCTGGCTTTGACCGCAGCCCCATGTTCACCGGCAAAATTGACGGCGTTGGCCCGCGCTATTGCCCGAGTGTGGAAGACAAGATCAACCGCTTTGCGGACAAGACCAGCCACCAGATTTTTCTGGAACCCGAAGGTTTGACGACGCACGAGATTTACCCGAACGGTATCTCGACCAGTTTGCCGTTTGACATCCAGTACGCCTTGGTTCGCTCCATGGCCGGCATGGAAAACGCGCACATCTTGCGGCCTGGCTACGCGATTGAGTATGACTACTTTGATCCGCGTTCGCTCAAAAGTAGCTTTGAAACTCGAGCCATTGGTGGTTTGTTTTTTGCCGGCCAGATCAATGGCACGACGGGTTACGAGGAGGCCGCCGCCCAAGGCATGTTCGCCGGCATCAATGCTGCCCTGCAATGCCAAGATAAAGACGCTTGGTTGCCACGTCGTGACGAGGCTTATCTGGGTGTGTTGGTTGATGACCTCATCACCAAGGGAGTGACCGAGCCTTACCGTATGTTCACCAGCCGCGCCGAGTACCGATTGATGTTGCGCGAAGACAATGCCGACATGCGTCTGACCGAAAAGGGCAGGGAGCTTGGCTTGGTCGATGACGCTCGCTGGGATGCCTTCAACCGCAAACGTGATGCTGTTTCACGTGAAACACAGCGACTCAGGTCGCTATGGGTTCATCCGAATAATCTGCCCGTGGCGGAGGCCGAGCGGGTACTGGGAAAGGCCATTGAGCGTGAGTACAACTTGCTGGACTTGTTGCGTCGTCCGGACGTGGACTACGCTAGCCTGATGTCTTTGGATGGCGGTCGCTTTGCGAGTGCTGAGTTGTCAGCCTCGAATACCGGGCAAACAAGTGTTGATCCAGTTGTTTTGCGTGGAGCACAACTGCCGACTGGCATGCTCAAAGCCGTGATCGAGCAAATCGAAATTGTTGCCAAGTACGCGGGCTACATAGACTTGCAAAAGGCCGAGGTCGAACGCTCTGCCCATTATGAGGATTTGAAATTGCCGCCAGAGTTGGATTATTTGCAGGTCGCGGCGCTGAGTTTTGAGGCTAGACAAAAGTTGGCCAAGCACAGGCCGGAAACCTTGGGTTTGGCATCGCGCATTTCTGGCGTCACGCCGGCCACCATTTCACTCCTGCTGGTTCATTTGAAAAAGAACTTGTGGAAGGGCGCCGCAATGCCTAGTGGTGGCGAGGTGGCTGAGTCCGCGAAGGCGTCGACGTGATGGTTGAGAGTGAGGCGGCACTGCGCGCTGGGCTGAAGTCCTTGGCCTTGGACCTGACGGATTTACAGATCCGTCAACTGTTGGATTACCAAGACTTGATCGGCAAATGGACCAAGGTTTACAACCTCACTGCCGTGCGCGATCCGGCTGAAATGCTCACGCACCATCTGCTGGACAGTCTGGCTGCAGTCCCGCCGCTGCAAAAACACGTGTTGAGTGACGGTCTCCTAAACAGGGTGGGTGATGGCGCCAAGCTGCTAGACGTGGGTTCCGGTGCAGGTCTGCCTGGCGTTGTGTTCGCTATTTGTTGCCCGACTTTGTCGGTGACTTGCGTTGATACCGTTGGCAAGAAGGCCGCCTTCATCAAGCAGGCGTCGCTGTCTTTGGGGTTGACCAACCTGACGGGCCTGCATGAGCGAGTTGAAAACATTGCCGATCCATTTGATGTAATTTGTTCGCGCGCTTTCGCCTCGTTGGCAGACTTCACGTCTTGGTCCCTCAACGCCTTGGCGCCGGAGGGTGTCTGGATGGCCTTGAAAGGCAAGCATCCCGCTGATGAGTTGGCGGTGTTGCCGGCGGCGGTGTCGGTGTTTCACGTGGAACAGTTGGTGGTTCCTGGTTTGGATGCAGACCGATGCGTGGTCTGGCTAAAGCGGCCGTGAAAAGGCGGTGCAGCTACTGACGTAAACTCAGCCCTCATTTCAAGGACTTTCCATGCTTGGCACTTTCGCCGGTGTTGCCGATTACGGCGCTTTTGTCGTCGCCATCATCGTTTTCCTGGCTATTCCAGGTCCGGGTAACTTGGCCTTGATCACGTCGACAGGCAAGGGCGGTTTGACTGGTGGTATGGGTGCAACGCTCGGCGTGATCGCTGGCGACCAGGTGTTGTTGTGGGCCGCCGTGGCGGGGGTTTCTGCCTTGTTGGCCGCGTACCCCACGGCTTTTCATCTGGTGCAGTGGGTTGGGGCCGTCTACCTGGCTTGGCTGGGCGGCAAGATGCTGCTGGCGAAAACTGGCGGCGCACCTATTCTCAAGATGAAAACGGGCCATTACTTTCGCCAAAGTATGTTCATCACGTTGCTGAACCCCAAGGCTATTGTTTTTTACATGGCATTCTTCCCCTTGTTTGTAGACCCAGTTCGGAGTCAGGGTCTCGCCACTTTTGGCGTCATGTCCGTGACCATCGCAGTATTAACGTTTGTGTACGGTTTGAGCGCCGTGCTGCTCACCTATTTCTTGGCTGCGCGCATGCGCGCCAACCCTATCATCAGATCGGCGCTTGAAAAAGTAGCCGGTGTTTTTTTGATGGGCTTTGGCCTCAAGCTGGCTTTGTACCGCTAAGCACTGAAGCTCAGCACGAACTTGATTTCTAAGCGTCTCCTTTTTCAAGCGTAATCACCTCTATGGCCAAAATATTCTGCGTAGCCAACCAAAAGGGCGGTGTGGGCAAGACCACGACCACAGTCAATCTTGCCGCCGGGCTGGCGCAGGTCGGTCAACGGGTGCTGATGATCGACCTCGACCCACAAGGCAATGCCACCATGGGTTCGGGCGTCGACAAGCGGCAACTTGAGCTCACGGTGTACGACGTCTTGCTGGAGTCGGCAACGATTGAAGAGGCGCGCGTCACCAGTCAAAAACTGGTCGATGCCGGATGCAGTTACGACGTGCTGGGCGCCAATCGGGAACTCGCCGGTGCGGAGGTCGAGTTGGTCGATGTCGAGCGCCGAGAAAAGCGCCTGCGCCAAGCGATAGCAGAGGTCGCCAGCCAATATGACTTTGTGCTGATCGACTGCCCGCCATCGCTGTCCATGCTCACGCTGAATGGCCTGTGCTGTGCGCACGGTGTGATCGTGCCCATGCAGTGTGAATATTTCGCGCTGGAAGGCCTGACCGATCTGGTCAACACCATCAAGCAGGTGCACGCTAACCTCAACAAAGAACTCGCCATCATTGGCTTGCTGCGTGTCATGTTTGACCCACGCATCACGCTGCAACTGCAGGTCAGCGAGCAGCTCAAGCTGCACTTTGGCAACAAGGTTTTCAATACCGTCATTCCGCGCAATGTGCGTTTGGCCGAAGCGCCCAGCTACGGTGTGCCGGGTGTGGTTTTTGACCCGGCCTCCAAGGGCGCACAAGCCTTTGTAGCGTTTGCCGCTGAGATGGTTGAACGCATCAAGTTCATGTGAGTGGCGCGGTTTTCATGAACTCTCGTTGCGTGCTCCTGCTACCCGGCTGGAAAGACAGCGGTCCCTTGCATTGGCAAAGCCGGTGGGAAGCCGCTCATGGCTACCAGCGCGTGGAGCAGCACGACTGGCTGCGGCCTTTGCGTGGCGACTGGATTTCGCGTCTTGAAGACGTGCTTTTAACTGGTCGGCAAGATGAACCCGTGGTGCTGGCGGCCCACAGCCTCGGCTGCCAATTGGTAGCCGCTTGGGCCTCACACTCTAAAAACACACACCGCGTTAAAGCCGCCTTGCTGGTGGCACCAGGCGATCCCGAGCGCGAAGCCCTACGCCCTGTGCTGACCAGCTGGTCGCCGGTGCCGATGCAGCGCTTGCCCTTTGCCAGCGTGTTGATAGGCAGCGAGAACGACCCTTATTGCAGCGCTGAGCGCGCGCGCCAGTTCGCCGATGCGTGGGGCGCTGGTTGGGTGAACGCGGGCTTGCAGGGGCATCTGAACGCAGACAGCCAGCTCGGCGATTGGGCAGAAGGGCACGCCCAATTACACAAATTACGAGCTCAGGTTTAGTCAACCCCCCGAACCCGCTCCGCATTCTCATAAAACTGATATTTCGAAACCTGAAAGATAACAACATGGTCACCAAAAAACCAAAAGGTCTAGGCCGTGGATTGCAAGCCTTGCTTGGCCCCACTGTCGGCGAGTCGGCGAATGTATTCGACAACGGCAGTGATGCCAACAGCCCCGGCTTGCCAGCATCGCTGCGGTTGACTGACATGGTGGCCGGTCAGTACCAGCCACGCACCCGCATGGACGAGGGCGCGCTCTATGAGTTGGCCGAGTCGATCAAGGTCCAGGGCATCATGCAGCCGATTTTGGTGCGGCGTTTGACCAGTGGCGCCAACGACGGCAAATACGAAATCATTGCCGGCGAGCGACGCTTCCGGGCGGCCAAACTGGCCGGTCTCGACAGCGTGCCGGTACTGGTGCGCGACGTGCCGGACGAGTCAGCCGCAGCCATGGCGTTGATCGAAAATATCCAGCGCGAAGATCTGAATCCATTGGAAGAAGCCCAGGGTTTACAGCGCCTGGTGAAGGAGTTTGGGCTTACTCACGAACTTGCAGCGCAAGCCGTTGGCCGTTCACGCAGTGCCGCCAGCAACTTGCTGCGCCTGCTGAATTTGGCCGATCCGGTGCAGGTCATGCTGATGGCCGGCGACATCGACATGGGCCACGCGCGGGCGCTTTTGGCCCTGGACCGCGCCACCCAAATCACTGCGGGGAATCAGATTGCGGCCAAGAAGATGTCAGTTCGTGAGGCTGAAAGCTTGGTCAAAAAACTCAGTGCCGAGTTTTCGCTCAAGCCGCAAAAAGCCACCAAGGAAAAGTCGCGCGACACGCGTCGGGTCGAAGAAGAACTGGCCGATTTGCTCATGGCCGAAGTTGAGGTGCGCGTGAAAAAGCAGGTCAAGCGCAATGGCCGGCGTGAAGATATGGGTGAGGTGGCGATCCAGTTCGCATCCCTGGACGAGTTGAACGGTCTGATCGAACGTTTGCGCGGCGGCAAGTAGCACATGGGGCCAGCATCGATGACAGAATTTTGAGTGAAAAGGAGCCAAACAAGCTCACATATTAGAATTCTAAATTGTTAAAAAATATAAAAACACTAAAAATGATTTTAGCGATATCGTCTGTTGCAATAGTCGCGGAGCGCGTCATTGAGCCCTGCAATCGGGCAAGCTTTTTTGGCTTTAGGAGTGAGCCGTGACCTCTGACGGGGCGAGTCCAGTTAATGCCAATATCGACACATGGTTTAAATACCGCATGGTTTATTTGTTCGTGGCCGCGGTGGTGTTCACCTTGAGGTGGCTTTTTTACCCGGGGCTTGCGACTTTGCAATTTCAGGCGGGTGACAGTGTCAATACGCTGGAGATCTATTTTCAGTTCCGCGCCAGCTTCGCCATTTTGATAAGTAGTGTTTATATCTACAGCTACGTGAAGAACTGGCACTTCGAACGGGTATCAGTGGTCATTTTGGGCCTCAACGTCATCACCTTGTTCATGGACTATTTCAATACTTATGAGTATCTTGCCGAGGTGCCAAAGCAATGGATTTTCGCAATGATTGTGCTGCGGTTTTTGACGGTTTTTTGCCTGCTCATGAATGCTATGAATGCCCGCCATGCGCCGAAGATGCCGCGCCGCTTGTGGTCTTGAACTGACGGGTCGTTCACAGCTGATTTTGCTGTCCGCCTGGTCTTCACAAAGAAAAAATCTTCCCAGGATTCATGATGTTTTTCGGGTCAAGTGCGCGCTTGATCGTGCGCATCATGTTGACCGCGCCGTTGCCGGTTTCCATCACCAAAAAATCCATTTTGTGCAGACCCACGCCGTGCTCACCGGTGCATGTGCCTTCCAGGCGGAGAGCACGGCTCACCAGTTGCTGATTCAGCGTCTCAGCCACTTCACGTTCTTTGGGTTGCGTGGGGTCAATTAGGTAGCCAAAGTGAAAATTGCCGTCGCCAACATGTCCAACTAAAAAATACGGAATGCCACTGGCATCCGCTTCGGTGATCGAGTCGAGCAGGCAGTCGGCCAGACGCGAGATCGGGACGCACGTGTCGGTTGAAATCACGCGGCAACCTGGGCGCGATTGAACCGCCGCAAAGTAAGCGTTGTGCCGCGCTGTCCATAGGCGTGTGCGCTCTTCGGGCGTGCTGGCCCATTCAAAAGCATGGCCACCGTGGCCATTGGCCAACTCTTGTACCAGCTCGGCTTGTTCTTTGACGGACGTGGGCGAACCGTGAAACTCCATCAGCAACATCGGTTCTTCGCGTAACGACAGCTTCGAATGAACATTAACCATGCGCACTGAATTGGCGTCAATCAACTCGACGCGGGCAATTGGCACCCCCATCTGAATGATTTCGATCGTTGTCAGTACCGCGGCTTCAATACTCGGAAAGGAACAAATCGCTGCTGAAATAGCCTCGGGCAAAGGGTAAAGTTTGACCGTGATTTCGGTGATGACGCCCAGCGTGCCTTCGCTGCCGACCATCAAGCGCGTCAAGTCGTAACCCGCTGAAGATTTCTTCGCCCGTGTGCCGGTGCGAATGACTTCGCCGCTGGCGGTCACCACCTCGAGTGCCAGCACGTTCTCGCGCATGGTGCCGTAGCGAACGGCGTTGGTGCCGCTGGCGCGGGTCGCGCTCATGCCGCCGAGTGTTGCATCAGCGCCGGGGTCCATCGGGAAAAATAAACCTGTGCTTTTAACGGCTTCGTTCAGTTGCTTGCGTGTCACGCCCGGCTGCACCGTCACGGTCAGGTCTTCGGCATTGATCGACAGGACGTGGTTCATACGACTTAAGTCGATGCTGATGCCACCTTGCACAGCCAACAAATGGCCTTCCAGCGAAGTACCCACGCCAAACGGAATGACGGGCACGTTGTGTTGGCTGGCAAGTCTGACGACATCCGCTACATCCTGGGTGCTTTCGGCAAACACCACGGCTGCGGGTGGTGGCGAGGCAAACGAAGACTCGTCACGGCCGTGCTGTTCACGCACGACAAGTGCCGTTGAACAGCGCTCGGCAAAACGCTCTTTGAGCGCCTCGATCAGCGTGTCCGGTGTCTCGCGTTGTTGAATCTCGGGCAGCAAATGGACCGGTAGTGGTGAGTTCATGAGGTGTCTCCAGCGTGGTTTTGCAGTTTACGCTGACGGGGTACGCGTCGAAGTCGTGAATAATCATCGGTTCGGCGAACACCAACCACCCAGACAACGGCGGCCCCGCTGAAATTTGCAACTTTTTGATGGGAATTCCATGGCCAATCGACTCACCCAAATCGCCACGCGCACCGGCGACAACGGCACCACCGGCTTGGGCGACAACACCCGCGTCTCCAAAGACAGCTTGCGAGTCCATGCCATGGGCGATGTTGACGAGCTCAACTCCAACATTGGTGTATTGCTGTGTGAAGACATGGTCACTGACGTGCGGGCATTGCTGATTGAGGTGCAGCATCAGCTGTTCAATCTTGGCGGTGAGTTGTCTATTCCCGGCTTTGAATTGCTCAAGCCCGAAGCCGTGATTGCACTCGACACCGCGCTCGAAAAATACAACGCTACTTTGCCGCGGCTGCAGGAGTTCATCTTGCCGGCTGGCACGCGTGCCGCCGCGTTAGCGCACGTCTGTCGCACGGTGGCCCGGCGTGCTGAACGCGCCGTGGTGGCGCTGGACTTGGCCGAGGCGTTGAATGAATCTCCCCGCCAATACCTTAATCGACTCAGCGACTTGCTGTTCGTGCTGTCACGCGTGCTCAACCGTATGAATGGCGGTGACGACGTTTACTGGAAGAGCGAGCGCTTGGCTAAACAAGAAGCAGAAGCAGACTAAAAAAGCCGCGGACTCATCAGGGAGCACATGATGCTGGTCAATAGAATTTTGTCTGGCGCTGCTATTCTCCGTCTATGAAACCTCGCCAGAAGTGGGTCTTTGCCGGCGTGACGCTCGTCCTGTTGTTGACGGGTGCGCTCCTTTTGCGGCAACGTGGAACGCTCGTCCAAGTGGTGCCGGTGTTGCGCAGCAATTTGCAGCAGTCGGTGGTCGCGACGGGCCGTTTGAATGCGCCCGCCCGCATCGAACTTGCAGCAGAAGTCACGGCGACCGTTTTGGCGGTGCAGGTGCGTGAAGGCGATCAAGTCAAGGCCGGCCAATTACTGGTGCGTTTGTCTGACGCTGAAGCCCGCGCAGCACTGCAGCAGGCCAAGGCCGCATTGGGAGAGGCGCGCAATCGGGCGACCCAGCAAGCCACGGTGACCGCACCAGTGGCGGTGCAAACGGTGGTCCAGGCCGATGCCGCCTGGCGCAATGCCGACAGTGAATTCCGGCGGTCGGAAGCGCTGGTGGCGCAAGGTTTTTTCTCGCAGCAAAAACTGGATGAAGCCCGACGTGCGCTGGAGTCGGCGGCCAGCGTCTTGCGTTCTGCACACGTGCAGGCTGAGGCAAATCAGCCGCGTGGGGTAGAAAGCGGTCTGGCCGCGGTGCGGGTGGAGCAAGCATCTGCTGCCGTGCAAATGGCCGAGGCGCGCCTAGCCCGTTTGGCCATCAACAGCCCGGTCGATGGTGTGGTATTGGTTCGCAATGTCGAACCCGGCACGATGGCGCAGCCCGGACGGGTGTTGCTGGCACTGGCCTCGGGCCGTACGCGGATTGACGCCGGCATTGACGAAAAGCATCTGCATATGTTGGTGATTGGTATGCCCGCCAAGGCTGCGGCCGATGCCTATCCGGCCCAGCCTTTTGCGGCTCAATTGAGCTACATCGGTCCGGCGGTCGATCTGCAACGCGGCACGGTTGAGGTGCGTCTGGCGGTACCGCAGCCACCCGCTTTCCTCAAGCCCGACATGACGGTGTCGGTGGAGCTCATCGGCGCTAATCGTTCCAACGCTTTGGTGTTGCCTGCTGCCGCTGTACGTGAGGCAGACAGTGCCGCACCCTGGGTCTTGATGCTGCGAGACCAACGCGCTGTGCGGGTGCCGGTCAAGCTCGGACTGCGCGGCATCGGCACCATGGAAATCGTCAGTGGTTTGCAGGAGGGCGATCTGGCCATTCCACAAACTGAAAAAGCACTGCCTGGCGACAGTGTGCGACAGACCGGCACCACGCTACAAAGCCAAGGTATGGAAGTGCCCTCCTTCATCTCGCGTTGAAGCACAGAGCGAAAGCGCTGCCCATGTCCCTGTTCCCTAGACCGTCAACACCCTTGCCTGCGACAGTCGTCCGCGGGCAAGAACCGCCGCCGCGTTGGCGATGGATGCGGTCGCTCTGGCACAGGCCACGACACCGGCCAGAGCTCAGTTCATGGGCGCGTTGGATGCCCTTTGAATTGTTGCTGGCGCTGCGCTTTTTGCGCGAAGGCCGGATGCAAAGTACGCTCATTCTCGCGGGTGTCACGGGCGGCGTGGCGGTGATCATTTTTTTGACGCAGCTCATCAACCAGTTGCAAGGCACCATCATTGACCGTGTCATGGGTTCGCAGGCGCATGTGGTGATCAAGCCGACCGAAGAGCTCACCCGACCGGTGTTGGGTTCGGATCTGAACCAAGCGGTCGCCGCCGCGGTGCAGCCTCGCGAGCAGCGCTTGCGTTCGGTCGATCAGTGGGAGCGCGTGGCGGCTTTGGCCGCTGCAACGCCCGGTGTGTTGGCGGTCTCTCCGGTGGCCAGCGGACCCGCCTTTGCGGCACGCGGCAATTACAACAAAAGCGTTGTGCTGCAGGGCGTCAAGCCCGATGTTTATCGCCGAGTCGTCCGCATGGACAACTACATGACGCGGGGCATTTTTGATGTGACCGGCACCGGCGTGCTGATCGGCATTGACCTCGCGCAAGACCTTGGCCTCACGCTCGGTGACAAGCTGCGGGTTACAAGCGCTACCGGGCGCAGTGAAACATTGCAGGTCACGGGGCTCTTTGACATGGGTAATCGAGACCTCAACCGGCGCTGGGTTTTTGTCACGCTCAAGCTAGCGCAATCGCTGCTCGATTTACCCGGCGGCGTGTCCAATATCGACCTCACTGTGACGGATCTGTTCAGTGCGGATCGCGTGGCCGACACGCTGCGTTTGCAGACGGGTCTCACCGTTGACAGTTGGATGCAGACCAACTCCGGGTTGCTCAATGCACTGTCAAACCAGACGGTTTCTAACAACTTGATCCGCAGTTTCGTTGTCCTCATCGTGGCGCTCGGCATCTCTAGCGTGCTGGTGGTCAGCGTGGTGCAAAAGCAGCGCGAGATCGGTATCTTGCGCGCCATGGGCGCTGGCCGGCGTCAAATCATGGCGATCTTTTTATTGCAAGGTGGGCTGGTCGGTTTGGCCGGCTCGATCTTGGGCGCAGCGCTGGCGTACGCTTTGTTGGTGGTGTTTTCGCATGTCTTTAAAAGCCCCGACGGCAGCCCGATGTTTGCGCCGCAGTTGGACCCTCAGCTGGTGTTGCTGGCCTCGCTGGTGGCTTGCTGTGTGGGATTGGCGGCCGCCTTTGTTCCTGCCCGCAGCGCCGCCCGCATGGACCCCGTGCAAGCGATTCGTGCATGAAGCCGACGCTATGAACCCGCCCAGCAAAGCACCCATTCTTCGCCTAGAGGCAATCACCAAGCGCTACAACATCGGCACCGAGGTTGAGTCCGAGGTCTTGCATGGCATCACACTGGCTTTGCAGCAGGCTGAGTTTGTCGCCTTGAAGGGGCCTTCAGGGTCGGGCAAAAGCACCTTGCTCAACATCATTGGCTTGCTCGAGCCGCCGACCGCAGGCCGGCTAGACATTGCTGGTCAAGCGGCGCAGTCCCTGGACGATGTTGGCTTGACGGCTTTGCGGGGGGAGACCATTGGCTTTGTTTTTCAGTTTCACCATTTGCTGCCGGCCTTCACGGCGCTGGAAAACGTTTTATTACCGTCCATCATCCGTCATGGCACAGCCACGCCTGCGGCCGAAGCGATGGCGCGCGATCTCCTCATCCGTGTTGGTTTGAGCGGTGCGGAATACAAGCGGCCCGGCGAGCTTTCAGGGGGCATGCAACAGCGCGTGGCGATTGCCCGCGCCTTGTCGCAAAAGCCGAGGCTGATATTGGCCGATGAGCCGACTGGCAATCTGGACACCGTGACTGCCGACGAGGTGTTCGAGCTGTTGCGCGACTTCAACCGGGACCATGGCAGCGCCTGTCTGATCGTCACGCACGACCCGCGACTGGCGCTGCGTTGCGACCGGGTGATCGAGCTGGTCGACGGTCGTGTGGTCAGCAGCTGAGCCGCGGACGAATTGGGAGAAGGCGGCTCAGGTTTGTCCGACCAGCGCGCTGTAAGCCCGCAGGGTTTCAGGTGACACCGACTGCAACACCATCTCGTAAGGTGTCTTGTGTCGCACCAGCATGCGGGCTGAAGCGATGGTTTTTGATTTGCAAAACCAGTGGCAAGTGTGTTGCATTAGAAACAGCTCGGCGCTCAGAGTGAAGGCGCGAGACTGCGGTGAAATGGGGTCGCTTTGACTGGCCGCACGGGCAAGTCCTTCGGCGTGAATTGTCAAGGCCTTGCGCAAGTCGAAGCGGGCACTTGGCGCCCATTTGGCAGCTTCGCTCAAGGGCCAAGGCCAGAGGTTGACACCTGTTTCGGCCTCATCTACTTTGGCCATGCTATCGGCCAATTGTTTGAATTGTGCGGCTAACTTGTCTTCAGTGCCGTTCATCAGTTGCCAGATCGAGCCACGCCGCGCCGCATCGTTTTCACCGAGCGCTCTGGCGTAGCCTTCGGTCAAGGTCTCCATGAGTTTTTCAATTTGGTAATTGCCAAGGTGCTGTCCCAGCATGGCAATACGCCGACCCTCAGCGCGAGATTTGAGGGTGTAGCCGACGAAGGCGAACATCAACGAAAGAACAAAAATTTCCATGTCGGATGGGGTGCTTGTGTGTAGCGTAAAAAGACAAGTGTAGTCAGACGCATTACGCCGGTCTGGGCATCGCTCTTGACCTGATGCCGCCTTACGATGTCAGCAAGTCACGCCTTGCCAGCGGCATCCGCCCAACAGGGACATTTTTTAAAGAGGATGCTCGGTGTAGAACTTGCCGCCGTGAAACAGCAAGGGGGAAACACCTGTGCGGTGTTCGCAATGCTCGACCTCGCCGACGAAGATGACGTGATCACCTTCTTCGTAGCGACTGCGGTTGAAACATTCAAAGCTGGCGGCGGCGCCCGTCAGCAAGGGTGCACCGCAAAGCCCCTCAGAGTACACAACATCGCTCCAGCGGTCTTCGCGTTTGCCAGCAAAGCGTTCGGCGAGTTCCTTCTGGTCGGCGGCCAAGATGTTGATGGCGTAGTGTGAACCTGAGCTCAGAGCCACCATCGAAGCAGCTGAGCGGCTCAAGCTCCACAGCACCAGGGGTGGTTCCAAAGAGACTGAGTTGAATGAGTTGGCCGTCAGCCCAACCAAGTCGCCGTCAGCAGTGCGGGCCGTGACGATGGTCACGCCCGTGGCGAACATGCCGAGGGCGCTGCGAAATTCGTGCCGAGAAAAAGTCGGACTGCTGGCGGTGAGGATTTTGGCGCTGGACAGCAAGGAGGTCATGGGAGTGTGCTCGGCAGACGGGGCGACAGAAAGTGACGGTGGCATCTTGATGGACTAAGGTTATTGTCTGCGATGAACCTGCTTTTCTGATCTCATGCATGCCAAGCTCGGTATTCGCGTAGGACTTTTCAGCGGTGGTGCCCCAAAAAGAACGCCAACATCGCCGCTGAGGCATTCGGTCCGTGAGGGTCAGTGAACGTCCCAGCGGCACTGCCGCCTGACCAAGCATGAGGCCCGGCTTCGACCGACCAGTACTCGACGTAGTGGCGACCATTTTTAGCGCTGTAAACGGTGCGCAGGGTGTGGCGCATTTCTCCGGTGGGTGCGGGTATCTCTTGGGGTATGACGCTGCGCGTTAAAGGCACGCCTGAGGCCTTCAGCGCAGCAATCGCGGCGAGCACGATCTGGTCGCCGTTGTCCGGGTGCACGGTGCGGTCAGCGTCGCCATGAAAGACGATGGTTGGCATCACATCTTTGAGCGCCGCGGGGTCGCCGGGTGCGCGTGAGCGGCCACCATGGCGCATAGCGCTGAAAGCCGACATCACATTGTGTGCGGCCCCCGGCGGGAGGCCGGAGTGCACGCCGACAGCGGCGAACAGATCTGGGTAGTGTGCGGCGACGATAGCGGCCATGGCGCCACCCGCGGAAAGGCCGGCGATGTACACGCGTGTCGGGTCTACCGGGTAACGAGCGATGACTTGTCGCGTCAGCGCGGCCAACATAGCGGGTTCGCCAGCGAGTCGGCCTTGGTGCGCGCTGTCAAACCAGTTCCAGCAGCGCATCTGGTTGGCCTTGGCTAACTGTTCGGGATACAGCACGATGCAGGGCGTTTTGGCTGCTAACTCGTTCATGCCGGTGCCGCGGGCGAAGTCCGGGGCACCTTGTTTGCAACCGTGCAGCATTACTAGCAACGGCACGCCTGCAGGCTCGTCAGTAGGCCACGTTGGTGGCAATGGGGGAACATACAAATTGAAGCCATAGCGCTGATCATCAAATTCAAAAACTTGCCGCGTGAATGCGGCGCGGCATCGTGTTGAAGAGGCTTCAGTTGCTTCGGGTCTTGTGAGGTCTTCGACGTTGTTGGCGTTGACTTCTGCAACGGCTTCAATCGTGACCGGTTCGGGCACCGCCGCGACAAACGCCGTTGTGACCATTGGGCCGGTTAACTCTTTGCGTAAGACGCGTCGCAACATGCGCTCGGCGGCAGCCACCTGACGCCCGAGGTTGGATTGGCGGGCTGCACGGGCTAATTCGTTGATCCAATAAGGCACGTTTTGAGTTCCAAGGTGCATGACGGCAATTCAATAAAGAATACGCGCTTTCTGTGGTGTGCGCATACCGCTACTATGGGGGCATGTCTTTTGACGATGGTGGCGTTAAGCCAGCCCATCATTAATGGGCTGCTGCCGCGTGTTGTCTCGGCGCTTGCTGCCATTTTGGATGATTCCATGAACACCCCCGCTGAAGATAAAGAGCGCCGCACCGCTGAAGTTGCAAGGCTCGCCCTAGAGGCGCGGTTTTTGGAGCTGGCTGAAAACACCAACGATGTGTATTACAGCCGCGATGGTGCGACTGGCGCTTTGCTTTACATCAGCCCGGCTTACGAACGGCTGTGGGGCCTGAGTTGTGAAAGCCTCTATGCCAGTCCTGACTCTTATCTTGACTCCGTGCATCCAGAGGACCGCGAGGCAGCGGTGGCGGCTTTCAAGGCCAACCTTGGCGGCTTGGCGACCGAGCGAGAATACCGGCTCATGTTGCCCAGCGGTGAAGTTCTCTGGGTGCGAGACTATGGTCATCCCGTTTTAGGGGAGGACGGCCGGGTCGAACGGGTGGTGGGTGTGGTGCATGACATCACTTTCCGCAAGCGGGCTGACGCCGCACTGGCCAGTACGGCGCGGGCGCTGGAAATGCTCAGCTTGTGCAATCGTGCCTTGACGCGCATGGGTAACGAGCAAAAGTTGCTGGCAGAAGTTTGCCGCTTGGCCGTCGAAGTCGGCGGCTACCACATGGCATGGGTCGGTTATGCCCGTGAAGACGAAGAGCGCAGCATTGAACCTATGGCCTATGCGGGTCATGAGGCCGGCTTTTTGTCGTCGACTTGGCTGAGTTGGGCGAATGAGCCGATCGGTACTTTTGGACCGGTTGGTGACGCTATTCGGCGGCGCGAGGTGAGTGAACATCACAATTTGACGTCGCTCCCCAACAATGTGCAGTGGGCCCAAGAGGCGATACAGCGTGGATATCGCAGTATTCTCACCGTGCCTTTGGCTTATGCCGATCAGACGTTCGGCATGCTGGCGCTTTATTCGACCATCGAACTTCCTGCCCGGTCTGAAGAGGTGCTGTTGCTACAGGAGCTGGCCAACAACCTGGCTTTCGGTATTGACAGCATCCGTGCGCGCCATTGGCGAGATCAACTCGAAGCGGCTATTTCTAAGGTGGCCGCTGGTGTGTCGGTGCAGGGCGGCAGCAATTTTTTTGAACATTTGGTGCGCAACATGGCTGACGCACTGGGCGCTCAAGCCGCTTTTGTGACGCGTGCCCTGCCCGGCGAACCATTGATGGCGCGCCGTGTGGCGGGCATCGTGGAGGGTGAATTGGTTGACGGTTTTGACTACCCGGTGTCACTGTCGCCCTGTCGCGAACTGATTGACGAGGTCAGTGTGACGTTGTCAAAAAACGTGCACTACCTTTACCCTGAAGTTCAGGCTATTTTTGGCATCCACGCGGAAGCGTATGTCGGTCACCGGCTTGAGAATTCTTCTGGTGAATTTGCGGGCATGTTGTTTGTGATGTTTCACGAGCCACTCAAACAGACGGCTTTGATGGTCTCGACGCTACAAATATTTGCAGCGCGAGCCTCTGCTGAGCTGAAACGACTGCAGTCCGATTTGGAAATCCGTAATCTGAACGCCAGCTTGGAAGAGCGGGTTCAGCAGCGCACGGCCCAGCTCAAGTCGGCCAACGAAGAGTTAGAGTCTTTTTGCTATTCGGTCTCGCATGATCTGCGCTCCCCCTTGAGCGCGGTGGACGGTTTTGCCAGCTTGCTCGAGCAGTCAGTTGAGGCTTTGCCGGAACCGATGGCCAAAAAAGGACAGCATTACCTTCACCGTGTGCGTGCCGGCGTGGTGCAAATGGGCGAATTGATTGATGCGTTGTTATCGCTCGCCCGCTTGGCGCGTGCGCCCTTGCGCCATGACCAAGTCGACCTCAGTGACTTGGCGAACAATGTGCTGGTCTTTTTGCGTGAGCGGGATCCGGCGCGTGTGGTGGAGGCACAAGTCGAGCCCGGGCTTACGGCCACGGGTGACCATCGCCTGCTGCGCCAAGTGCTCGACAACTTGTTGGGCAACGCCTGGAAGTTCAGCGCCGGTCAAGCAGTGGCACACATCACCTTTGGCTCTGAGATCGACGCCCATGGGGACTTGGTTTATTTTGTGCGTGACAACGGCGCGGGTTTCAACATGGCGTATTCGCAAAAACTCTTCGGTCCGTTCCAGCGGTTGCACTCGCCATCTGAGTTTGAGGGCACCGGCATTGGTTTGGCTTTTGTGCAGCGCATCATCTCGCGGCATGGTGGGCGTATCTGGGCTGAGTCAGCGCCAGGCCAAGGCGCCACGTTTCGTTTCACGCTGGGGCATCTCGACCCGAACGAGTCAGGGGCTGAAACCTTCACGCCCGAACGGGCCTAACTGATGAGTCACAAAATATGTGTACTGGCTATTCTTTGGGCGTAATCCCCAGAAAATAGACGGGCTGAAATCACTGACGCTAAAATCTGCCCATGGCCTCATCACTGTCTTCTCGTCTTGGCGCAAACAACGCCATCGCCGCGCCCGTCAAGGTGTCTTTCAAGGCGCAGATGCTGCAGGCCCGGGAGGACGCCATCGTTGAAGCCGTGAACCGGCTGCTGGCTGAAAAAGGCTTTGATTTGATGACCGTTGACGAGGTCGCCGCTGAAGTCGGTATCGCCAAGGCCAGCCTTTACAAGCACTTTCCCAGCAAGGAAGACCTCGCTGCCGCCGCCATGGTCCGGGTGTTGGCGCGGGCCAAGGTCTTGTTGGCCAGCTTGCCAGCCAACGCAAGGCCCATTGACCAACTCAAGGCGGTGGTGCGCTGGATGATGCGTTTGCAACTGGCGGGTGAAATGCCGTCCTTGCCAAGTCAAAATTCCAGCCTGAGGGCTAATTTGATGGCCAATCGGGCCTATTTGGACGGCCTGCTTCAGGTCAGTGACCACATTGGTGGCTGGATTGAAGCGGCACAAGCCGACGGCAGTTTGAACCCGGCTTTGCCCCCCATTTTGGTGCTGTACACCGTGTATTCGCGGGCTTGCGATCCAGTGCTCGAATTCATGCAATCGAGTGGCCAGCACACCGATGAAGAGATCGTCGAGTTCGTGGTGACCACCTGCTTTGACGGTTTGCGTCATTAGACGCTCATTGGTTTGAGACGTTTCAAGCGTTGAAGCGTGCACGTCTTGGGCAGACGGGACCTGCAGGCCCCGTCAATTTCCCTTTTTACTTGGGCATGATGACCGTGTCAACAGCGTGGATCACACCGTTGTCGGCCGCCACATCTGCCGCCACGACCTTGGCACCGTTCACAGTGACGCCGCCCATGGTAGCCAGCGTCAGGTTGCCGCCTTGCACGGTCTTGACGTTACCGGCTTTGACGTCTTTGGCCATGACTTTGCCAGGGACCACGTGGTAGGTCAGCACTTTGGTCAGCGCGGCTTTGTCTTTCAGTAGCGCGTCCAGATCGGCTTTTGGGATCTTGGCAAAGGCTGCGTCAGTGGGTGCAAACACCGTGAACGGGCCTGGGCCCTTGAGTGTGTCGACCAAGCCGGCAGCCTTGACCGCGGTCACCAAGGTTTTGAAATTGCCTGCGCTGACGGCGGTGTCCACGATGTCGGCAGCTTGTGCAGAAAAGACAGCGCTGGCGCTCAGTGTCAAGGCGATGAGTGATTTTTTCATGGGTGACTCCATTGGGTTGAAAGTAAGCACCAAAGGTGTGGTGCAACCCCAATGTAATCCATAGTAGTATCAATATGAACTAAATGGTCATTAACGAGACTGTTCGGTAATCAATTGAAGGCGGCCGAATTCACGCTATTGAGCCTCGGGATTTCTCTGTTGAGATGCACTTTTGGGTTTGCTCAAATGCGAATCAACAGGTCCGGTCGATAGCTTTTTTGCTCACCTTTGTGTGCATACCCCAGTGGGTTGGCGACCACGTGACAGCCTTGGCTCAGATAGTCTTGCGGGCAGTGCAAGTGACCATGCAGCCACAGTTGTGCCGATGGCAGTAAGTCATCGAGGGCATTGCAAAAGCCGGCGGTTCCTGGCGTCAGCCCATAACGCGGATCTGCACTAAGGAGGCTAGGAGCGAAGTGAGTGACAACTACAGTTGAGCCGTCAAAAGGTTGAGCCAACGCTTCGCGCAACCAAGTCTGGCTTTGCAAGCCGAGCTCGCGAACCGCTGTGGCCAGCATCGGTTCGCCGCCGTGAAGCGAATGGTTTTTGCGCAAGTAATAATTCGCCGCCCGAAAAGCCTTGTCGCGGCCCGACAGCGACGCGGTCAGTGAGTCGCCGTTCAGCGCATCAAAATCCGTCCAAAGCGTGCAACCCATAAAGCGCACGCCTTGAAGAATGACGCTTTGCTGCTCAAGCCAAATCAACCCCCAGCGTTCGCAGGCGGATCGCAGGCGACGCGTTGCCTCCTCGAATTCCTGACCGTCGTATTCATGATTGCCTGGAATAAACAACACCGGTGTGGGCCAGTCGGCGCCACCTTCACGGACTGGCCGAGGAGAAAAGCGCGCCAAACCAAAGTCGTCCACGCCTAAATGCGTCAATGCGGAGCCCGATTGGTAAGAGCCGATGTCGCCAGCCAATACCAACACATCGGCACCCGGCAGCGGTTGCGCTACAAAGTGCGGGTTCGACTCGAGGTGCAGATCTGACAGAAGCTGAATGTTCACGGATCGAGGGTCGTCAGGTCGAAAAACTTTGCTTCGCCGCTCGCACCACGGCCTGACGAAGCCACAGATGACTGCTGCTTTGTTGGGTGCGCCGGTGCCATACGGCATCCACGTGCACCGGCGACACATCGAAGGGCAAAGGCTGTAACACCAGTTGCTCCGCGAAACCGGTGACCCGCACAAAATGGCGCGGCAAGACCGTCAACAAGTTGGAATTGGCCACCACGCGGCCAGCGGTGAAGAACTGATTCACCGTGAGCACGACACGGCGCTCGCGTCCCAAAGAAGCAAGCGATTCGTCAATAAAGCCATAGGGCCGACCTGAAAAACTCACCAGCATGTGACGTGCCGCGCAGTACTGGTCCAGCGTCAACGGCGTCTGCGCGAGCGGATGGTCCCGGCGCATGACGCAGACGTACTCGCCGTTGTAGAGCCGCAAGTGAGAAAAAGGTTGCTGCTCACCATTTTGTGCGCCAGCCGTTAAATCGGCCAGCACCGACGGGAAATAACCAACGGCCAAGTCGCAGGCCTCATCGTCGAGCAGCCGGCGTGGGTCTCGGGTTGTCAGCGGCACCACGCGCAGCGAGACACGTGGCGCTTCTTGTTCGAGGATGTCCGTGAGCCCTGGAATCAGCTCGGCGGCCGTAGCGTCGGCCATGGCCAGCACAAAGCTGGTGTTGGCCTCCGCCGGTATAAATTCGTTGGGCATGAGAGAGGATTGGAGCTGCAGCAGCGCTTCGCGTACCGCCGGCCAGATGGCGCGTGCGCGCGGCGTGGGGGCCATGCCCTGACCACTGCGCTGCACCAACTCATCACCCAGTGTTTCACGCAGACGCCGCAACGCATTGCTCACCGCCGGTTGAGTCAATGCCAAGTTGCGGGCAGCGCGGGTCAGGCTGCGTTCAGCCATGACCTCGTCAAAGACGCGCAGTAAGTTGAGGTCGATGGTGCGAAAGTTGGGTGGACTCATTCGAACATTTTTCAGTATGAGTTGGAACTATAACCTTTATGAATAACTGGGATCATAAAGATAAAGTGGAGCAGCATCAGTATTAACCCTATGATCAAGGCCTTGTTTAACGCAGCCGTCGTGAACAAGCAGAGCCCCTGAAGGTTTACGGCCCAAATCAAGGGAGTCATCATGACCACTTTCGTCCACACCCAATACCTCACCGAACATCCCGGCGTTCAGCGCGCCGAGTCCGCTATTGAAGGCGCTTTGCTGTTGCGCAAACGCTGGTCATCTATCAGCGGTGTAGCCGCTTTACTGCTGACGTCCATCGTCGCTGCTGTGCTGGTCGTGGCTTACGAAGTCATGGACAGCGTGGTTGAAGGCCACTTGCTGGTGATGTGGATGGCGCTTTGGGCCTTGGCTTTCGTTGGACTGGCTTTGTATTCAGGAACCGTCCGCAACATTGTGGCGCGTATCAAGGGTGGGCTCGACAGCTGGGCGCGTGGCCAAGCCAAAGCCCGTGCTGATGAGCGTTTGTGGGTGATCGCCAAGACCGATACCCGTGTCATGGCTGATCTGCACGCAGCGATCACTCGCCAGCAGTCTATGGCCGAAACTGGAGGCGTGGTTGTTCCGAGCGGTTTGTCAGCCCGTGCCATCCGTTTGGGTGGTGCAGAACTGCGGGCTTACCAGCGACAAAACAGCTGATCGCTCAAAAGCCAAACGCGTTTGTTTTCATCCAAAAAAAGCCACCGCAAGGTGGCTTTTTCGTGGGCGGACGTAGAAAATCAGGCCGCCAATCGTTTCTCAATAGCGGCTTTGGTCTCGATCAAGGCGGTTGGCAAGTGATGCGCCAATTGCGTGAACAGCTCGGTGTGCAGCTCAAGCTCTTTCAGCAAAGCGGTTTTGTCCGTGCTGATCACGCTGTTGAACTGCTCGGCGCTGAAATCCAGGCCATTCCAAGTCAGGTCTTCGTAGCTTGGGCTGACGCCGGTGGTGTGGTCTTGACCCTTGGCCGAGCCCTCAACGCGCTCTATCATCCACTTCAACACGCGCATGTTTTCGCCGTAGCCGGGCCAGACAAACTTGCCGTCATCACCTTTGCGAAACCAGTTGGTGGTGTAAATTTTTGGCAGTTTGGCACCCTTGGCGGCGAGTTGCTCGCCGATGGACAGCCAGTGCTGGAAGTAGTCGCTCATGTTGTAGCCGATGAACGGCAGCATGGCGAAAGGATCGCGGCGCACCACACCGACTTGGCCGACGATGGCGGCCGTGGTCTCGGAACCCATGGTGGCGGCCATGTAGACGCCTTCCACCCAGTTACGTGCTTCGGTCACCAGCGGCACGGTGGTTGAACGACGGCCGCCAAAAATGAAGGCGTCAATCGCAACGCCTTTGGGATCGTCCCAAGCGCTGTCGAGCGCTGGGTTGTTGGTGGCTGCCACCGTGAAACGCGAGTTCGGATGCGCCGCTTTGGCGCCCGTCGCACGAGCGATCTCTGGCGTCCAATCTTTGCCTTGCCAGTCGATCAAATGCTGGGGCAGCGCCTTGCCTGGCGCATCCTGCTCCATTCCTTCCCACCAGACATCGCCGTCGTCGGTCAGGGCCACATTGGTGAAGATGGTGTCACTCCGAACGCTCAGCATGCAGTTCGGGTTGGTCAGCATGTTGGTGCCCGGGGCCACGCCAAAATAGCCGGCTTCAGGGTTGATCGCACGCAATTGACCATCGGCCGATGGCTTGATCCACGCGATGTCGTCGCCAATGGTGGTGACTTTCCAGCCGTCAAAACCAGCCGGTGGCACCAGCATCGAGAAATTTGTTTTCCCACAAGCGCTTGGGAACGCCGCAGCCACATGGTATTTGTGCCCCTTAGGATTGGTCACGCCCAAAATCAGCATGTGCTCGGCCAGCCAGCCTTCGTCACGACCCATGTTGGAGGCGATGCGCAAGGCAAAGCATTTTTTACCGAGCAACGCATTGCCGCCGTAGCCCGAGCCGTAAGACCATATCTCGCGGGTTTCCGGGTAATGCACGATGTACTTGGTTTTGTTGCACGGCCATTTCACATCTGTCTGGCCCGCAGCCAGCGGTGCGCCCACGGTGTGCACGCAAGGCACAAACTCGCCATCGACACCCAGCACGTCGTACACCGCACGACCCATGCGGGTCATGATTTTCATGTTCACGGCCACGTAGGCGCTGTCCGAGAGTTCGATGCCGATGTGGGCAATCGGTGAGCCCAGCGGGCCCATCGAGAAGGGCACCACGTACATCGTGCGACCCTTCATGCAGCCGTCAAACAGAGGTTGCAGCGTGGCGCGCATCTCAGTTGGCGCCATCCAGTTGTTGGTGGGGCCGGCTTCTTCTTTCAGCGTCGAGCAGATGAACGTGCGGTCTTCCACGCGGGCCACGTCGCTGGGGTCGCTCAGTGCCAAAAAGCTGTTGGGTCGTGTGACGGGATTGAGTTTTTGGAAGGTGCCGGCGTCGACAAGTGCCTGGCACAGTCGCTGGTATTCGGCGTCGCTGCCGTCGCACCAGTAGATGGCGTCGGGCTTGCACAGGGCCGCCATGTCAGCTACCCAAGCGATTAACTTCGCATTCTTAACAAAAGCGGGGGCATTCAGGGCAAGCCCTTGCATCGCAGGATGGTTCATCGAAAAGCTCCAAGGTTAAAAAACGTGATTTCGGCAGACCCTGCAAGCGGTTGGAGCGAACCCAAGCGCTGCAATAACTCGCGAAATAACGCTGAAAAGCCAGCTCAGCAAAGCCTTGAACAGTGATTTCGAACAACGATTCAAGACGATGCGAAGGGTCATTCTAAGAACTTCTGACGCCAGTTACCTGAAGGTTACGGCCGAAAGATATGCAAAACAAACATAAGGTTATGCACAATTTTTGCTGGTCTGGACGTGAAAAAGGCCAGCACTAGAGCTGACCTTTTGGGTGCCCGGCCAAGGAAGAAGCCCCTGACCATTGAACAGCGGAAGCGTATCAGGCCATCGTGACAGCGATGAAAGCCAGTAAAAACATCAGAACTGCGCCAGCCAGTGGCACAACAATCGGGACAATCGAGATGATGGAATCGACGGGATCCTCATCAACAGCGGGCACATCATGGGCGTGTGCATCGTGGGCAGAATGATCAGCTGACTTGGACATGGCGGCTCCTAGGGACTTTTAAAACTGAAGTAATTTTACCTTTTTGAAAATGAAGCTTCGGTTGCGAGGTCAAAATGAAAGACATGAATCAATCGTCACCACAGGCGCACGCCATCATTTGCCGCTTTTTATGCAACCGCCGCGTAGCTTTGTTGGCTGCTTGCCTGAGTCTGGCTAGCTGTGCCAGCACGGGCCCCGACAGCTCAGCGGCTCGCCCAGTGCTGTATCCCAACGCCGCTTTTAATCGCGTCGGCGAGATTCAAGCCCAGAACGAAGTGGCTGCGTGCTTGTCACGAGCCAATGCATCCGGGTTGCGCGCAGAACAAGGCAACCAAATGGTGCAGCGGGCAGGCGAAGGGGCTGCCGTGGCAGGTGTCGCCAGTGCCGTCGGGGCGCTGGTGTTTGGTCGTGGTGCCGAAGGTATGTTGCGGGCGGGTGCCGGCGGCGCTGCGATCGGCGGTGCGGCCGGTGCCACCCAAGCGGCCGTGCGCGGCGACCGCCCCAGCAGTCTTTACCGCAGTTTTGTGCAGCGCTGCTTGAGCGAAAAAGGCTTTGACGTGATTGGCTGGAACTGAGTTTAAAAAAGTCAGTGCCCCAGAATCTTCGATAAAAAATCCTGCGCCCGATCCGTCTGCGGGTGATTGAAAAACGCATCCGGCGTGTTTTGCTCAACGATCTGGCCTTGGTCCATGAAGATCACGCGGTCAGCAACTGCTTTGGCAAAGCCCATTTCGTGCGTCACGCAGAGCAGGGTCATGCCTTGGTCGGCCAACTCCACAATCACATCCAGCACTTCCTTGATCATCTCCGGGTCAAGGGCTGAGGTGGGCTCGTCAAACAGCATGATTTTGGGTGTCAAGCACAGTGCGCGGGCAATCGCCACGCGTTGCTGCTGGCCGCCCGACAACTGCAGCGGAAACTTGTGCGCTTGCTCGGCGATCTGCACGCGTTCGAGTTGCTGCATGGCCTTTTCTTCGGCTTCTTTCTTCGGCATCTTGCCAACCCAGATCGGCGACAGCGTCAGGTTCTCCAACACCGTCAAATGCGGAAACAAATTGAACTGCTGGAACACCATGCCAACTTGTTGGCGCACGGCATCGATGGCTTTGATGTCATCAGACAGCTCAATGCCGGCGACGATGAGGCGACCCTGTTGGTGTTCTTCAAGCCGGTTGATGCACCGAATCAGCGTTGACTTGCCGGACCCGGAAGGCCCGCAAATCACGATGCGCTCGCCTTGCCGGACCTGCAAGTCAATGTCGCGTAGCACATGAAAATCGTTGCCGAACCACTTGTTGACTTTGTCGAAGGTGATGATGGGATCGCTCATCGCGCATGGCCTTGGTTGACTTGCTTTTCCACCCACAGGCTGTAACGTGACATGGCAAAGCAAAAAGTGAAATAGATCAGGGCGATGAAGAGATAGCCCTCGACCTTGAAAGGGCGCCAGTCGGCGTCGGAGTTGAGGGCCAACCCCAGCGCGCCGGTGAGCTCATACAGACTGACGATGGTCACCAAGGAGGTGTCCTTGAAAATGCCAATGAAGTTGTTCATGATGCCCGGCACGACAATCGCCAGCGCTTGCGGCAGCACGATCTTGCGCTGCGTCTGCCAGTAGGACAGTCCGAGCGTGGCCGCTGCTTCGACCTGACCTTTGGGGATGGCTTGCAAGCCGCCGCGAATCACCTCGGCCATGTAGGCCGCGGCAAACAGCGTGATGCCGATCAGCACACGAATCAACACGTCGATGCGGGTGCCCTGCGGCATGAACAGCGGGAACAAGAACGAGGCCATGAACAAGACTGAAATCAGCGGCACGCCGCGCACCAGTTCGATGTAAATCGTGCACGCGCTGCGTATCGCTGGCAAGTCAGAGCGACGGCCGAGCGCCACCAGCAGCGCCAACGGGAAAGCCATGGCAATCGACAGCGAGGCCAACAACAGCGTCAGCGGAAAACCGCCCCAGCGGTCGGTTTCAACCCGCGTCAGCCCAAAGCTGTCGCCGTACATCAGCACAAAAAACACCGCCAGCACAGCCGCCCACAGCAAAGTCAACCAAGGCTTCCAGAAATAACGCACACAGCTGGCGACCAACACGCTGAGCATCAAGACGGTGGCCAAGAGAGGCCGCCATTGTTCGTCGAACGGATAGCGGCCAAAGATGATGAGCCGGTACTTCTCAGCGATCACGCCCCAGCAAGCACCCACAGTCGCTGCCCGACAAGCCTCTGAGTCAGGCCGCCAAGTGGCCGACAACAAGGCCCATTGGATGAACTGCGGCAGATACCACAGCAGCAAGCCGCCCAGCAACAGTGTGCCCAGCGTGGTCCGAAAGTCAGCAAACAGGTTGCTCCGGAGCCAGCCAGCCAGACCGCCTTGGCGCACAGGTGCGGGGCGCGCAGGAATCGCGTGGAAAGTTTTAGCGGTCATAAGTCAACAGCTGAATTCATTCAACGTTCCTTGATCGCCGCACGGGCGTTGTAGCGGCTCATCAACCACGATGTCAGCAGCGAGGTGCTGAGGTAAATCACCATCACGATGCTGATGCACTCGACGGCGCGGCCGGTTTGATTCAGCGCGGTGTTGGAAATCGAGACCACATCAGGGTAGCCGACGGCGACCGCCAGCGATGAATTTTTGGTCAGGTTCAGGTACTGGTTGGTCAGCGGTGGAATGATGACGCGAAGCGCTTGCGGCAGCATCACCAGACGCATTTCCTGCCGACGGCTCAGGCCCAACGCCGTTGCCGCTTCGCTTTGCCCCATTGCGACCGACTGAATGCCGGCGCGCACCACTTCGGCGATAAAGGCCGCGGTGTAAGCCGTCAGACCGAGCAACACGGCGATGAACTCGGGTGTCAGCGCGCCACCGTTTTCAATCGCAAACAGGCCGCGCGATGGTGAGTTCATGGCGGTTGGTGCGCCACCCGCCAGCCAACCTGTAAAGCCACCCAAAAGCAGCAAACCCAACGGAATCCAGACCCTGCTGCGCAAATGTCCGGTTGCATCAAAATGCGCGACGGCCCGGCGGTGGTACAGCCACACCAACACGGCGCCCGCCAGCAAGCCGGCGGCAGCCCAAGCATGGCCGCTGGACCAGATAGGAATCGGGAAGCTAACACCACCTTTGCTGAGAAAGACCGAGCCCACTTGCCAAGCCTCAGACGCCGCAGGCAGCACTTCCGTGAACAGCAAATACCACATGAGCAATTGCAACAAGATCGGGATGTTCCGGAAAATTTCGACATAGGCGGAACACAAACCCCGCACCAACACATTGCGCGAAAAGCGGCCCACACCCACCAAGGTGCCGATCAGCGTGGCCAAGACAATACCGGTCAGCGCCACGCGCAAGGTGTTGCTCAGGCCGATCAAAAAAGCCTGCCAATAGGGTTGGCGGGAATCAAACGGAAACAGGCTTTCGCCAATGTCAAAGCCGGCGGTTTGCGTCAGAAAATCAAAGCCGCTCTGAATGCCACGCTCGCGCATGTTGATCAGCGTGTTGTGCCCCAAGTACCAGAGCGCCAAGGCAATCAAGACCAGCGCCAACGCTTGGTAAATCAAGCCGCGAAAGGCCCGACTGCGCCAAGACCATTTTTTTTGGGCGGGCACAGCCGGCGGGTTTTGAATCGTGGGCGTCATGCCGCTTTAGCGCAGCGGGTAGGCATACATCAGACCGCCTTGGTTCCACTGCTTGTTGAGGCCGCGCGGCAAACCGATGGGCGACTTGGGACCCACATTACGCTCGAATATTTCACCGTAGTTGCCGGTGGCTTTGATGGCACGCAGCATCCATTCTTTGTCCAAGCCGAGCAGCCGGCCGGTGTCTTCGGTGGTGCCCAAAATGCGCTGGATCACCGGATCGAGGGTGCTGGTTTTCAGCTGGTCGACATTGGCTTGGGTCATGCCATATTCTTCGGCTTCGATCAGGCCGTAAATCACCCACTTGACGATGGCAAACCATTCGTCGTCACCACGCCGCACCAGCGGGCCGAGCGGTTCTTTAGAGATTAAATCAGCCAAGATGACGTGCTCTGCCGGATTCCGCGCTTCCTTGTTTCGGATGGAGGCTAGCCCTGAAGCGTCGGTGGTGTAAGCGACGCAGCGGCCTGCGAAATAGGCTGCGTTGGCGGCTTCGAATTTCTCGAACACCACCGGCTTGATGGCCAGCTTATGGGTACGCGAGTAATCGCTCAGGTTCTTTTCGGTGGTAGTGCCGGACTGCACGCAAACGGTTTGGCCCTTCAACTGCTTGGCGCTTTTGATGTTGAACTTGGCGGGCACCATGAAACCTTGACCGTCGTAATACGTCACGACGGTTTGGTGCAGCCCGAGCGAGGCGTCACGCGACAGGCTGAAGGTGGTGTTGCGGGACAGCACATCGACTTCGCCAGATTGCAGCGCCGTGAAACGCTGCTGCGCGTTCAGTGGCACGAACTTCACTTTTTTAGCATCGCCCAGCGTGGCTGCGGCAACAGCTTTGCAAATGTCAATATCCAGTCCCGACCAGTTGCCACTGGAGTCAGCGGCCGAGAAGCCAGCCACGCCGGTGTTGACGCCGCAAATCACTTGCCCGCGCGACTTGATCGCGTCCAGCGTCTTGCCCGCGAAAGCCGGAAGAGCCACCGTTAGGCAGAGCCCGGCGAGCAGGCCCCGCAGGTTATTTTTGGTTGCAAAAGTGGGCAAGACAATCTCCATGAAGCGAAAAACGCGGCTGATAAATTCACACCAGGACGGGTCGGGTGCGGGTCGGTAAATCCTAGCGCAAGCTTAAGGGGCAGGCCGGTAACCCACCATTTGACGGGCTATTCAGTGCGTGACTCAAGCGGCAGCGGCGCACACCCGCAGCACTTCTGCGCCATAGGCTTGCAACTTTTTCGCGCCCATGCCACTGATGCCTTCCAGGTCGCCCAAGCTTTGCGGATCTTGCTCTGCCAAGGCCCGCAGCGTGGCGTCATGAAAGATCACAAACGCTGGCAGATTGTGCTCGCGGGCCACTTCGGCACGCCAAGCTTTGAGCTTGCCCAAGCGCTCCATCGCCCCGGCGTTGAGGCTGGCTTCGGCCATCCCTTTGACCGAGGTTTTGACGCTGCGTTTCTTACGATCGGCGCTGCCGCCCAGTGCTTGTTCACGCAGCATCACCGTCACTTCGCCGCGCAACACCGCCCGCGCGTCAGGCAACAACTGCAAGGTGCTGAAGGCTTCGCTGTCGACGCGCACCATGTTGTTGGCAATCAGCTGGCGCAGCACGCCGCGCCATTGCGTTTCGGCCAGTTCGGCACCAATGCCGAAAGTGCTGAGTTTGTTGTGCGCGTACTGCATGACTTTGTCAGTGACTTTGCCGCGCAAGATGTCCATGATGTGACCGGCGCCAAAACTGATGCCGCTGGCTTGCTGTACGCGGTAAATGCAGCTCAACATCTTGCGCGCGGCGATGGTGGCGTCCCACACTGCCGGTGGGTTCAGGCAGTTGTCGCAATTGCCACAAGGTTGGCTGTCTTCACCAAAGTAACTCAGCAAACTGACCCGGCGGCAGCGCGTGTCTTCGGCCAGCGTCAGCAGCGCGTCGAGTTTGCCGCGCATGACTTGTTTGAATTCTTCACTGGCGACTTCGCTGGTGTCGATCATGCGGCGCTGGTTGACCACGTCTTGCAGGCCGTAGGCCATCCAGGCGTTGGCCGGCAAACCATCACGACCGGCCCGGCCAGTTTCTTGGTAGTAGCCTTCGATGTTTTTCGGCATATCGAGGTGCGCGACAAAGCGCACGTCAGGCTTGTCGATGCCCATGCCAAAGGCGATGGTGGCGACCATGACCATGGCGTCTTCACGCAGAAAGCGGTCTTGCCGTTGCTGGCGCACCGATGAATCCAGGCCAGCGTGATAGGCCATGGCTTTGAGGCCGGCGTCTTGCAGCATGTCGGCGATTTCTTCAACCCGTTTGCGCGACTGGCAGTAGACGATACCGGCCTCACCGGCATGCTCAGTTTCAATGAAGCGCAGCAGCTGCCGCGTCGGATCGGTCTTTTCAACAATCGTGTAGCGGATGTTGGGCCGGTCAAAACTGCTGACAAATTCGCGAGCGTCTTCGAGCTTCAGGCGCTCGATCATGTCTTGCCGTGTTAGTGCGTCGGCGGTGGCGGTGAGCGCCACCCGAGGCACGTCGGGAAAGGTTTCGTGCAACAAGCTCAGCGAGCGGTACTCAGGCCGAAAATCGTGGCCCCACTGGCTCACGCAATGCGCTTCATCAATCGCAAACAGGCTGAGTAGACCGCGCTCATGCAGCGAGCCCAGCAGGCCCTTCATGCGCGGTGTGTTGATGCGTTCAGGCGCCGCATAGAGCAGCGTGAGTTCGTTGCGCAGCAGCTGCTTTTCGAGCGCACTGCTTTCTTCTTGCGTCTGAGTCGAATTGAGAAAAGCCGCCGACACGCCCGCCTCGTGCAGCGCACCCACTTGGTCGTGCATCAACGCAATCAGCGGCGAGATGACGATCGTCACGCCGTGGCCGGCCTGCTGCCGCGCGATCGCGGGGATTTGATAGCAGAGAGATTTACCGCCGCCCGTGGGCATCAACACCAGCGCGTCACCGCCGTTCACCACGTGGTTCACGATGTCTTCTTGCGGGCCGCGAAAGCTGCTGTAGCCAAACACGTCGCTCAGGATGCTCAGCGGCGACGGGTCGGTAGAAAGTGCGTTAGAAGGCAAAAAATATCCAGTGTTCAGGGGGCGCTACATCTGTTCCCAGGGCAAGCCGGCAAAGCGCCAGCCAGACAGCGTCGAGCGGCGAAATTGATCATCCAGCTCGCCTTCAAAGCCATTCAGCACATGCGCCACGTTGTCGAAGCCAGCGGCCTCCAGGGCTGCACCGGCATCCCGCGTGCGTTGGCCAGATCGGCAAATCAGCAGTACGCTTTGATGCTTGTCTTGCGCCTCCCGGGCCACAGCTTCGGCAAAGGCAACAGGGTCAGGGGTCAGGTCGGGGTATTCGTACCAGGGGACGTTGACAACGCCCGGCGGTCGACCGACATACATCGATTCAATTTCCATGCGCACGTCGATGAACAGGGTGTCAGGTTCCTGCTGCAGGTGAGTCCAGGCGTCGAGGGGTTTCAGATTTTTCATAGTCAGATCAGGCAATCCTCCTATTGTCGGGGCAAGACGGGTTCACCCGCCCTCTCACGTTTATTTGACGACCGTTTGTTGCGCTTCGTCAGCTTGCACAAGGGGTTTGTCGGCTTTCTACAATAGCCGTCATGAAAGTCTTTAACTACACCCGCGGTCAGGCCTTGCCCGCCATTCTTGATAAACGCATCGCTATTCTTGACGGCGCGATGGGAACCATGATCCAGCGCTTCAAGCTGAATGAAGCGCAGTACCGTGGCGAGCGGTTCAAGGATTTTCACAAAGACGTCAAGGGCAACAACGAGCTCTTGAGCCTGACCCGCCCCGACGTGATTCAGGACATTCACGAAGGCTATCTTGCGGCGGGCGCCGACATGATCGAGACCAACACCTTTGGTGCCACCACCGTGGCCCAGGCCGACTACGACATGGCGGAGTTGGCGATTGAGATGAACTACGAATCAGCGCGCATTGCCCGCGCCGCCTGTGACAAATATTCAACCCCCGACAAACCGCGTTTTGTCGTTGGCGCCCTCGGCCCGACCCCCAAAACCGCCAGCATCAGCCCCGATGTGAATGACCCCGGGGCCCGCAACACCAGCTTTGAAGAACTGCGCAAAGCCTATTACGAGCAAACCGAAGCACTGGTCAAAGGCGGCAGCGATGTGTTGCTGGTCGAAACCATCTTTGACACGCTCAACGCCAAGGCCGCGCTGTTTGCGATTGACGAGTACTTTGACAACTCTGGCGAGCGTTTGCCGCTGATCATCAGCGGCACCGTGACCGATGCGTCGGGCCGGATTTTGAGCGGCCAGACCGTGACGGCTTTCTGGCACAGCGTACGCCACGCTCAGCCGCTGGCCATCGGCTTGAACTGCGCTTTAGGCGCCACGCTCATGCGGCCCTACATTCAGGAACTGGCCCGCGTCGCTGGCGACACTTACATCAGCTGCTACCCGAACGCCGGCTTGCCCAACCCCATGAGCGACACCGGCTTTGACGAAACGCCCGACGTCACCAGCCGCCTGCTGCGCGAGTTCGCGCAAGAAGGCTTGGTCAACATCGTCGGAGGCTGCTGCGGCACCACGCCCGAGCACATTGGGGCGATTCACCAAGCTGTCGCGCCGCTAGGCCCGCGGACATTGACATCAGGCGGGTTCTACAAAGAGGCGGCTTGACGCTCTGGCGATGCCTGCTGCTGGCTGCAGCCATCCTGCTGCTGGCTTGCGGTCAAAAACCGCCGTCCTGGGACGTTTTGTTGTCCGGAAAAATCACCGGCCAGTACCCGGACTACAGCGTGACCGTCACCGAACCGGGGCAATTGAGCGTCCAGCGCCCCGGCATGCCGACGCAAATGGTCAGCGTCGAGCCGATCGCCCAGCACTGCCTGCGCGGACCGCGTGATTGCGGCTATGCAGTCGAACAGATGCTGTTGCTGCTGCGTGATCCCTGAGGCGTAGACCGGTTAAAATAAGCGCCTTCCCAAGGAGCGTTGCAGCGAAACCCACGTTTCGTCAGGCTTGGGAGCAGATTCCCGCAACCACGCTCACCTTTGTCCCAAGGTGAGTCCATGTCCTCGAATTCCGTTCCCATTTCCGCAAACATTGCGGCCACAACTGCTGCTATTTCGAGCACGTCCTTTAACGTGCCGCCCATGAAGTTGTCCGGCTTGGAGCCGGTCTCTATCGGCGCAGACTCTCTCTTCGTCAACATTGGTGAGCGCACCAATGTCACCGGGTCTAAAGCCTTTGCGCGCCTGATTTTGAATGGCGACTTCGAGCAGGCGCTGGTGGTGGCGCGGCAGCAGGTTGAAAACGGCGCGCAGATCATCGACATCAACATGGACGAGGCGATGTTGGACAGCCAAGCGGCCATGGTGCGTTTTCTGAACCTGATCGCCAGCGAACCCGATATTTCGCGCGTGCCCATCATGATCGACAGCTCCAAGTGGAGTGTCATCGAGGCTGGCCTGCGCTGCATTCAGGGCAAGGGCATCGTCAACTCCATCTCCATGAAAGAAGGGTTGGAGCCTTTCAAACATCAAGCCAAGCTGCTCAAACGTTATGGCGCAGCGGCGGTGGTCATGGCCTTTGACGAACAAGGTCAGGCCGACACCTACCAGCGCAAGATTGATATTTGCGAGCGCGCTTATCGGGTGCTGGTCGACGAACTCGATTTCCCGCCGGAAGACATTATTTTTGACCCGAACATCTTCGCCATCGCCACCGGCATTGAAGAGCACAACAACTACGCGGTGGACTTCATCAACGCCACACGCTGGATCAAGGCGAATTTGCCAGGTGCCAAAGTCTCGGGCGGCGTCTCCAACGTGTCCTTCAGCTTTCGCGGCAACGACCCGGTTCGCGAAGCCATTCACACCGTCTTTTTGTACCACGCGATTCAGGCCGGCATGGACATGGGCATCGTCAACGCCGGCATGGTCGGCGTCTATGACGACTTAGAGCCGGTGCTGCGCGAACGGGTTGAAGACGTGGTGCTGAACCGCACGCCCGTCTACAAGCCGGGTGAAGCCGAATTGACACCGGGCGAGCGTTTGATTGAAGTCGCCGAAACCGCGCAGAGCGGCGCCAAAGACGACAGCAAGCGCAACGAATGGCGCGCCCTGCCCGTGCGGGCGCGGCTCAGCCATGCGCTGGTGCACGGCATGAACGACTTCATCACCGAAGACACCGAAGAAGTTTGGCAAGCGATTCAGGCCGACGGCGGCCGGCCGCTGCATGTCATTGAAGGCCCGTTGATGGACGGCATGAACGTGGTCGGCGATTTGTTCGGCCAAGGCAAGATGTTCTTGCCGCAGGTGGTCAAAAGCGCCCGCGTCATGAAACAAGCCGTGGCACATTTACTGCCCTACATCGAAGCTGAAAAACTGCTCCTTGAAGCGGCTGGTGCCGACGTTAAAACCAAGGGCAAGATCATCATCGCCACCGTCAAAGGTGACGTGCACGACATTGGAAAAAACATCGTCACGGTGGTTTTGCAGTGCAACAACTTTGAAGTCGTCAACATGGGCGTGATGGTGCCCTGCCATGAAATTTTGGCACGCGCCAAGGCCGAAGGTGCCGACATCGTCGGCCTCTCCGGCTTGATCACGCCGAGTCTGGAAGAGATGCAGTACGTGGCGGCTGAGATGCAGAAGGACGACCACTTCCGCTTGAAAAAAATCCCTTTGATGATTGGTGGCGCCACCACCAGCCGCGTGCACACCGCCGTCAAAATTTCGCCCCACTATGAAGGCCCGGTGGTCTATGTGCCGGATGCGTCGCGCAGCGTCAGCGTGGCACAAAGCCTGCTGTCTGACAACGCGACCCAATACATCAACGAGCTGAACGCTGACTACGTGAAAGTGCGCGAACAACACGCCAACAAAAAGCAGACACCGATGTGGCCGCTGGCCAAAGCCCGCGCCAATGCCACGCCGATCGACTGGGCGCATTACACGCCGCCGGTGCCGAAATTCATCGGCCGCCGCGTCTTCAAAAACTTTGACTTGGCCGAGTTGGCGCAGTACATCGACTGGGCGCCGTTCTTCCAGACCTGGGATTTGGCCGGCCCGTTCCCGGCGATCTTGAAAGACGAAGTCGTGGGTACGGAAGCGGTGCGCGTCTATGCCGACGCACAGCGCATGCTCAAACGTTTGATTGACGGCCGCTGGCTCACGGCCAACGGCGTCATGGCGCTTTACCCTGCCAACAGCGTGGGCGACGACATCGAGATATACACCGACGAGAGCCGCCACGAAGTCGCCATGACGTGGCACGGTCTGCGCCAACAAACAGAGAAAACAGCGGTTGAGGGCGCTGACGGCAAGATGCACATGCGGCCAAGCCGTTGCCTGGCCGATTTCGTCGCGCCGAAAGTGCTGTCGGCAGAAGTCAAAGCGGTGCGCGCAGGCCACGCCGGCGCAGAAGGCCACAACACCTTTATGCTGCCCGACTACATTGGCGTGTTTGCTGTCACCACCGGCATTGGTGCCGAGAAAAAAGACAAGTACTTTCAGGACGACAACGACGACTACTCGTCGATCATGATGAAGGCGCTGGCCGACCGTTTGGCTGAAGCCTTTGCCGAAGCCATGCACAAGCGCGTGCGGCAAGACCTGTGGGGCTACGCGGCCGACGAAGCGCTCAGCACCGACGAGATGATCAGCGAAAAATACGCGGGCATTCGTCCGGCACCCGGCTACCCGGCGTGTCCGGACCACAGCGTCAAGCAAGCCATGTTCGACCTGCTCAAGGCCGATGACATCGGCATGGCTTTGACCGAAAGTCTGGCCATGACACCAGCAGCCAGCGTCAGCGGTTTTTACCTGAGCCATCCGGACAGTGCCTACTTCAACGTTGGCAAAATCGGTGACGACCAGTTGCAAGACCTGGCCAAACGGCGCGGGCTCAAAGCCGCTGACTTAGAGCGCTTGCTGGCACCGAACTTGTGAGCTTTTGATGAGTCGACTCGGCCTGACCCGCGACAAGATCTACAAGACCATCGCCCGCCAATTGCACGGCGAGGTGCCGTGCTGGGTCTGCGGCGAGCATGTGTTGCACCCGGCGGCCACGCTGGAACACATCCAGCCTTTGAGCGAAGGCGGCAACTCGCACCAAGAGAACCTAGCCATCAGCCACGAGGTCTGCAACGGTCAGCGCCATGCCTTGGGTGCCGTGCCAGTGGCCGATGATGCACCGGGGCAGGTGGCGCGGCGCATTCATCAGCGGCTCAAAGCAAGCCTCTGATCACAGCCGTTTCAAACCCCTTTCAAGGCCCGCCGGTATTGCACCGCTTCGGCCACATGGCCGACATCGACTTTCGAGGCACCGGCCAAATCGGCGATGGTGCGGGCCACTTTCAAACAGCGGTGAATGCTGCGGCCTGACCAGCCGAGCCGGCTGGCTGCCGTGTTGAGAAAGGTGGCCGCTGCCGTTTCCAGTTGGCACTGCGCGTCGATGGCTTGGCCTTCCAGCGCTTGGTTGGCGCTGCCTTGCCGGCTGACGGCGCGCTCCCGCGCGCCGACCACGCGTTGTCGAATGCTGGCCGTGCCTTCGCCGGCAGGCGCATTGATGAGTTCGTGGGCCGCCAGCGCACCCACTTCTACATGCAGGTCAATCCGGTCGATCAAAGGGCCGCTGAGCTTGCCCTGGTAGCGCGCCACTTGTTCGGGCGAGCAGCGGCAGGCGCGCAAGCTGGAGCCGAGGTAGCCGCAAGGGCAAGGGTTCATCGCGGCAATGAGTTGAAAGCGCGCCGGAAATTCAGCCCGCTGTGCCGCCCGGGCAATCGTGATGCAACCGGTCTCCAGCGGTTCACGCAGGGCTTCTAGGGCGGCTCTGGGAAATTCGGGCAACTCGTCTAAAAACAGCACCCCGCAGTGCGCCAGCGATATTTCGCCGGGCCGCGGTGGCGAGCCGCCGCCGACCAAGGCCACTGCGCTGGCGGTGTGGTGCGGCGAGCAAGTCGGGCGCACGGCCCAGCGGTCCAGCGTGAAGCGGCCGCCAAGCGAGGCGATGGCTGCGCTCTCCAACGCTTCTTGCGTGGTCATCGCCGGCAGCAAACCCGCAAAGCGTTGCGCCAACATCGACTTTCCGGAGCCGGGTGCGCCCATTAAAAGTAGTGAATGGCCACCTGCCGCAGCGATCTCTAACGCGCGCTTGGCAGCGGCCTGGCCTTTCACATCTGCCAAGTCGGAGTAGTGCGCTTCACCGGGTTTGTCGGTGGTGGCAACGCGAACCCAGCCGTCGTCGGCTTCAGGCGGCACATCGCCGGGTAAAAACTGTTTGGCCACGTCGAGCAGATGCAGCGCGCGGTAAATCCGCACATCCGGCACCAAGGCGGCTTCTTGTGCGCTGCCTTCGGGCAATACCAGTTGGGCCCGTTGACTGCCAGCCTCTGATGCCAAGGCCAGGCTCATGGCCAGTGCGCCGCGCACTGGCCGTAAGTCACCGCCCAAAGACAACTCACCCGCGAACTCATAACCGCTGAGTTTGCTGGCGTCGAGCTGGCCACTGGCGGCCAAGATGCCGAGTGCAATCGGCAGGTCAAAGCGGCCGGAATCTTTCGGCAAATCAGCCGGCGCCAAGTTCACGGTGATGCGCTTGTTGCCCGGAAACTCCAAGCCGCTGTTTTGAATGGCTGAGCGAACCCGCTCGCGCGCTTCTTTCACCTCGGTGTCGGCCAGACCGACCAGCGTGAAGCTCGGCAGCCCGTTGGCCAGATGCACTTCTACGATGACGGGCTTGGCTTGCAGACCCAAAAGCGCTCGGCTATGCACTAAAGAAAGGCTCATGATGAGGTCGACTCCTTGGTGCGCACCAAATGAGCGCGTCTCTGGGTGCACGCCTTTGGTGCCAAAAGATGAAAGGGACTTAAGTGCATAAATGCCGAGCTTAAATTCAAAGACTGTACATCTTAAGAATTCATTTAAGTTCTGGCACACAAAATGCTATCGGAGTTGAGTACCCATAATTTTTCACCACTCGGAGATTTTCATGAAGTTCGCACCCGCTCAAGTCACCCTCGCTGTTCTCGTAGCCCTGTCCGGTTCGGCCTTTGCCCAAACCGCCGCACCAGCAGCAGAGCCAGTGGATCCCATCTCGTACAACATTTCGGCCGTCAGCAACTACAAGTATCGCGGCCAAGACCAAGACCAGTCCAAAACCAACGGCTTCAAGCCAGCCTTGCAAGGCGGCGTTGACTACGCGAATGCCAATGGCTTTTACGTTGGTAACTGGAACTCAACGGTTAACTTTAAAGACCCAAAACTCAACAAAGCCAATGTCGAAGTTGACCTGTATGGTGGCTACAAGTTTCCATTGGGTGATTTCGGCATGGACGTCGGTGCCCTGGCTTACGTTTACCCAGGTGCAACTGCCGCCAACACGACTGAAATCTATGCTGCCGCTAGCTACGGTCCTGTGACGGCCAAGTATTCCAGCACGGTCTCCAAAGGTTACTTTGGCACCGGTGAAAGCACATCTGACGGTCGCGGCACCGGTTACCTGAACCTGGCCTTTGCGCAAGAAATCATGCCTAAAGTGACGCTCAAGGCGTCAGTCGGCAGCACCATGTTCACCTCGGCAGTCAAGAAAGCCGGCGGTACAGACTACATGGATTACAGCGTTGGTGCTTCCTATGACCTCGGCGAAGGCATGACCTTCACCGGCTCTTACGTCGGTGCCAACAAGCAAAGCAGCTACTTGTTTCCAATCGCAAACAGCACCGCATCGATCAACAAAGGCACGGTTATCGTGATGATTACCAAGGCTATCTAAATCCGGCAGGAGCGGCCTCAGCCGCTCCGCTTTTTTGTAAAAAGGAGAAAACGAACATGAAACTCGTCACGGCCATCATCAAACCGTTCAAGCTCGATGAGGTGCGCGAAGCCCTCTCCGGCATTGGCGTCCAAGGCATCACGGTCACCGAAGTCAAAGGTTTCGGTCGTCAAAAAGGTCACACAGAGCTGTACCGCGGCGCTGAATACGTCGTCGACTTCTTGCCCAAGGTCAAGATCGAAGCCGCCGTCTCTGACGAGCTGGTCGACCGCGTGATCGAAGCCATCGAAGGCGCTGCCCGCACCGGCAAGATCGGTGACGGCAAGGTATTCGTCTACAACCTCGAGCAGGTCGTGCGCATCCGTACCGGTGAAACCGGTAAAGAAGCGCTCTAAGACTCAGACTCCACCTAAAAAGAGAACATTGTCATGAAAAAACTACTTGCCAGCCTTGCCCTCGGGTTGAGTTTGCTGACCTCCGGTGTTGCCGTTATGGCACAAGCTCCGGCGGCCGCCCCTGCCGCAACTTCGGTTGCTGCGCCTGCTGAAGCCAAACCGGCTGCTGCTGCCGCTACAGCGCCTGCCGCAGCGGTTGCTGCACCCGCTGAAGCTGCTGCAGCACCGGCTCTCGTTCCGAACAAAGGCGATACCGCCTGGATGATGACTTCGACGATTTTGGTCATTTTGATGGTCGTCCCTGGCCTTGCGCTGTTTTACGGCGGCTTGGTTCGCAGCAAAAACATGCTGTCCGTGCTCATGCAAGTCATGGTCACTTTCTCCTTGATCGTCGTGCTGTGGTTTATCTATGGCTACAGCTTGGCGTTCACTGAGGGCAATGCCTACTTCGGTGGCTTTGACCGACTCTTCATGGCCGGCATCTGGGACAACGCGGCTGGTACGTTTGCGAACGCAGCGACTTTCAGCAAAGGTGTCGTTCTGCCTGAAATCGTCTTCGCTGCTTTCCAAGCCACGTTCGCCGGTATCACTTGCGCACTCATCGTCGGCGCCTTTGCCGAACGCATGAAGTTCTCAGCTGTGCTGTTGTTCATGGCCATCTGGTTCACCTTCAGCTACGCTCCAATCGCTCACATGGTGTGGTTCTGGATGGGTCCTGATGCCTACACGGGCAAAGAAGTGGTCGACGCGATGAACGCCAAGGGTGGCTATCTCTGGCAGTCGGGTGCGTTGGACTTCGCGGGCGGCACGGTGGTGCACATCAACGCCGCTGTGGCCGGTCTGGTTGGTGCCTACATGGTTGGCAAGCGTATTGGTTACGGCAAAGAAGCCATGGCGCCTCACAGCCTGACATTGACGATGGTCGGTTCTGCCCTGCTGTGGGTCGGCTGGTTCGGCTTCAACGCCGGCTCGGCACTCGAAGCCAACGGCTTCGCAGCATTGGCCTTCATCAACACGCTCGGTGCTACGGCAGCGGCTGTGTTGGCTTGGTGTGTCGGTGAAGCGCTGATGCGCGGCAAGGCATCTATGTTGGGTGCAGCCTCTGGTGCGGTGGCTGGTCTGGTGGCGATCACGCCAGCAGCCGGCAACGTCGGTATCGGCGGTGGTTTGATCATCGGTTTCATCGCTGGTTTCGCCTGCCTCTGGGGTGTCAATGGCCTGAAGAAAATGCTCGGTGCTGACGATTCGCTGGACGTCTTCGGCGTGCACGGTATCGGCGGTATCTTGGGTGCGCTGCTCACCGGTGTCTTCAATTCGCCAAGCCTCGGCGGCCCTGGCTTCGTGGCTGACTGGGTCACTGCCACCGGCGTGACCGCTGCTGACTACTCGATCGTGTCGCAAGTGTGGATCCAGGCCAAGGCCGTGTTCATCACTGTCGTCTGGTCAGGTGTGGTGTCCTTCGTCGCCTACAAAGTGGTTGACTTGACCATCGGTCTGCGCGTCTCTGAAGAAGACGAGCGCGAAGGTCTGGACATCACGTCACACGGTGAAACAGCCTACAACCGTTGATTGAAAAGTTGATTTGGACAACCGGAGAGCTGTCAGGGCTCGCCGGTTAATGGAAGAGAGTGTCTCCTTTGGATTTCAGCCCGCCAGCGCAAGTTGGCGGGCTGTTTTTTTTGGCGCGAGAGGCTAATTTTGCCGCTACAGTTGAAACGCGCCGGGTTCTGCGGCCCGATTTTTTTACCCACCAAGGGCTTCATGACCTGGCAAACCGTCGTTAACACGCCCATGCAACTCGGTGAATCGCCGTTTTGGCATCCCGCTGAAGGCCGGCTTTACTGGGTGGATATTCCGGCCAGGCAACTGCATCGGCTGCATGTCGCCAGTGGGGTGCAGCAAAGCTGGGCCATGCCGTCAGAGCCGGGTTGCATGGCGCCGGCGGAGTCTGGCGGCTTGGTGGTGGCACTGCGCAGCGGCATCTACCGTGCGAGCGAATGGGGTGGCGCGTTGGCGCTCATCGTGGCGGCACCGTATGACACGGCAAGCATGCGCTTTAACGACGGCAAAGCCGACCCAGAAGGACGGTTTTGGAGCGGCACGATTGACGAGACACGCACGGCAGCCAACGCGCAGCTGTGGTCTCTCGATACCCGGGGTGGGATGCCGCACCTGAGTGCCAAAGTCAGCGGCGCGACCACCGGCAACGGCTTGGCTTGGTCGCCCGATGCAGGCATTTTGTATTGGACGGACACGCCTAGTCACAGCATTCGCGCCTGGGATTGGAACGCCACAGAGAACACCTTGGAACGACCGCGCGTCTTCGCCAGTTGGCCGGGCAAACCGGCAGGCTGGCAAGCCGGCATGGACAACAACGGGGGCTATGGCGGCAGGCCTGATGGCGCAGCCGTCGATGTTGACGGCAACTACTGGGTCGCCATGTACGAAGGCGGGCGCATCCTGCAACTCTCGCCGGCCGGTGAGACGCTGGCCGACTGGCCACTGCCGGCACAGTGCCCAACCATGCCCTGCTTTGGCGGCGGCGACCTGAAAACACTCTACGTCACCACGGCCCTGCAGAACCGCCCGGTCACAGAATTGCAAACCTTTCCCGACTCAGGTTGCGTCTTCGCCATGCGTGTTGACGTGCCCGGCTTGCCAGTGAGTTTTTTCCGGGATTGAGGGTCGGCTTACCATCGGGGATACCCCAGACATCGCGGAACACACGACAGACACCATGCCAACTTCAATTGATGACCAGACAGAACGGCTTGCTGCCTGCGTGCGCGAGGCGGCCAAAACTGGCACACGCTTGCGCATTCAGGGTGGAGGTAGCAAAGATTTTTACGGCGAGTCGCTGATCGGCGAGCCGTTGGATGTGGCCTCGCACAGCGGTGTTGTGAGCTACGAGCCGAGCGAGCTGGTGGTGACCGTCCGTGCCGGCACGCCGCTGGCCGAACTTGAAGTCTTGTTGGCCAGCCAAGGCCAGTGCCTGCCATTTGAGCCGCCGCATTTTGGTCCGTCTGCCACCGTCGGCGGCATGGTCGCCAGCGGTTTGAGTGGCCCGGCCCGGGCCAGCGTCGGGGCCTTGCGTGACTACATCCTCGGCGTGAAGATCATCAACGGCCAAGGCGAGGTGCTCATCTTTGGCGGCCAAGTGATGAAGAACGTCGCCGGTTACGACGTCTCGCGTCTGATGGCCGGCTCACTGGGCACGCTCGGCGTGCTGCTCGAGGTCTCGCTCAAGGTCTTGCCCGTGCCGCCGGCCGAAGCCACGCTGATGTGCGCTGGCGTGTCGCAGCAGCAGGCACTTGATTTGCTCAATGCGTGGGGCGCTCAGCCGCTGCCGCTGAACGCCAGTTGCTGGGTTCACGACACCAGCGCGCAACCGCCGCGCGACTATTTGTTTGTTCGATTGCGCGGGGCGGTGGCAGCGGTCGACGCGGCCTGTCCGCGCATGTCGGCAGACGTCACAGCCTTGGGTGGCGAAGTGCTGCGCATGGACCCGGCCCAGGCCAGTGCCGACTGGAACGCTTGCCGTGAGCAGACGCTGCCGTTTTTTGCGACCCCACCGGCTGCCATGGCCGCCGCCAGCCCTGACCTGTGTTTGTGGCGGCTGAGCGTGCCGCAGACCACGCCTGCGCTGGCGCTGCCTGCCGTGGTGTCGCCTACCCTCATCGAATGGCATGGCGGCTTGCGTTGGGTCTGGGCACCCGCCCACGCGGCGGCGCTGCTGCGCAATGCGGCTCAAAAAGCCGGTGGCCACGCAACGCTGTTTCGCGCCTCCGCCGGGCGTGCCGATGTTGACAAAGATGTCGGCGTGTTCACGCCCTTGAACGCCGTGCAGCAACGCATTCAACGCGAATTGCAAAAGCAGTTTGACCCAGCCGGCGTCTTTAACACCCGCCGTTTGGCAGCAGGTTAAAGGGTGCGTCGCTTTCGTCACTTGGCTGGGCAGCACCGCACGCCCAGCATCAACCGTCTGCTGGGTGGGCTGCTGGCCTTCAATGCCGGCGCTATCAACGCTGGCGGTTTTCTGGTCGTCGGCATGTACACCTCACACATGACGGGCTTTGCCTCGATGCTGGCCGACAACCTGATCCTCGGCAACATTGGGCTGTTGCTCGGTGCGCTGGGCACTTTGCTGGCATTTATCGCGGGCGCTGCGACCACGGCGGTGCAGGTGAACTGGGCGCGGCAACACCACTTGCGCAGTGAATACGCGCTGCCGCTGTTGCTTGAAGCCGGCTTGCTGTTGGTGTTCGGCTTGCTCGGCGCCACACTGAACCGCCAAACACCGTTCGCTGTGCCGCTGACGGTGCTGGTGCTGGCCTACACCATGGGCTTGCAAAATGCGGTGGTCAGCAAAATCTCCGCCTCGCAAATCCGCACCACCCACATGACCGGCGTCATCACCGACCTCGGCATCGAACTGGGCAAAGTGTTTTACTGGAACCGCACCAAAACCGCCGCCGACTCGCATGTGCGCGCCAACCGCATCAAGCTCAAGCTGTACAGCATGTTGCTGGCCTCGTTCATGGCTGGCGGCGTGGTCGGCGCTGCCGGTTTCAAGTACCTTGGCTTCATCTGGGTGTTGCCGATGGCGACCATCTTGCTGCTGCTGTCCCTGCCGCCATTGCACGCCGACTTGATGCGTTATTTGCGCCGCCACTACTGAGCTATTGAGTCACTGAGTCGTCAACGTCTTTCACAAAGCCCGCTATGCAAACCAATCTCGCCCCGGAATTTCAAGGCACGGCCGATGGCCTCGCCGCCGAAGCTATTTTGCGCAAGTGCGTGCACTGCGGTTTTTGCACCGCCACCTGCCCAACGTATCAATTGCTGGGCGACGAATTGGACGGTCCGCGGGGTCGCATTTACCTCATCAAACAAGTGCTCGAAGGCGAAGTGCCGACGCGCAAAACCCAGCTGCACTTAGACCGCTGCCTGACCTGCCGCAACTGCGAAACCACTTGCCCTAGCGGCGTCGACTACGGCCATTTGGTCGACATCGGCCGCAAGCTGGTCGATGAGCGCGTGGATCGCCCCGTCGCTGAAAAAGCCCTGCGTTGGGTGTTGAAAGAAGGCTTGCCTTCGCCGCTGTTTGCCCCGGCCATGAAGCTCGGTCAGGCAGTGCGTGGGCTGCTGCCCGAGGCGCTCAAAAACAAGGTGCCCGTAGCGCATGCAGCTGGGACTTGGCCGACGCGCCAACACGCCCGCAAGATGCTCATGCTGGCCGGGTGCGTGCAGCCCGCCATGCAACCCAACATCAACAGCGCCACGGCCCGTGTGCTGGACGCCGCCGGTATTGAAGTGGTGCTGGCCGTGAAGGCTGGCTGCTGCGGCGCGGTCAAGTTTCACCTGAACGACCATGACGGCGGCAAAGCGGAGATGCGCCGCAACATCGACGCTTGGTGGCCGCATGTCGAAAACGGTGTCGAAGCCTTGGTCATGAACGCCTCAGGCTGCGGTGTCATGGTCAAAGACTACGGCCATCTGTTCAAAGACGAGCCGGCGTACGCCGTCAAGGCTGCCCGCATCAGTGAACTCACGCGCGACTTGAGCGAGCTGTTGCCTGATCTGCTGCCGCAACTGAAAAAGCTGATTCGTCCTGAAAAAGTCGCCGGTCAAAGCGAATCTCAACAACTCACCTTCCACCCGCCGTGCACCTTGCAGCACGGGCAGCAACTGCGCGGTGGTGTCGAAAAGCACTTGGGTGCGCTGGGTTTCAAGGTCAATGTCGCGCGCTGCGAAGCGCACCTCTGCTGCGGTTCGGCGGGTACTTATTCGGTGTTGAAGCCGGAAATTGCCTACGCGCTGCGTGACCGCAAGCTGGGAAATCTGGCGGAGATGAAGCCCGACACCATCGTCTCAGCCAACATCGGTTGCATCACGCACTTGCAAAGCGGCACCGCCACGCCTGTGCGCCATTGGGTCGAAGTGCTCGATGACGCGCTGATCGGTCAAGATGTTAAGTTGGGTGAAAAATGATGCTTTTATTGATGCGAGAAACGAACCATGAGAACAACGCTGACCATCGATGACGATTTGTTCGCCAAAGCCATGGCATTGGCACAACCTGGCACTGAAAAATCTGAGCTGGTACGGGAGTGCGTGAAAGCATTCATTCAAAGGCAGACCGCTCGCAGGTTGGCCGCGCTGGGTGGCGAGGCGCCAGAGATTGAACTCGTGACTCGCCATGATGGATGCCCGCCAGTTCTTCGGTCATGGCTGCGGGTTTGTTGATATCAGTTTGCTGGCTGCTGCATTGCTCAGCGAGCAGACGCTGATTTGGACATTGGACAAGAAGTTTGAGGTGCTCGCCGCCGAATTGAACAAGGCTTACAGGCCAACACTGCATGCGTGAAAATAGTCAGCGATGCGTCCTGAGCTCTTCTTAGCCGGCTAACCGCCCCTCAAGACAAGCGCGACAGATCAGGCTGATCAGCTGCCGGCGCCACTGCCGCCAGCATCGCAGCCAGCACAATCAGGCCGCCGCCCACCAAAGTTCGGGTGTTGAACTCGGCGGCGCCCAGCCAGGCCGACGAGAGGCTGGCAAACAACAGCTCTGTGAGCATGACCAAGGCCGTGGTGCTGGCGGCAAGCCTTGCAGCACCGTATTGCAGCGCCAGATTGCTCGCCATGAAAGCCAGGCACAGGCCCATTGCGACCGGCACACCCGCCAGGGCAAAAGCCGGTGCCGGCACGATGCCAGCGCCCATGCCCAACAGCGCCGCGGCGATGGCCATCAGGGCGCCGCCCCCAAACATCGCCAGCATGCGCGACTCGCTTGGCGTATTGCCATGTTTGCGCAGCAGCACATTGGTCACTGCAAAACACAGCCCGCCACCCAGAGCCAGCCAATCGGCAAGGCTGTTCGGCACCGGCCAGGGCGACTCGGGTGACTTCAACACAATGATCACGCCGAGCAAAGCCAGTAGCAGACGCAGCAGTGAACCTGTGGTGGGTTTTTCTCCCAACATGGCCCAGGCGATCAACACCGACCACGCTGGCATGAGATAAAACAGCAGCACCACGCGGACCACGTCGCCCACGGTCACAGCCCAATTAAAGCCGACATTGGTCAGGCCCGCGGCCACCATCAACACCAGCAACCCACGATGCTTCACGACCACGCGCCAAGAACCCGGTTTCCATGCCAGCACGCCGACGGTGGCCAGCACATAAATGAGGGTGGTTGACCACAGCGGATGCAAGCCGTTGCTCTGCATGTCGCGAAACGGCCACCATGAAACGCCCCAGACCAAGGCGTTGATGACCAGCGCGCCAACCGCCAACAGGCTAGTGCGACTTGTCACTGCGGGCGAGTCTGAGCAAGTTGTCGACCTGGTCTTTGTACTTGATGCAATTGCTTTGGTGCCAGCGCCTGATGAGCCACATGAAGCCCGCCACGAGAACGCCAAAACTGGTGATGGCGGCAAAGGCCGAGAGGCCGAGTCCGGTCGACAGGCTGTAGCCGCCGCCGAGCGCCAGAATACAGGCCTGCTCATTGAAGTTTTGCACCGCAATCGAGCGGCCGGCACCCATCAGGTTGTGGCCGCGGTGCTGCAACAGCGCGTTCATGGGGACGACCAAAAAGCCGCCGAGTCCACCCAGCAAAATCAAAAATGGCGCGGCCAGCCAAACGTTGTCGATGAAGTTCATCAAGATCACCAGCACGCCCATGGCGATGCCGAGCGGCATGACGCTGGTGGCTTGGTCGAGCCGCATGCGCATGGACGCCAGCACCGCACCGACCGCTGTGCCAATGGCCACCACGCCGACCAGCGACGAGGCTTGCGTGGTGCTGTAACCCAGCGCGGCGGCGCTCCAGGCCAGCACGATGTAACGCAGGTTGCCTGAGACGCCCCAAAAGAGCGTGGTCGTAGCCAGCGAAATTTGGCCCAGTTTGTCTTGCCACAAGGCCGCATTGCAGTGCCAGAAATCGGGCAGCAGTTGCAGTTTGTTGCGCGGCATCGGGCGCATCTCAACGCCGGTGTGCGGTATGCGCGTGTTGAACCAGGCCGCCAGAATGTAGACGAAGATCAGGCAGCTGATGGCAGCCTCGGCTGGCGTGTCGACGCCGGTTTCAATGATCGGTAAATCAATCGACAGCAGCGTCGTGGAGATATGGATGCCGACCAGCTGGCCGCCCAGCAGCACGCCCAAAATGATCGAGGCGATGGTGAGACCCTCGATCCAGCCGTTGGCTTTGACCAGTTGCGAGGCTGGCAGCAATTCGGTCAGGATGCCGTATTTGGCCGGTGAGTAGGCCGCGGCGCCCAGGCCGACGATGGCGTACGCCATCAGAGGATGCGAGCCAAACAGCATCATCAAGCAGCCGATCACTTTGATCGCATTGCTCATGAGCATGACTTGGCCTTTGGGCCGGGCGTCTGCCAGCGCCCCGACAAACGGCGCCAGTACGACATAAAACAGCGCGAACATGGGCACCAGCGCGGCGGGCTGCCACTTGGGCGCTCCGCTGTTGCGCAGCAATTCGACGGCCACCACGAACAGCGCGTTATCAGCCAGCGAGCTGAAAAACTGCGCGGCCATGATCGTGTAAAAACCGCGCTTCATAACGCAATCGTAGGCACGGTCTGTGGCGCGTCAGGCAGTTGGGCAGCGGCAAAAAAAATGGCAGGTCTCCGATGGAATAGGGGTTTATAGCACGCTGGTCGATGCCAAAATGAAGGGCGTTGATCCTTCGACACATGCCCAGGCCTCGGCCACGGGCTTACCTTGAGCCACAGCACCATGCCCCGCCCGATACTTGCGACCATTCACACCGATGCACTGCGCCACAACTTGGTACGCATGCGGGCCGCTGCCGGCGATGCGCGTGTCTGGGCCATCGTCAAGGCCAACGCTTACGGTCATGGCCTTGAACGGGCCTTTGAAGGCCTGCGCAGTGCCGACGGTTTTGCCCTGCTGGACTTGAGCGAAGCCCAGCGTTTGCGGGCCCTCGACTGGCGCGGGCCGATCTTGCTGCTTGAAGGTATTTTTGAAGCCCGCGACTTGGAGCTCTGCTCGCGCTTGGGCCTCTGGCATGTGGTTCATTGCAACGAACAGATCAACATGCTGGCCGCGCACAAAACGCAATTACCCCACCGCGTCTTTCTCAAAATGAATTCGGGGATGAACCGTCTCGGTTTCACGCCCGAGCGTTTTCGGGCGGCATGGACGCGCCTGAACGCACTGCCGCAAGTCGATGATATTTCCCTGATGACGCATTTCAGCGACGCTGACGGGCCACTGGGTATTGCCGCGCAACTGCAAGCCTTTGAGGCCGTGACGCACGACTTGCCGGGTGAGCGCTCCTTGAGTAACAGCGCCGCCATGCTGCGCCACGGGGATGTACTGGCTGAGCGCTCGGACTGGGTCCGGCCCGGTATAGGCGTCTATGGCAGCTCTGCAGATTTTCCACAGCACAGTGCCGCCGACTGGGGCTTGCGGCCGACCATGACGTTGAGCGCGCGCCTCGTTGGCGTGCAGCAGTTGGCGGTGGGCGACAGCGTTGGCTACGGCTCGCGGTTCCGCGCTGAGCGAGCCATGCGCATCGGCGTGGTGGCCTGCGGCTATGCCGACGGCTATCCGCGCCATTGCGACACCGGCACGCCGGTGCTGGTGTCCGGCGTGCGCACGCAGTTGCTGGGTCGGGTCAGCATGGACATGCTGACGGTCGACCTCACGCCCGTGCCCGACGCCCGCATTGGCAGCGATGTCACCTTGTGGGGGAACGCGGCCAATGGGCTAGTTCTGTCGATTGACGAAGTTGCCCAAGCCGCTGGCACTGTGAGCTACGAGCTCATGTGTGCGGTCGGTTCGCGGGTTCCATTTGTCTCAGATTGAGGTTGGCGGCAGGACAACGCGGAATGCTGTTTGTGGACTGTGCGCCACTCGTATGCAAATTCGTTATATCTGGAAGACTGAATTAGCACTTGCCGTGGTACAAAAATACAGCGAAAGTCGACATTCCGGCGTTTGAACACAGCGTCTAATTTTTCTTTCTCTTTCAAGCGGATAAACACCATGACCACTCGACGCCACCTTTTCAGCTTGCTGGTCCTTTCGGCAGCGATGGCTTTGCCCTACGTTGCTGTCGCTCAAGCCTTTCCAAGCAAGGCGATCCGGCTGGTCGTGCCATTTGGCGCCGGCGGCGTAGCCGACTTGACGGCTCGCACCGTCGCGCAAAAGCTCAGCGAGTCGCTGGGTCAGCCTGTGTTGGTGGACAACCGGCCCGGCGCGGGCGGTGTGGTCGCCGGCGACCTGGTGGCCAAGGCCGATCCGGACGGTCACACGCTGCTGCTGATGTCCAACGGCACGGCAGTGACCGCCGGGCTGTTCAAGTCCTTGCCGTTTGACACGCTGCGCGATTTCGCCCCCGTGTCGACCTTGGGTTTCTTTGACATCGCCATCATCACGCAGGCCGATTCGAAGTTCAAAACGCTGGGTGATTTGCTGGCCTATGCCCGCGCTAATCCCGGCAAGTTGAACCTTGGCAGCATCAATATCGGCAGCACACAAAACTTGGCAGCGGAACTCTTTAAAAGCAGCGCCGGTATCGACGTGCAGATCGTGCCCTTCAACGGCTCGCCAGCCGTCATCACCGCCTTGCGAGGCGGTCAGATCGACGCCGCTGTCGAAATTCTCGCGCCTGTGCTGCCGCAGATCAATGCCAAGGCCTTGCGTGCTTTGGCCGTGACGGGCGCTAAGCGCGCGAGCGTGTTGCCCGATGTGCCAACGGCCAAAGAAAGCGGCGTGACAAACTACGAGGCCGCCAGCTGGAACGCCATCGCCGCACCCGCTAAGACGCCGAAAAGCGTCATCGCTCGCTTGAACAAAGACATCACGGCAGCCCTGAATTCGCCTGACGTTAAAAAGAGCTTGGCTAACCAAAACGTCGCGGCGCAATCCAGCACGCCCGAGCAGGCCGCCGAGTTGCTGGCCAGCGAAGTCAAGCGCTGGGGCGATGTGATCGTGCGGGCCAAAGTGCCGCAGCAGTAAGTCCCATCGACGGGTTGGCTGAGGCCTTTAAAAGCGCCATAAAGCCTTGTGCAGCGGGTGAAAGCGATCGCCCCGTGCGCGTCACGATACCGATGTCCCGCTCGAGCCTGGGGTACCGGAGCGGAATGGCGGTTAATTCACGGGGATCCAGCAGCCTTAGGGCCAGGCGCGGCATGGCGGAAATACCCAAACCCCCGGCGACGAGGGATCCGATGATCGCAATATTGGCGCATTCGAACGCTGGCCGAACGGCTAACCCTCGCTGACTGAAAACGGCCTCTGTCAGCGGGCGGATGCTGCTGCTGACCGAGCTGGCAATGAAGGGCCGCGATGCAAAAACCGACCAGCGAGCGCTGGGCTGGGTGGCCAAAACGTCATCTTGACGGCACACCAGTACAAATTCATCTGACAGCAGGGGTTCAAATGCAAAGCGTTGGTCTGCTGCCGGCTTGACGGTGATTCCCAGGTCGACGCTGCCCTCATTGATGCTGTTCAGCAGGGGCAGTGCCGAGGCGTCTTGAATGGTGAATTCCACGCCCGGCCGTTCATGCCGGAACGCAACAATGGCTTGTGGCAGTAACGCGACGCCGGCAGACGGCAGCGCCGCGACCGTGACGCGCCCACTGCGCCCCTCCATGAAATGCGAGAGTTCACTGAAGGCGCCTTCGAACTCGCCCACGAGACGCCGCGCAATCGGCAACAGCTCCTTGCCAACCGCCGTCAATGCAACGTGGCGCGTATCGCGATCAAACAGCCGCGAGCCGACCAAATCTTCGGCGATCCGAATGGTCCGACTCAGCGCTGGCTGCGACACAAAAAGTGATTGCGCTGCGGCTCTGAAATTGCCTAAGGCGGCAACGCGAATGAAGGCCTTGAGTTGCTGCAAGGTCAGATGGTGGCGCATGAAATCGACCTTCAAAGATTGATCCATTTAATGATCACTGTGATAAGAATATTCTCATAATATTATCAATCAGAGCCGACTAAACTCCGTCTGAACAAGGGTTGACATTGGAATCTTCAAGTACGAAAACGAACGCCGGCCTGCTGTCTGGCATAAGGGTGTTGGAGCTGGGCCAAGTGCTTTCCGGGCCGTTTGCTGGCGTGATCTTGGCCGACCTTGGCGCCGAGGTGCTCAAGATCGAGCGGGTAGATGGCGGCGACGATGCCCGTCACATGGGGGCTGCTTTCCGGCATGGCGACGCCCTTAATTTTCATATCTTCAACCGTGGCAAGAAGTCGCTGGCGATCGACCTGAAGAGCGACGCTGGACAAGCGGCGCTTGAGACGCTCGCGGCCAGCGCCGACATCCTTGTGCACAACCTGCGTCCCGGCGTTCCGCACTCTATGGGCATAGATGGCCCGGCACTGTGCGCGCGCCACCCCCGCTTGATCTACTGCGAGATCTCGGCTTTCGGTCACGCCGGTCCGATGAAACTTCGGCCCGGTTACGAACCATTGATTCAGGCTTTCAGCGGACTGTCGAGTACAAACGGTGGCCCGGACGACCCTCCAGTCCGCATCGGTGCCTCGGTCTGTGACCAAGGTACCGGCATGTGGGCGGTCATTGGGGCGTTGGCCATGTTGCAACAACGACACCTCACCGGGCGAGGTGGTGTCGTGAACGCCTCGCTGTTGGAGACCGCGCTCGTGTGGAACGGTCAGAAGACGGATGCGTTCGTTAACCAAGGACTGCTGCCGGTACGTCATGCGTCGGGACACCCTGGCTTCGTTCCCTACGAGGCGTTCGAGGCCCAAGACGGGCCATTGCTGATTTGCTGCGGTAACGACCGGCTCTTCGCCAAACTTGCGGCAGTGTTAGGAAAGCCTGAGTGGAGCAGCGATGCGCGCTACGCCACGAACAGGAACCGTCTGCAGAACAAAGACACGTTGCTGACAGAGTTGTGCCCGCTTATCCGTGCAGAACCGCGCCAGGTTTTGATCGATCTTTTTGAGTCTGTCGGGGTGCCTTGTTCGCCGATTCACACGGTCCCCGAAGCCTTGATGCAGCCGCAAGTCCAAGCCCTTGACCTGTTGCAGTCGGTGCCTGGTGAGGATTTTCGGTTGACAGGGCTGCCTCTGAGTTTTGACGGTGTCCGTCCGGCTTACAGTCGCGCAGCACCTCGGCTAGGCCAGCACAACGTCGAGTTCAACATGCCTTCACCGGAGGTCCCCCAGGATTAAGCAACATGAGCGATTGGCCCCAACACATTCATCTTCACGAGGAAGGCCCGCGAGAGGGTTTCCAGATCGAGCCGCTGCCGATTGCGACGGCGGACAAAGTCCGCTTCATCGAGGCCTTGGCAGACACGGGCCTTGCCGATGTGCAAGCGGTGTCTTTTGTGAACCCCAAGCGCGTGCCGGGCATGGCCGATGCAGAGGCCGTCGCGCAGGCCATCACCCGGCGCCCCGGCGTGCGCTACACCGCCACTTGGCTCAACCTGCGCGGCCTTGAACGCGCGCTGCAAACGCCGCTCGACGTGCATGGCTCATTGCAGATCAGTGCATCGGAAAGTTTCTCGCAGCGCAATACGGGCAAGGACACGGCGCAGACCTTGCAAGAGCAGCGGCTGGTGCTCGACTTCTGTCGCGCGCGCGGCATGCCCATCAAATCGGCGATCGTGATGACCGCCTTTGGCTGCAACCTAGAAGGCGCCATAGCGCCTGCGCGCGTGGTTGAACGGGTTGAGCAGTTGCAGGCCCTCCTGGCCGAGTACGACATGCCTCTGCCCTACCTGCGGTTGGCCGACACGGTGGGGTGGGCCCATCCGAACGGCGTGGCGGCCGTCGTCGGTGCGGTGCGCGAACGCTGGCCAGACCTCACGCTGGGTCTTCACCTGCATGACACCCGCGGCACCGCTATGGCCAATGCATTGATGGGTCTCTCACTGGGGGTGAATCACTTCGACAGCTCTTGCGCAGGTTTGGGCGGTTGCCCTTTCGCTGGCCACCAGGGCGCTGCCGGCAACATCTGCACCGAGGACCTGGTCTTCATGTGCGAGGAAATGGGCATCGCGACAGGTGTCGACCTTGATGCACTGATCGCTTGCGCACACATGGCGGAGGACATCGTTGGGCATCCTCTGCCGGGCAAGGTCATGCGGGGAGGGAGTCTGAGCCGGTTTAGATGAGCGAGACAGGGATTACAAAAAGGAGACGAGACACCATGAATTTATGCTTACGACTGGGCTTGGTCGGCACCCTGCTAGCGGCTGGCATCGGCCTGCTCCATGCTCAAGATTACCCGTCCAAACCGATCACCATCGTCGTACCTTTTGCCGCCGGCAGCGGCACCGACCAGATGGCCCGAGTCATGGGACAGGCTATTTCACGGGAATACAAAATCAATGTGGTGATCGATGACAAGCCAGGTGCCAGTGGTTTTATAGCATCCCAGTATGTCGCCAAGGCCCCCGCCGATGGTTACACCGTGCTGTTGACGACCAACACGACACATGCAGCGAATGAACACTTGTTCAAAAAACTCCCCTATGACCCGGTCAAAGACTTCTCGCCTGTCGTCTTGCTGAACAAGGGACATATGGCGTTGATGGTCAACCCGGCCTCCAGGATCAAGACCGTCGGCGACCTGGTCGCTGAGGCTAAAAAGAGCCCTGGGAAGCTCACGTTTGGCAGCGGCAGTTCTTCAAGTCGGGTCGCCGGAGAGTTGTTGAAGCAGATGACCGGCATTGACGTCTTGCATGTGCCCTACAAGAGCAACCCTTTCGCCGTCACCGATTTAATCGGCGGTCAAATTGACTTCATGTTTGCCGACACATCCACGGCAGTGCCACAAATCAATGGCGGCAAACTGCGCGCGCTCGCCGTGAGCGGAACCAAGCGTCTGCCCTCTCTGGCGACTGTTCCCACCGTCGAGGAATCTGGCGTGAAGGGTTACGACATGTCGTACTGGAACGCGGTCTACCTGCCCGCCAACGCATCGCCTGCGGTCGTTCAAAAACTCAATGAGATGTTTGCCACGGCTGCCAGCGCGGCCAGCGTCTTGGCCTATCAAGCCGCCACAAGCGGCGAGGGGACTCACTCAAGCCCAGAAGGATTGGCAGCCTTTCAGGCGGCAGAGTCACTGAAGTGGGGCAATGTCATCAAGGCGGCGGGGATTCAACCGGAATAAGGCGACATCCCTGCTGATGGAAAAGCAAGCTGCGCAACAACAAAGCAGCACCAAATCGAAGGAAATTTTTCACATGTATCTCAACGCTATTTTTGGCCTAGGGCTTCTGCTGGCCGCCAACATCGGTTTCGCTGCCGACCCCTATCCCAGCAAGCCGGTGACGCTGGTCAGCACGTTTGCTGCTGGAAGCTCCATTGACATCATTGCGCGCATTGTTGCAAAACCAATGTCTGAGAGCATGGGGCAGCAGGTGGTGGTGGACGACAAGCCCGGTGCGGGTGGCGACATTGCCACCAACTTCGTGGCCAAGGCGGCGAAAGATGGCTATACCTTGGGCATGGCGTCGGTCGGGCCGTTGATCGTGAACCCCCTGTTACGCAAAAAAATGCCTTATGACGCGGCCCAGGACTTGGCCCCCATCTCCTTGATCGGTCGCGGTCCGAACGCCATTCTCATCAACCCTTCGTTGCCCGTGAAGACTTTGGCCGAGTTGATCAGCTATATCAAAGCCCACCCCGGCAAGGTCAGTTACGCCTCTGCGGGTGTCGGCACCAGCGGACATCTGGCTGGGGAGCTGTTCAAGTACCTGAGCAAGACCGACATTCTGCATGTGCCCTACAAGGGCAACAGCGAGGCCGTCACTGATGTGATCGGTGGCCGTGTCCAGGTCTTGTTCTCCGGTCTGCCACCCGTCTTGCCGATGGTGGAGGCCGGCAAGCTGCGTGCCATTGCGATGGCGGACAGCACTCGTTCGCCGCTGATGCCGGCCGTGCCGACAGTGTCCGAAGCTGGCTTGCCGGGTGCCGAGTCGGGTGCGTGGTACGGCATGGTCGCGCCTGCAGGCACGCCGTCCGAGGTGCTTGAGCGCGTGCACAAGGAGTTGGGACGCGCGCTGGAGCGCCCCGATGTGCGCCAGCAACTGTCAAAAATCGGCGTGGACACAGCGTTCATTCCTCAAGCAGAGTTTGCGTCGATGCTGAAGAGTGAAACCGTCAAGTTGCAGCAATTGTTCAAAGCCGCCAACATCCAGCCCGAGTAATCGGGGTCTTATTTAGCCAAGCAATACGTCAAGGAATGCCCATGAATGCAACAGGTATGGTGACCGTCTGGTTAGATGTCGCCAAAGAAAACGATCAGGAATTAAACGACTGGTATGAGCAAGAACACGTGGCACATGTGGTTGGAATAGAGGGCTTTTTGAGTGGCTTTCGCTACTTTTGCGCTGCCGCCGCACACCGCTTTCTGGTGCTGTACGAAACCCGCGATGCGTCGGTGGAACCAGGCCCCGGGTTTCAGGACATGGTGGCGCACCCGACCCCTTGGACGGTGAAGATTCGCGCTATGTTTCAGCGACAAAAGCGCAACAACTATCGGCGCAGCTTCGACACTGGCGCCGCCGCCGCGCCTCTCGCGGTGGTGATCGTGCCGGCCAGTGTTCCGCCCGACTTTGCGCATGCGCAACGGTGTCTGCAGACAGTGCCGGGTTGTACCCGTTATCGGGCGTTCGAGGAAGCTGCGACGCCTGACGCTTGGTTGGAGGTATTTGACTTCTCCAGCGCGCAGGCGGCCCAGGCCTCGGGCCTCGGCAGTCCTGAGCAGCTGTATCAGGCCATTGGCCAACCCGTTATTCGCGCCAGCGCCTGATCCTCAAACTGGATCTCCAGGGGCGGACCAGCCCTTGTCTTCTCATCTTTAGACCGTCATGCGAGCCTCGTGTCGCGTCAGATACAAAAAAGGAAAAAAACAATGGCCATTGGCAAACACGGTGAGGGCACGCTTCGCGTGGGAACTGGCGCGGGCATGGCTGACGACCGGATTTACCCGGGCGTGCAACTGCTCGAGCGGGGCGAACTTGACTACCTGGTGTGCGAATGTCTAGCCGAGCGCACGATCGCCCGCGAGACCTTGCATCGCAAGACCAATCCCAACCATGGCTATACGCCCATGCTTGAAGAGCGGGTGCGCGCCTTCTTGCCGCTCTGCCGCAGCAAGGGTGTGCGGATGGTGACGAATATGGGTGCGGCCAACCCCGGCGCGGCCGCCCGTGCTGTGCGCCGCGAGGCCCTGGAGCTCGGTCTGGGTGACGTGAAATGTGCCGTGGTGAGCGGTGACGATGTGACCGATTTGGTGCGACAGCACCCGGAATTAAAACTCATGGACGGCGATGAACCGCTGGAAGACCTGTTGCCTAAAATGGCTTCAGCCAATGTCTACCTGGGTGCCGATCTGGTGTGCCAGGCCTTGGATACGGGGGCCGAAGTCGTGGTCACCGGACGGGTGGGTGATCCGTCGCTGTTTTTGGGGGTCATGATGCACCACCATCGTTGGTCCTATGACGACCTTCCCCGGCTTGCGGCGGGAACCTTGGCAGGTCATTTGTTGGAGTGTTCTGTGCAGGTCACGGGCGGCTACTTTGCAGACCCTGGGAAAAAAGATGTGCCGAACCTGGCCGATTTGGCCTACCCCTTTGCTGACGTGACGCAAGACGGCCGTGTGGTCATCGGCAAGACGCCGGGTTCTGGCGGGCGACTAGACCGCATGACCTGCACCGAACAAGCCTTGTACGAAATTCATGACCCGGCCCACTACATCACGCCCGACTGCGTGATGGACCTGACGCAAGTCGATTTCTTGCAGGAATCCCATGACCGCGTGCTGGCGTTTGGCGCACAGGCGTCCGGACGCACGGCCACTTACAAGACGGTGATCGGCTACTTTGACGGCTACATCGGTGTGGGCGAAATCGGCTATGCCGGTATCAACGCTGTGGCCCGCGCGCGTTTGGCCGGAGAAGTGGTGAAGGAGCGCTTTCAGATGGAAGGTGGCACCGCCTCCGAGTTGCAGGTCGACATCATTGGCATGACCAGTCTGCACGGCGAGGGCCCCGTGCGGGTCGAACCGTATGAGGTGCGTTTGCGCGTCGCCGCGCGTTGCCCGGATCGGCGCAGCGCTAACTTGCTCGGCGATGCCGTGCGTCAACTCAATATGCAGGGGCCGGCAGGCCCCGGCGGGGCCATTAATTTCGGCGCACGCGAGGTGATTGCGGTGAAATCACTCTTGCTGCCGCGCAGTTGGGTCCGCACAGAAGTTCGTCTGGAGACTGGCCTATGACTGTTCGCGTCTATGACTTGGCCCATGCGCGCTCTGGCGACAAAGGCAACACCTCGAATGTGGCCGTCATCGCCTATGACGAAGCCAGCTGGCAACTACTGCGTCGCGAGCTGACGGCGCAGCGGGTATTGGCGGCCTATCAGCACGTGGCCAAAGGGCCGGTGCACCGCTACGAATTACCGCGCTTGCGCGCCCTCAATTTCGTCATTGAGAACGCACTCGCCGGCGGCGTCACGCGCTCCATTCGGATTGACCCCCACGGCAAATCGCTCAGTTACATCGTGCTCGACATTGAACTGCCCCGCACCTGATTGGAATCTAACGTGCCAAAAATGACTTCTATGGCTATGAACTCGTCTCGTCTCATGTTGCGCATCGCCGTTTGTGTTGGTGTCATTTTTCTCGGCCTAAACGCCACGCCCGGGTACGCGCAGACATATCCTGGCAAGCCAGTGCAGGTGATCGTCCCCTATCCCCCCGGGGGCTTGACGGACGCCATCGTGCGTTACGTGGCCCAGGAACTGAATGACAAATGGAAGCAGTCGGTGATCGTGAAAAATGTCGGTGGCGGTGGCACTACGATCGGCACAACGCAGGTGGTTCGGGCGCCCGCCGACGGCCATATGCTGCTCTTTACCAGCACAGGTTACGTGACCAATCAAGTGCTGATGACATCGTTGCCCTACACCGCAGACTCGCTGACACCGATTGCCATGGGGGCCACCGCTCCCAATGTGCTGTACGTGCATCCGTCGGTGCCGGCTCAGACCCTAGCGGAGTTGATTGCCTTCGCAAAATCTAAGCCTGGGGCGCTCAAGTTTGCCTCCACGGGCAACGGCTCCAGCCCCCACTTGACGGCTGAATTGCTCGCTGCTCAAACGGATATGTCGATGATCCACGTGCCTTACAAAGGTGCCGGCCCGGCGTTGGCCGATCTGCTGGCGGGCCACGTCAATGCCATGTTCCATTTCCCGTCGTCGATGGCGCTCGTGAAGGAAGGCAAGCTCCGGGCCATTGCAGTGGCGAGCATCGAGCGTTTGCGCGAAGCGCCCGAGTTGCCGACCTTGGGTGATCTCGGCGTCATATCGAGTTCCTGGTTTGGCTTCTTCGTTCCGGCTGCGACGCCGGTTGCCGTGAAGCAGCAGTTGCACCGGGACATCGCCAACGTGCTGGCCTTGGCCAAGACCCGCAGTTTCCTTGAGAAGTCCGGGCTCACCGAAAGTCACATGAGCCAGCAGGAATTCGCCAGTTTCATTTCGAATGAGCGGGAGAAGTGGGCCAAGGTGATCGTGCAGCGCGGCATCAAAATCGAATAGTTTCGGGTACCTTCTAGGGCAGATTTTCCCGGAAGATCACCTGACTGCGCACGGCATCCACCCCACTCATGAGTTCGCGTTTGTCGCGCAGGTTCGTGAACATGCGCACGCAGCTCATCATGGCGGTTTGCGGGCTCTGGGTGATGACGGCGTCCATGCTGCCGTCAATCAGCATTGCGCGCGTGTCGGGCGTCAGGCCGTGGCCGATGAACACCACCTTGTGCTCCCGCCCGCATTCTTTGAGCGCGCGAGCAACACCGTCTGAGGCGCCGCCAATGTTGTAAATGCCGGCCAGGTCTGGGTGCTGCTCCAACAATGTTCGTGTTTGCTCGTAATTTTTCTGCGCATCGTCTTGCCCTTCGCGCAGACCCACCACCTGCAGCGCCGGGAACATCTCCTCAATGACGTGCAAAAAACCGGCTTCGCGTTCTTCATGTGCCCGATAACTCAAAGAGCCGGCAATCAACGCCACCTTGGCGGCTCGCGCGCCCGGCCCGATAAAGCGACCGACCAGGTAACCGGCCGTGCGGCCCGCAGCCCGGTTGTCGAGGCCCACATAGCCGGCGCGGTTGGAGCCCGACAAGTCTGAGATCAGCGTGATGGTCGGCACACCTTTGTCAGCCAGTGCACTCACCGCCTCGCGCACGGCTGGATGCTCCAGCGCCATGAAGGCAATGCCATCGTTGCGCTGGCCCAGCCGCAGCAAGCTGGCGGCCAATTGCTGCGGGTTGAAACTTTCAAACAGCTCCGTGCGGCACTTGACGTTGAAGGGTGACAGATGGTCTTGCGAATAGCCCACGGTGTCGCCCAGCATCCGAATAAATCGGTTGCTGCCGTCGGGCAATAAAAAGGTCAGACGCATGGGTTGCGCGGCGAGCGCCGCATAGAGCGCGGTGTCGGGCAGGTAGTCCAGCTCAGCGGCGGCCTTCAACACCTTCTGGGCCGTCGCATCGCGGACACCCGGGCGGTGATTCAGCACACGGTCGACGGTCGCTGTCGACACCTTCGCGGCCTTCGCAATATCGGCGACCCTGGCGCGTTGTTGCAAGCCTGTAGGCTTGTAAGGGATAACCCTCATACATCAAAACCCATCATTATTTATGTTTGACCATTCGAGACTCAACAACTATCGTTGCGTCGCTATTCGCTTAATGATGCATCAAAATACATCAAAACAAAACTGGAGACAACCCCCATGAGCCTGACCACCGCCATCACACGCCGCAGCGTTCTGCGCACCCTGTCCGCCGTCTCCGCCGTGGGCGCTGCGGCCGTTTTGCCGTCGATGGCTCGCGCTGCAGAGTTCTCGTACAAATACGGCAACAACCTGCCCGTGACCCATCCGCTGAACATCCGCGCGCAACAGGCCGCAGACCGCATCCTGAAGGAAAGCAATGGTCGGGTTGAGATCAAAATTTTCCCGAACAACCAGTTGGGTGGCGACACCGACATGCTGGCGCAAGTGCGCTCGGGTGGCATCGAATTTTTCACACCATCGGCGCTGGTGATCGCCACGCTGGTGCCGGTGGCCGCGATCAATGCCGTCGGCTTTGCGTTTTCTGATTACCAACAGGTGTGGGGTGCCATGGACGGCAAGCTGGGCGCGCATGTACGCGACGCCATCAGCAAGTCACGCTTGTACGCGTTTGAAAAAATGTGGGACAACGGTTTTCGCCAGACCACCAGTAGCAAGGCGCCAATCAACAATGCGAAAGACATGGACGGCCTGAAAATTCGTGTTCCGGTCAGCCCGCTGAGCATTTCGATGTTCAAGGGACTTGGCGCTGCGCCGACCAGTCTTCAGTTCAGCGAGGTGTATTCCGCGCTCCAGACAAAGATCGTGGATGCGCAGGAAAACCCGCTGCCGATCATCCAAGTGGCCAAGCTTTATGAGGTTCAGAAGTTTTGCTCATTGACCAACCACATCTGGGACGGTTACTGGTTTGTGGCCAACGGCCGCGCATGGGACCGGCTGCCGGCAGATCTGAAAACCATTGTGGCCCGCGCCATCAACGAGGCTGGCTTGCAGCAGCGCGAGGACATCAAGAAACTCAACGAGACCGTTGTCACTGACCTGCAGTCCAAAGGGTTGGCCATCAACCGTCCGCAGTCAGACACCTTTCGCGCCAAGCTTCGCGAAGCCGGTTTCTATGGCGAATGGAAGGGCCGGTTTGGCGACGAGGCCTGGGGTCTGTTGGAGCAGTCGGTCGGCAAACTGGCATAACCGTCTTCCTCTCCACCGAGACTGTCGTCACGTTTCGACAGTCTCAGCCAGACGGTCGGGCGTGACACGGTCTGAATCGTGTCAATTGCATTAATTCCGGAGCTTTCCACCATGTCCTACTCCCCAGACAAGTCGCTTGCGGCCAGCACACCGCCGGCCAACGCGCTGAGCGCCATGGCACACCGCATCGACAGCGGCTTGGGTCTTGTGGTCGAGACCTGTGCGGCTGCTTTGGTACTGGTGGAAATCATGGTCTTGTTCGCGGGTGTGGTCGCGCGTTATGTATTTCATGCGCCTTTGGTTTGGTCTGACGAGTTGGCATCCATTTTGTTTTTGTGGCTGTCCATGTTAGGTGCGGTCGTGGCCTTGCGGCGTGGCGAACACATGCGGATGACGGCGCTGGTCAACAACGTCAGGCCGCACATTCGCGCGTTGCTCGACACCATCGCCATCACCGCGTCAATTGCTTTTCTGGTGCTGGTGATCTACCCAGCCACGGACTACGCCTATGAAGAAAGCTTCATCGTCACCGCCGCCATGGAAGTGAACAACGCCTGGCGCGCCTCGGCGATACCGGTTGGTATGGCGTTGATGATCATCGTGGCTGTGTTGCGTTTGTTGCGCATCAGTTCCTTCAAGCAAACGGGCATGGCACTGGCCGGCACTGCCGCTGTGGTCTTGCTGTTCTGGTTGGCGCAACCGCTGCTGCAGCCGCTAGGAAAGTTCAACCTGATCATCTTTTTTGTCATCATCGTCGCCAGCACAGTGCTGTCGGGCGTACCGATTGCGTTCTCGTTTGCCCTGGCCACTTTCGGCTATCTCGCATTGACGACCTCGACGCCGTTGTTGGTCATGGTCGGCCGCATGGACGAAGGCATGTCGCACATGATTCTGCTGGCGGTGCCGCTCTTTATCTTTCTGGGCGCGTTGATCGAGATGACCGGCATGGCCAAGGCCATGATCCAGTTTCTTGCCAGCCTGCTAGGCCACGTGCGTGGTGGTTTGAGCTACGTGCTGATCGGCGCGATGTATTTGGTCTCGGGTATTTCGGGTTCCAAGATCGCCGACATGGCGGCGATTGCGCCGGTGTTGTTCCCCGAAATGAAAAAGCGCGGCGCCAAGCCCGGCGATCTGGTGGCGCTGCTGTCGGCCACCGGCGCACAGACCGAAACCATTCCACCCTCCATCGTGCTGATCACCATCGGCTCAGTCACTGGGGTGTCGATTGCCGCACTTTTCACTGGCGGCCTGTTGCCCGCCGTGGTACTAGGCGCAGCCCTCTGCACCGTGGTGTGGTGGCGCAATCGCCATGAAGACCTGAGCGCCGTTGCGCGCTACAGCAAACGCGAAATCAGCAAGTTGCTACTGATCGCATTGCCCGCCATCATCCTGCCTTTTGTGATCCGCGCTGCCGTGGTCGAGGGCGTGGCGACGGCCACCGAGGTCTCCACCATCGGCATCATCTATTCGGTGCTCGCCGGCCTCTTTTTATACCGCCAGTTTCCATGGCGTCGTCTGCGGCCGATGCTGATCGAAACCGCATCGCTGACTGGCGCGATCATGTTCATCATTGGCTGCGCCACCGCCATGGCTTGGGGACTGACGCAGTCGGGCTTTTCCCAAGACTTGGCGCGCATCATGGGCAACTTGCCTGGCGGTGCCTATGGTTTCCTCGCGGTGTCCATCGTCGCCTTCATCGTCCTGGGCAGCGTGCTTGAAGGTATTCCTGCCATCGTGTTGTTCGGCCCGCTGCTGTTCCCGATTGCCCGCATGGTCGGCGTGCACGACGTGCACTACGCCATGGTAGTGATTTTCGCGATGGGCATCGGCCTCTTTGCCCCGCCATTCGGTGTCGGCTACTACGGCGCTTGCGCGGTCAGCAAGGTCGATCCCGATGAAGGCATTCCCTACATCTGGGCCTACATGGGCGCGCTGCTGATCGGCTTGGCGCTGGTGGCTGCCGTGCCCTGGTTCTCGACCGGCTTCCTGGCCCGTTAAATATATTCATCTCCACCGGACTGACACCATGAGCAAATTTTTCGGCGAGATCCGCCAACTCGGTTATGTCGTGAACGACATCGAAGCAGCGATGACACACTGGAGCGAGACCTTGGGCGTTGGCCCCTGGTTTTACAACCCCAAGGTGCCGATCAAAAACTACAGCTACCGGGGGGTGTCGTATGAACCCCACAACTCAGTGGCACTGGCGAATTCAGGCTTTGTCCAAGTCGAGTTGATCCAGACGCGCAATGACGTGCCGTCGATGTACCGTGATTTTTTGACAGCACGCAACACCGGTTTGCAACACGTCGCCTACTGGACGACCGACTACGATGCCGACCTCGAGCGCTTGCTCAAACAAGGCTTCAAGCCGGTGATGCAAGGCGAAGTTGGCGAGAACGGTCGCTTCATCTATTTCGACACCGAATACCATCCGGGCACGGTCATCGAACTGTCTGAAGTGGCCGGACCCAAGGGCAAAATGTTTGACCTCATTCGCCAGGCCTCTGAAGGCTGGGACGGCAGCGATCCGGTTCGGCCGTTCCCTGATCTGAGCAAACTGTAAGACCGCTCCACATGACGCAAGACAGATTCGAAGCCACCTATTTGATTGAAACACCGCTGGCGCCTGCGCAGGTGGCCGAGGTGATGGCGGGTGAGCAGTCCTGCGGAACCTTTGCGCGAGTCGAAGGCGAGACCGACGAACTGCGCGAACGTGCGCGGGCAACTGTCGAACATATCGAGGAGCTCGAATCGGTCAACGCGCCGAGTTTGCCCAATGCGCTGCTAGAGCGCAAAGGTCACACCGGGCCTTGGCGACGCGCCCGCGTCCGCATCTCGTTTCCAGTGGCCAACGTCGGTGCCAATTTACCGACGCTGGCTGCCACCGTGTCTGGCAATCTGTACGACCTCGGCGAAACCAGCGGCCTGCGATTAGAAAGTCTGACGTTGCCGGCAACCTACCGGGCCCGGTTCGAGTTGCCGCGGTTTGGCATAGCCGGGACGCGTCAGGTCACGGGCGTCGCGACAGGCGCATTGGTCGGGACCATCATCAAACCCAATGTCGGATTTTCGGCTGCCCAGACCGCCGAGTTGGTCGGCCGCCTGTGCGCAGCAGGTGTGGACTTCATCAAAGATGATGAGGTTTGCGCTGACCCAGACCACGCGCCCCTGGCGCAACGTGTGCCAGCCGTGATGGCTGTTGTGCGCGAACACCAGCAGCGCACCGGCAAGCATGTCATGGTGGCCTTCAACATCACCGACGAGACGGACGCCATGAAGCGCCACGCTGACTTGGTTGAACGCGAAGGCGGTTCCTGCGTGATGGCCAGCCTCAACTGTTGCGGATACTCCGGTATGCAAACGCTACGCAGCCACACCGGTCTGGCGATTCACGGGCATCGCAATGGTTATGGCGCGCTGTCACGACACCCGTTGCTAGGGATGTCGTTTCAGGCCTACCAGACACTGTGGCGATTAGCCGGTGTCGACCACATGCACGTGCATGGATTGCAGGGCAAGTTCTCGCAGTCTGACGACGAAGTCATCGAATCGGCACACGACTGCTACACACCGCTCACGGATGGTTTTGACGACTGCGTCATGCCGGCATTTTCTTCCGGTCAGTGGGCCGGTACCGTGCCAGCCACTTGGGCGGCGGTGAAAAGTGACGACCTGCTGTTCATGTCAGGTGGCGGTATCTTGGCGCACCCGGGCGGTCCTGCCGCCGGTGTCGCCAGCATTCGGCAGGCATGGGCTGCTGCTCGCGCGGGCAGCTCCTTGTCGACATTCGCCGAGCAGGCGCCAGAGCTCGCCGCCGCATTGGCATTTTTTGGCAAGTAGCAAGGCGATGGAGTCGCACCTGAGTGGCCTGATGTCCGGTCTCAAAATCGCCTTCTACGGCGACGATTTCACGGGCGCCACCGACACCCTGTCAACCGCCGCTCGTGCTGGCTTGCGCACGATGTTGTTTTTGGGTTTGCCAACATCGGCCCAGCTTGAGCGTGCTGGACCGC